>JAYTNX010000322.1:0-1901 GCA_043748075.1 Pseudomonadota bacterium
GGCAGACCCTGCTCACCGCGCGCGTCGGCACCGGCTTCGTGCGGGCGCTGTACGCCACCTACGTCAGCCACCTGCCGCCGGAGACCTTCGACTACACCGTGCCGCGCCACGTGGATCCGCGCGGCGAGTTCGCCGAGATGCTCAAGACACAAGACAGCGGGCAGTTCTCGTACTTCACCGCGCACCCAGGCATCACGCGCGGCGAGCACTACCATCACAGCAAGACCGAGAAGTTCCTCGTCATCCGGGGTCACGCCCACTTCGGCTTCCGGCACATCGAGACGGGGCAGTTGCACGAGGTGATCGTCCAGGGAGGCGAGGGCCGCGTCGTCGAGACGGTGCCGGGCTGGACGCACAACATCACGAACATCGGCGACGAGGAACTGATCGTCATGCTGTGGGCGAACGAGATCTTCGACCGTGAGCGCCCGGACACAGTGGCGATGAAGGTGAAGCCATGAAGAAGCTGAAGGTACTCACGGTCGTCGGCACACGGCCCGAGATCATCCGGCTGTCGCGCGTGATGGCGCGGCTCGACGAGCACTGCAACCACGTGCTGGTGCATACCGGCCAAAACTACGACTACGAGCTGAACCAGGTCTTCTTCGACGAGCTCGGCGTGGTCAAGCCGGCGCACTTCCTGGGCAGCGCGGGCGGCAGCGCGGCGCAGACGATCGGCAACGTCATCATCGCGGTCGACAAGGTGCTCGAGCTCGAACGCCCCGATGCCATGCTGGTGCTGGGCGACACCAACAGCTGCCTGGCGGTCATCCCGGCCAAGCGCCGCAAAGTCCCGATCTTCCACATGGAAGCGGGCAACCGCTGCTTCGACCAGCGCGTGCCCGAGGAGACCAACCGCCGAATCGTCGATCACACCGCCGACGTGAACCTGACCTACAGCGATATTGCGCGCGAGTACCTGCTGCGCGAGGGCCTGCCGCCCGATCTGGTGATCAAGACCGGCAGCCCGATGTTCGAGGTGCTGACGCACTACCGGCCGCGGATCGAGGCCTCCGACGTGCTGGAGCGGCTCGGCCTGGAGCCGCAGCGCTTCTTCGTGGTGAGTGCGCACCGCGAGGAGAACATCGACTCGGACCGCAGTTTCGGCAAGCTGGTAGAGGTGCTGGAGGCGCTGGCGCAGGACCATGCGCTGCCGGTCATCGTATCCACCCACCCGCGCACCCAGAAGCGCATCGACGCGCTGGGGATCGTGTTCCCGGCAAACGTGCGCCTGCTCAAGCCGCTGGGCTTCCTTGACTACGTGAAGCTGCAGCAGACGGCGCGCGCCGTTCTGTCCGACAGCGGCACGATCAACGAGGAGTCTTCGATCCTGAACTTCCCGGCCCTCAACCTGCGCGAAGCGCACGAACGCCCCGAAGGCATGGAAGAGGCGGCCGTGATGATGGTCGGCCTGGAGGTGCAGCGCGTGCGGCAGGCGCTCGCGATCCTGCAGAGCCAGGGCCGCGACGAGACCAGGACGCTGCGCCAGGTTGCCGACTACGGCATGCCCAATGTCTCGGACAAGGTCCTGCGCATCCTGCACAGCTACACAGACTACGTGAATCGCGTCGTCTGGCGCAGGATCGACTGAGGTAACCGGTTTGCGCCTGCTTGTCGTGAGCCAGTACTTCTGGCCGGAGAACTTTCGTGTCAACGACCTCGTGACCGAACTGGTCACGCGCGGCCACCAGGTGACGATCCTGACCGGCCAACCCAACTACCCGGACGGACGCATCTTCGACGAATACCGGCGCGACCCCGCCGCCTTCGGCCAGTACGCCGGTGCACGCGTGCTGCGTGTGCCGCTGATCCCGCGCGGCACCGGCAAGCTCAGGCTGGTGCTCAACTACCTCAGCTTCGTCGTCTCGGCGGGGCTGCTGGGCCCGTGGCGCCTGCGTGGC
>JAYTNX010000323.1:0-13274 GCA_043748075.1 Pseudomonadota bacterium
GTCGCCGTCGCGAACACGAATGTAACGCAGCGTCGCAGGGCGTCCCTCGTACTTCTCCGTGCCCGGTTCCGAGGCGATGATCGTCTTCCAGTGCGTGTCGTCGATCGCTTCGACACTGACGAACGAGAAGCGGTAGGCCGAATCCCGTCCGCCGGCAAAGTAGGAGGTGTGGAACGCCGGGGCAGCGTCGTCGACGAACGTCACCTTCACCGTGGACACGCCGCTACCAAACCGCTCGCGAACGATGTGAAATCGCGACGCCTCGGTACAGTCGTGCGTCGTCACGAGCTCGAGCCGCTCGCGCTTGCCGTCCGACGCCGTCACTTCGATCAATCCTGTCCAGGTGCCGGTTTGTGTGCACCAGAGGTGCATCACCTTCGCCATGTCACCGGCAAGGAGCTCACCGGCCAGGACGATCCGATCCGGGGCAAGGGCCGTTCCGATCACCAGCACATACAACGCGATTCGATGCACGAGGCGGCTCCTGCTCCGTTTTCGCTGGGAAACGCTCGGCACTTTTTTCCCACGGCGACGCCCGATGAAGTATCGACTATGCGTCACCCCCCATGCGCCGGGCGCATGACGGACAGTACAATTCAGTTGGCGCGATTCGCGATGTTCGGCCTGCCGGAATGCGCACTCGCGACGCTGGGTGGCGCGGCCTCGAGCGCGGTTTTCATCGCCGCCTCGAAACGCGCGGCGCGCGCCTCCCCCGCATGCAGTTCGCCGATGGCGGTGGCGACGAGGCGCCCCTCGCGATCGAGGAGCCAGAACGCCGGCCAGTAGCGATTGCCGACGGCGTTCCAGTACGCCGAATCCGGGTCGAGCAGCACCGGATAGTCGATGCCGAGACGGGGCAGCGCGCGTTCCACGTTGCCGCGCTCGCGCTCGGCGGGAAACTCCGGGGTATGCACGGCAACCACGACCAGGCCATCGTCGCGATACTGGCGGGCCGCCTGCTTCAGCCAGGGCAGTGTGTTGCGGCAGTTGCTGCAGCCATAGGTCCAGAATTCGACCAGCACGACCCGGCCGCGCAGGTCGGCGAGTCGCAACGGCGAGGAGTTCAGCCAGCCGGCGGCGCCGACGACCGGAAATTCGGGCAGCCTCACCGGCGCCCCCGGAGGCGGCGCCGATGCGGCGGAGCAGGCGCTGAGGGCAAAGACGGCGACGAGCAGCTTGAGAGTCGGCATATTCACCAGACCGTGCCAGGGCGCAATCTATTTCAGGATGGCAGGTGACGGGCCTCGATGAGCGCGGGCGCGTTCTCCCGAAACCCGGAAATTCCAACTCCGCCCGACCGGTCTCCTCCAGTATGCGCAACGAGAAACGCCGATGACCCCTCCACCGCCACGGCCGCAGACCCTGCCGCAACGGCGCCGGGCACCGCGTCGGCGCCGGCGCTCGTCATGACGACGGCATTGGTGCTGTGCGGCGGTGGCAGCCTCGGCGCGATCCAGGTCGGCATGCTGCAGGCGCTGGTCGAATTCGGGCTGGCACCGGACCTCATCGTCGGCGTGTCGGCCGGCGCGCTCAACGGGGCTTTCCTGGCTGCGGGCGCCGACGCCGCCACCACGCAGCGCATGGCGGGTTTGTGGCGCCGGGCGCGCACGCGCGAGATCCTCGGCCTGTCGTGGCGCTCGGCGCTCGGTCTGGCCGGGCTGCGCGACCACATCGGCGATTCGCGCGGCCTGCGCGCGCTCCTCGAACGCGAACTCGGCGGCTTGCTCATCGAACAGCTCGCGATTCCCCTATATGTCGTCTGTGCGGACTTTGCCACGGGCGAGGCGGTCGTGCTGGCGCGCGGGTCGCTGGTCGAGGCGACGCTCGCCAGCAGTGCGATTCCGGGCGTATTCGCAGCAGTGCGCATCGACGGGCGAGACCTGGTCGACGGCGCCATCGCCAGCGAGACGCCGATCGCCGTCGCCGCCCGACTCGGCGCGAGCCGCGTGATCGTCCTGCCCTGCGGATTTGCCTGCGTCGGTACGGCCGTGCCGCGCCATGCCCTCGGCCGGGCGATGCATGCCGTCACGCTGCTCGGCGCACGCCAGTTGCGGCTGGACTACGAGCGCCATGCCGCGCAGCTCGAGCTGCGCATCGTGCCGCCGCTTTGCCCGCTCAACCAGTCGGCCAGCGACTATTCACAGGGCGCCGCGCTGATCGACAGGGCGCTCGCCGCCACCCGGGCCTGGCTGGACAGCGGCGGGCTCGATCAGGCAGTGTTTCCCGGAGGGCTGCAGGAGCATCGTCACTAGCAGGCCTGTCCCGTCACGGGAACCGACGTCACGGGAGCCGACTGGTGCCGATGGCAACCGCTGCCCTGCCCCGCGAGCCGCCGCGCCGCCTACGGCCGCTGCGGCCCGTGGCGTCACGCCAGCCCCTTGCCCCGTGGCCCCGGCTGCAGGCCGCTCCCTTCGCCGCCCTGCTGGCTTTCGCCGTGGTAGCCGCACCGCCGGCGCCTGCGCAGCCCCTGCAGGCCCATCTCGCCGTGTCCTCGGATTATGTTGTCCACGGCGTCTCGCGGTCCCAGGGTGACCCCACGCTGCAGGCGCAAGTCGGCGCGGATCTGGGCGCCGGCTGGTCGGCGGGGCTGTCGGCCGCGACCATGAACCTCAATCCGGGCCGCGGCCCGAACCGCGAACTCGGCGTCTACCTGTCGCGGGCACGCAGCCTCGATCGCGACTGGACGATTGCCGGCACCCTCGCCGCGTATTTCTATTCGGCGCAGATTCGCGGCCTGCCCTATGACTATCACGAAGCGCATCTCGAGCTGTCGTGGCGCGAACGGGTGCAGCTCGGTATCGCGATCTCGCCCGACTACTCGGTCGGCACTCGCCGCGGGGTCGCGCGTGACAGCACGGCTCTCGATTACACGCTGACCGTGTCGCAACCACTCTCGCAGTCCGTTGCCGTGTCTGCGGGAATCGGCCAGTACGACTTGAGCGACGGGCTGGGTCTGCGCTTTACGTATTGGAGTGCGGGCGCGGTCTATACCGGCCGTCGCCTCAGCCTGGCTTTGACCTGGACGGACGCCGAGCCGATCACGCGCACGATGTTCAGCGCCGCCGCGACCGGAGAGCGACTGATTGCAACGATCTCCTGGCGCCTGCATTGAACCGGGGAGCGGCGCGCGGGAACTCAGATGCAGACGAAAGAGGACGATACGGGTTCGATGGATCCCCACCCCGGCAGGGCGGACACGCCCGCCGTCGACGACGAGGAGCTTTTTGCGCAGGTCGCCGCCGGGGACGCGGCCGCGCTGCGCCGGTTCTATTTCGCGTTCCACCGCCGCCTGCATCGCTTCCTGCTGCGGATCACCCACGACCCGCAGCTCGCCGACGAGGCCGTCAACGACACGCTGATGATCGTCTGGCAGCAGGCGAAAACCTTTCGCCATGAATCGCGCGTTTCGACCTGGGTCATGGGTATTGCCTATCGCCGCGCGCTGAAGGGGCTCGAGTCGCGGCGTCGCGCGCGCACCGCGGTCGACGCCGAGCGCGAGCGGCAGGAGACGCAAGTCGACGGCGCGCCGGCCGGCGAAGACCTGCTGGCCGCGGCGGCGGAACGCGGCGACTGGCTCGACCGGGCGCTGGTCGAGCTCAGCGACGAACATCGCCTGGTCATCGAGCTCGCCTACTACGTCGGCCTCTCCTGCGAGGAGATATCCGCGGTCGCCGACTGCCCGGTCGGCACCGTCAAGACCCGTCTGCACTACGCACGCAAACACCTGCACCAGCGGCTCGAGATCCTGCAGCAGATCGACACGCGCCGCCCCGGAGAACACTCGTGACCCAGCGCCCGTTGCCTACGCCCCCGGAACCGCCGCAGTGCCAGGTGGCCTTCGAGCAACTGCCGTGGCTGGTCAATGGCAGCCTTTCGGCGACCGAGGCTCGCGAGCTGCAAGCGCATGCCGCCGGCTGCCCGCTCTGCCGCGGCCGCCTCAGCGTCGAGCGCGAGTTGTACGCCGGCATTCGTCGCCCGAGCGGCAACGTGCAGCAGACGCCCCTCGCCGCCTGGGCCCGCTTCGAGAGCGCCCTGACGGCGACGCCTGCATCGTTGCCTGCATCGCCGCCGATGACCGAGACTCCGGCGCCCGCGCAGGGGCGCGCTGCGCCACCCGCATCGATGCCGCCAGCGCCGGCTGCGCCGGCGCTGCCCGCGGTGATACGCCGCCCGCATCCATTGCGAATCACCGTGACGCTGCAGGCCGCCGCCATCGCGCTGCTGTCGATGGCCCTGCTCTGGACACTGGTCGCGCGCGCGCCCCTCGCGCCACAGCCGGCGTACCGCACTGTGTCGACTACCGACACGACACTGCCAGGCGACGGCGTCGCGTGGCGTGTCGAATTCGACGCGGCAATCCCGCACGCCGAGGTCGTGTCGCGGCTTGCCGCGCAGGGGCTGCGCGTGCGCGCCGGGCCTTCGACAGACGGCGTCTACACGGTCGCGCCGCTCGAGGGCGCCGTGCCGCGCATCGACGCGCTGCGCGCAGACCCGAGCGTGCGGCTCGTCGAGCCTTTGGGACCGGCCGCGGCAGTCGGCACGCCAGCCGGACGCGGCCGATGAGCGCGCCGCGCCACGGCGGCGTTGCCGCCTTCGTCGCCGCCGCAATCCTGCTCGCGGGCTGCGCCAGCGAGCCCGTCTCGCACGACACGTTCACCCGGCTGTCGGTGGCGGCGCGCGACGATGCCGAACGCCAGGTCGTGGTCACGATCGAAGACTCCCGTGCGCCGCGCCTGGTGGCCGCGGCCGGCGCCACGCCGCGGGCGCTCGGGGGCAGCGTGGCCTATCGGGGTTCGGCGCTGGCGCAGGACATCGCGCGCGACCTGGCGCGCGACTACCGGCTGGAGTGGGTCGCGGCCTGGCGCATCGACGTGCTCGGCGTGCACTGCGTCGTGTTCCGGGTACCCGGCAACGACGCACGCGAGCGACTGCTCGCGCGCCTGCGCGCCGACGTCCGCGTCGAGAGCGCGCAGCCGATGCAGCGCTTCCACACCAGCTCGCAGCCGCTCACCTGGAACGATCCCTACTTTCCGCTGCAACGCGCGCTGGTGCGGATGCGCGTGCCCCAGGCGCAGGCTCTGGCCACCGGCCGCCAGGTACGCGTCGCCGTGATCGACACCGGCGCCGACACCGGCCACCCCGATCTCGCGGGCCGCATCGCGCAGTCGGTCAATTTCGTCGATGCAGACGGCACCCGCTTCCGGCGCGACCGGCACGGCACGGCCGTCGCCGGCGCGATCGCCGCGGCCGCCGGCAACGGCACCGGCATCGTCGGCGTCGCGCCCGGCGTGCAACTGATGATGCTGAAAGCCTGCTGGGAAGCGGAACCCGGTAGCGCAGCCGTATGCAACAGCCTGACGCTGGCCGA
Source organism: Pseudomonadota bacterium (assembly GCA_043748075.1). Classification (GTDB taxonomy): domain Bacteria; phylum Pseudomonadota; class Gammaproteobacteria; order Steroidobacterales; family Steroidobacteraceae; genus UBA964. Next base: position 5,369 of record JAYTNX010000323.1, read on the forward strand.
GGCGCTCGCCCACGCGATCGAGCGCGGCGCGCAGGTGATCAATCTCAGCCTGACCGGCCCGGCGGACCCGCTGCTCGAGCGGCTGGTGCAGCGGGCGGTGCAGGACGGCATCGTCGTGGTCGCCGCCGATGTCGCTCCGCGCGCCGGCGAGCCCCTGCCCTTCCCGCTGCAGGTGCGCGACGTGATCGCGATCGGCGACGCCGACGATCACGCGGTCACCCCGACCGTCAACGCCGCGCGGCTGCGCCTCGGCGCGCCAGGGCACGAGGTTCTCACCACCGTTCCCGGTGGCCGCTACGACTATGTCACCGGCATCTCGATGTCCGTGGCACTGGCCAGCGGCGTCGTCGCGCTGCTGCTCGAACTGCGGCCGGCGATGCCCGCGGCAGAATTGCGGCGGCGGCTCGCCGCAACCGCCAGCCTCGTGGTGCCCGTTTCGGACCCGCCGCGCGGCCCCGCGACCCTCGATGCCGAGAGCGCGGTGCGCGCGCTGGTCGGCGAAATCAGAAGTACCCGTGTAGCTGCAGGAACGCTTCAGTGCGGTTCTGCGGGTCACTCTGCGGAATGCCGATGAACCGGCGCACGCCGAAACGCGCCTGCAGGAACTGCACCGGCGACCATTCGTAGACGAGGCTGGTGCGCGTCTGCTCGTCCTCGTCGACGTCGGTGTCGGGCTCGAACCATTCGAACGTCGCCTTCAGGTTGTGACCCGGGCGCCAGAGCCAGTTGGCCTCGGCGAGGGTCGCCATCCGTTCGCGCCCGTTCGCGCCGATGCCATCGTCGTCGAACCAGTCGACTTCGCCCAGCAGCGAGAACCGGCGCCAGCGCAAGCCAGCGAACAGCGCCGCACCGCTGCGATCCCCGGCATCCGCGTTGTTGACGGTGGCGCTCGCGCCGACTCGCCAGGCGTTCTGCACGTGTTCCACGCGTGTGCTGATCATCTTGCCGTCGTCGGTCTCGGGACCGCCGGCGCTGCCGTTGCTGATCGCCAGCTGCGCGCTCCACGGGCCGTGCTCCAAGCCGATCTCCAGACCGTTGTCCGGCGCCTGCATGTTGATGCCGGAGAGCTGGCGCACGAACGCCGTATCGTCCTCGAGTCGCCAGCCGAACGGCAGGTACATCTTGCCGCCCTTGATGTACAGCTCGCCCTCGCGCAGCCAGAAGCGCACGTTGGCCTCGCGGTCCTCGGCATTGCCTGGCGCAACCCGCTCGTCGAAATAGACCGACAGGCGACCCGGAATCAGCGCCACATCGAGATAGACCCGCGCCTCCTCCACCGCGAATTCGTCCGTGGTCTGCTGGTCGGGGATCTTCGCGTAGCTGGCGTTGGCGCGCAGGTTGCCACCGACCGCGAGGAAGCCACCGACGGTGCCGGTCCACATTTCCGCATCGTCGCCACCGAGGCGTCGCGCGGCGAGCTGCGTCTGCGCGAACACATTGCCGTAGTTGTTGCGCAGGCCGCCGCCCGTCGGGTTGACGTGGCACTGCACGCACTTGAAGCCCATCTGCACCGCGAGATAGGGCTCGGCGCGCGCGGCGCCCGAGGCGAAGCCCAGGGCCACCATCAGCCACAGCAGCGTTTGAAAGGCGGGGCTGCGCACACTCATTTCTGCTCTCCCGACATCGGCGAGACGGCCGCCGCAACGGTCGGCGCCGCGACACTGAACCCGATCGTGAAATCCCCGCCCGGTTGGCCGTCGCCATCACCGTCGAGCCGCCGCGCCGCGAGGTCGGCGAGCGCCGTGGCGCCCGTACCGCGCACCGTCAGCAGGTATTCACCGGCTTGCAGCGCCCCACGGCTTCGCAGCGTCAGTACGGTCGGGTTCAGCGCCGATACCTCGATGGCGGCCAGCGCGACAGCCGGGCCGTCGACGCGCGCCAGCTCGAGGGTGCCGCTCTGCGCGAGTGCCGCATCGACGCCGGCATTGAAGACCACCATGACACTGCGTGTGTCGGCCAGCGCGTTCTCGCCGGCGGCGGGTATCGTCGTCGTGACCTCGAACGTCTTGCTCGCCACCGCCCCCGGGCTCACGGCCGTCGGCGCGCCGGCCGCGATCCAGGTGCGCACCAGGTCGACGTTCGCCTGCGACAACGCCGCGCCGCCGAGTGGCATGCGCGCGCCGACCGCGGCGCGCCCTTCGATCTTCTGCACCAGATAGCTGTTGCCCGGGTCGCCGGGCAGCACACGCTTCAGCGAACCGACCTCGACACTGTTCACGTTGACCAGCTGTGCGTAGCTGTTGCCGGCGTCCAGCCGCAGCCCGAGCGGCGCCGCGGCACCGGCGTGGCAGCCGGTGCAGAACGGCGTCAGGACATTGTCCTGGACGGCCTTGAACGTGGCGCCGGTCGCGGGCGGCAGGCCTGCGCCGGATTCTCCGGGGGGCCGACCATTGGCGTCGAGGCCCTGGCCGTCGCCGGCGCAACCGGCGAGCAGCGCGCCGAATGCCAGCGCGCCCGTACGCAGCGCCTGACGGCGCGGCGGATCTCTGCGTGAAGCCATCGGTCGATCCCCTGTCGCTGTTGTTTTGGGGATGAGTTCCCGCCGCAGCGGGAATGGTTCAAATGACGGTCGCAATGACTTTGGGCGCCGCAATTGAACCGCGGGCCGCGTCAACGGCACTCACTACCCGCCGACATCGATCAACAACACGAACTAGGGGACCGCTCATGTCGCACAAGCCGTGGCGCCTGTATGCCGGAATGGTGGCCGCGCTCGCCGCGCTCGGGCTCGCCAGCTGCAATGGCAGCGAAGACAAGACGCCGCCCTCGGTCACCCTGCAGGCGCTGCCCGCGACGCTCAGCCGCGCCGTTGCGCTGGGCGCCGACGCCAGCGACAACGTCGCGGTGATCAGCGTCGAGTTCAAGGTCGACGGCGCGTCCGTCGGCTTCGACACCACGGCGCCATACTCGATCGCCTGGAACAGCGGCAGCGTGACCGACGGCGCGCACACGATCACCGCAATCGGACGCGACGCACTCAACAATGAGGGCAGCGCGACCGCCGTGACGGTCACGGTCCGCAATCAGGTCGCCTTCCCGGTCACGCTGTCGGGCCGCGAGGAGCTCCCCGCCAATGCGTCGATCTCCTCTGCCACCGGCACGCTGACGATCAACCTCGCCTCAGGTACGGTCACCGGCTTCATCACCGTCACCGGCTTCACCGCCGTCGCCGCGCACATTCACTCCAGCTTTGCGGGCACCAACGGCCCGGTCATCGTCAACTTCGCCGCCGACTCCGCCAGCACCGGGCGCTGGGGACCGGCCGCCGGCGCCACGCTGACGAGCGCGCAGGTCGACGCGCTGATCGCGGGTGGCCTTTACGTGAACGCCCACTCAGCCGCGTTCCCGGGCGGTGAGGTGCGCGGCCAGCTGCTGCCGGCCGGCACCGTGCTGTACTTCGTGGACCTCTCCGGCCTGCAGGAAGTGCCGGAGGTCGCAACCCGCAACAGTGGCCGGGGCGCGATCACACTCAACACCGCGACGCGGGTCGCCACCTACCACGTCAACACCACCGGCCTGAACGATGCGGTCGCCTCGCACATGCATCGCGGCAACGCCGGCACCAACGGGCCGGTCGCCGTGAACTTCACCAAGGACGCGGCGAACCCCGCGCATTTCTCCGCCGAGAACGTGACGCTGCCGCAGGCCGATTTCGACGCGCTGCAGAGTGCGGGCGCCTACCTGAACGTGCACACGCCGGCGAACACCGGCGGCGAGGTGCGCGGGCAGATCGTGCCTCCCGGCTACCTCGTGGTGGTCAACCGCGTCAACGGCGAGCAGGAAGCGCCCGCGCCGCGCATCACGGCGGCGCGCGGCAGCGCCGCGCTGACGGTGCGCACCGCGACGGGCGCGGCCGACGTGCACGTCAACGTGAGCGGCGCCGACGATTCGATCCAGGCGCACATCCACGACGGTTTCGCCGGACTCAACGGCCCGGTCATCGTCGGCCTCGAGAAGGATCCGGCGGCGATCACGCACTGGCGCTCCAACGGCGCGACGCTGACGAGCGCGCAGATCGCCACGCTGCTCGACGGTGGCCTGTATGCCAACGTGCATACCCCGGCGGCGCCCGCCGGCCTGGTGCGCGGCCAGTTGCTGCTCGAGGGCGTGCAGCTGGTGATCGCGCACATGACCGGTGCCCAGGAGAATCCGGCCGTCATCACGACGGCCACGGGCCGCGCCTCGGTGACGGTCAACCTCGTGGCAAAGAAGCTCACGGTGCACGCCAACACCACCGATCTGCTGACCGCGACGCTGGCGCACATTCACCGCGGCGCGCGCGGCACGAACGGTCCGGTGCAGATCAACATGACCAAGGACTCGACCAGCACGCGCTGGTCCGCTGCCAACGTCACCCTCACGGACGACCAGCTCGCCGACTTCCGCAGCGGCAACTGGTACGTCAATGCGCATACGCCGGCCAACCCGGGCGGCGAGATCCGCGGCCAGGTCGAACTGCCCGGCGTGACGCCGCTGCAGTTCGACGAAATCCAGGCGCGCGTGTTCAACGCGAGCTGCGCGTTTTCCGGCTGCCATGCCGGCGCGACGCCGGCGATCGGAATGTCGCTGGTCGCCGGCGCCAGCTATGCGAACCTGGTCGGACGAACTGCGGTCGAGGTCCCCGGGCTGTTCCGGGTGGAGCCGGGCAACCCCGCGAACAGCTACTTGATCCGCAAGCTCGATGGCGCCGCCGGCATCGTCGGGCTGCGCATGCCGCGCAACGGCACGCCGCTGCCCCAGGACGTGATCGACGGGATCCGTGCGTGGATCAACGCCGGCGCACTCGGCGGCGTTGCGGTCACGCCGGGCGACACGACCGCGCCGGTGGTCACGCTCGGCACCGTGCCGGCGACGATCACGGGTACGGTGGCCTTGACCGCCACGGCCACGGACAACATCGGCGTCGCGCTGGTGCGCTGGCGCGTCAACGGCACGGTCGTCGGCTCGGATGCGACCGCACCCTACAGTTTCGACTGGAACTCGACCACGGTCGCCAACGGCGCCGTCACGATCGATGCGCAGGCGCTCGACGCGACCGGCAACGTCGGCACCTCGACGCTCGCCGCCGCCACTGTCGCCAACACAGCCACGGTCACGCCCTTCACGTTCACCGAGATCCAGACCCAGGTGTTCACTGCGACCTGCGCCGCTTCGGGCTGCCACAGTGGCGCCACGCCGCCGCAGGGCCTCAGCCTGGTTGCTCCGGCCTATGCGAGTGTCGTCGGAGTGGCGAGCACCGAGGTTCCCGCCCTGCAGCGCATCCGCGCCGGCGACGCGGCGAACAGCTACCTGATCCAGAAGATCGAGGGCACGGCCGCGGTGGGCGCCCGCATGCCGCTCGGCGGGCCGTTCCTGGATGCGACGACGATCGCGAGAATCCGCGCCTGGGTGAACGCGGGCGCAGCGAACAACTGAGTCGGCGCAGATCCGGCCGGCAGCGTGGCGGTCGCGCACCGCGACGCCGGTGCGGACCGACCAGCCTATTGACGACGGATCACCACGCGATCCAGTTCATCCGCGGACATCGCGGGCAGCCCGTCGAGGCTGCGCTGGTTGTTCCGCGCGAGGTACTTTCGCAGCGCATCGTCGCTGCTCTTCGCAAGCCAGGCCTGCGCGTCGCGCCGCGTTTCGCGGAACTCCATCTTCGGCACGTTGTAGCCACAGGAGTCGGCGATCCGCCGCACCTCGAGCCGCACGATCGAGCGCACCGTCCCCTGCGGCGGAAAACGCCCGAACAACGCCTCGAACGCCTGCTCGCCGGGCACCAGCACCGTGCCGCGCCCGTGCAGCCGCACGATCTTCGCTGCGCCCTCGAAGGCGCAGAACATCAGCACCAGACGGCCGTTCTCCCGCAGGTGCGCGATGGTCTCGATGCCGCTGCCGGAGCCGTCGGTGTACGCGACTTCGTGCGGCCCGATCACACGCAGCGCCTGGCCGCCCTTAGGCGAGCAGTTGACGTGGCCGTCGGCCCCCAGCGGCGCCGTCGCCACGAAGAATAAGGGCTGGCGCTCGAGCCAGCCTGCGAGGGTTGCGTCGATCGAATCCAAGGTCTTGCCCATCTGCGCGATTACCCACCCGTGTGCGGGCTGCCGAAGCCCGTGTACCCTGCGGAAGCCTGCCATGTGTCACTCGAGCCCGGAACCCCTCGATGCAACAAATGATCACCCACGTGGCCCTCGTGGTGCGCGACTACGACGAGGCCATCGAGTTCTATACCCGGAAGCTCGGTTTCAGGCTGGTCGAGGATTCGCTCCTGCCCGCGGAGCCGGGGAAGCGCTGGGTGCTGGTGGCTCCGCCGGGCGGCGGTGGCACCGCACTGCTGCTGGCGCGTGCCACGAAGCCGGAACAGCGGGCGGCGATCGGCAACCAGACCGGCGGCCGGGTGTTCCTGTTCCTGAGCACCGACGATTTCTGGCGCGACTACCACCGCATGGCCGCCGCCGGCGTGCGCTTCGTGCGCGAGCCCGCGGTGCAGGACTACGGCACCGTCGCGGTGTTCGAAGATCTGTACGGCAACAAGTGGGACTTCCTGCAATACACGCCGGAGGCGCTGGCGCGCTTCAGCTCGACGCCTGCCGCGCCGCGGGCGTAGCAGCCGCATCCGGCGTCGTTGGCGCCGCGGCCGCCGCGGCGGCCGCCGTGTCGATCCACCGCGCCAGCGTCGCGGCGAGCTGCGCGCGCGTCATGGGCTTCGACAGATAGTCGTCCATGCCCGACGCCAGGCAGGCTTCACGATCGCTGTCGGCGGCATGCGCCGTCAGCGCGATCACCGGCGTGCGGTGCCCGCCGGGCGTCGCCGCCTCGAGCCCGCGCAGGCGCAGTGTCGCCGTGCGGCCGTCCATGCCCGGCATCTCGCAGTCCATCAGGATCGCGTCGTAGGGTCGCGCCGCGGCCTGAACCGCCTCGAGTGCCGCGTGGCCGTCGCCGGCCAGGTCGACCTCGAGACCGAGGCTTGCGAGCATCTCCTCGGCAATCAGCTGGTTGATGGCATTGTCTTCCGCCAGCAGCACGCGGCCCGAGAGACGCAGGCTCTCGTCCCAGCCGTTCGGCTGCAGCGTTGCATCCAGCGCGCGCAGTGACGCCGTCGACTCCGTCCGGTTGGCGTCGACGCACAGCAGCTGCCGCAATTCGCGGAACAGCGCGCCATGTCGGGCCGGCTTGGTCAGGTAGGCGTCCATACCGCAGTCGCGCCAGTCGCGCTCGCCCTCAGCGCCGGAAATCGAGCTCAGCATCAGCAGCCGGATGGAGGCCAGCAACGGATGCTCGCGCACCTCGCTCGCCAGCTGCAGCCCGTCCCGCCCCGGCATCTGGTGGTCGAGGATCGCGAAGTCGAACGGCTCGCCGGCCTGCGCCGCCGCATCCAGCATCGACAGCGCAGTGTTGGCATCGGCCGCGCTGCTCGAGCGCACGCCCCAGGCCGCCAGCAGGTGCTCGAGGATCTCGCGATTGGTATCGTTGTCGTCGACGATCAGGCCGCGCAACCCCTGCAGATCGCGCTCCTGGAGTACGGCGCGCGGATCGGGCAACTCGGCGGAGCAGTGACCGAACGGCACCTCGAACCAGAACGTGCTGCCCGTGCCGGGTGTCGATCTGCAGCCGATCTCGCCCCCCATCAGCTCGACCAGGCGTCGGCAGATCGCGAGACCCAGCCCGGTACCGCCGTAGCGCCGCGTAATCGAGCTGTCGGCCTGCACGAACGGCTCGAACAGCGTCGCCTGCGTCGCGGCATCGAGACCGGAGCCGGTGTCGCGCACTTCGCAGCGCATCCGCGACCCTTCGCCCTCCTCGCCGGCCCAGGACACGACGACCGCCACCTCGCCTTTCTCGGTGAACTTGATCGCGTTGCCGACCAGGTTCGTCAGCACCTGTCGCAGCCGGCCCGCGTGGGCCGCCCGGCTTGGCGGGG
>JAYTNX010000324.1:0-1985 GCA_043748075.1 Pseudomonadota bacterium
TGCCGACCCCGGCCACGGTCCGGTCCACGGCGGAGGGGGCCAGAGCGCCCAGCCGGGGACTGGACCCGTCGTCGGGCGACGACAGTGCTCCCCGCAGCAGCCCCGCTGCACCATAATCGGTGCGCGTTTCCGCGGGGGGCTGCCGATGTCGATCAAGGTGCTCGAACTCCACCACCATTCAGTGCGCGTCGCCCCGACGCCGCAGGACGTCGAGCGCGCGCGCACGTTCTATGTCGACGTGCTCGGCCTCGGCATCGACCCCGGCCGCGTCACGAACAGCGGCCTGCCCGGACACTGGCTGAACGTCGGCGACCACGGCCAGATCCACCTCATCGGCACGCAGGGCGGCCGTCGCGACGAACCCAGCGGTATCGACACCTCGGAACCGCACGTCGCGCTGTCGGTCGCCAACCTCGTCGAGGCCCGCGCCGACCTCGAGCGCCGCGGCATCCCGTTCTGCGTCGCCAATGCCGCGCGCGGCCCCGACCACCTGCAGCTCTTCCTGCGTGACCCGGCCGGCAACCTGATCGAGCTGCGCCAGTGGGACGCCGGGCATGGTGCCGCGCGGTCGCGCGCCGGCGAAACCCGCGGCTACACGCGCGTGCGCAGTGCGGTGATGTTCGCCGACATGCGCGGCTTCACGCGCGTGTCGGAGCGGCTCAGCCCGACCGACGTCGTGCCACTGCTGAACGAGTTCTTCGAGCTGCTGACCGGCATCGCCGTCGAGCACGGCGGCACCGTGTTCAACATGGCCGGCGACGGCCTGATGATCGGCTTCGGCGTCCCCTTCGAGCAGGCCGACGCCTCGCGCCGCGCGGTCGACACGGCGCGCGAGATGCTGGCGCGCTTCGGCCGGCTGTCCAGCGAATGGAAGCGCCGCCACGATGTCGAGACTGGCCTCGGCATCGGCATCAACGCCGGCGAGGTGATTGCCGGTCACGTCGGTTCGGCGCGCTTCACCAGCTACACGATCGTCGGCGACACGGTGAACGTGGCCTCGCGGCTCAGCCAGCGCGCCCGCGCCGGCGAGGCGCTGTTCTCGGCGCGGGTGCGCGAGAACCTCGACGACGACGAGGACTACCCGCTGCTCGAGCTGCCCGCCCTGCAACTGCGCGGCCGGGCCGCCCCGGTGCAGATCTACTGCCTGCCCGCTGCCGAACGCATCGACCTGCGCGAGGTCTGACGGGAAGGCCCCGGCCTCACATCGGCGGAGCCGGCCTACCGAGCCCACCGAACCTGAGGACGCTCCCGTGACAGCGCGCCGCCACTCCCTCGCCCTGATGCTTGCCCTGGTGACCAGCCCGATCATGAGCCTCACGAACTCCAGCGCCGTCGTCGCCGCCGCCGAGCCCGCTGCGGCCCCGCAGTCGGCAGGCGTCAAGTCTTCCCCCGCCGTGGCAGTCGGCACCCCCGCGACCGCCAATCCACTACTCCCCGCCTGGGCCGGCCCCTGGGGTGGCGTGCCGCCCTTCGACCGGGTCTCGCCGCGGGATCTCGGCCCCGCGCTCGAAGCCGGCATGGCCGCGAACCTCGCCGAGATCGAGCAGATCGCCAACGACCCGGCGCCGCCGACCTTCGAGAACACCATCGCCGCGATGGAACGCTCGGGCCGCCTGCTCGATCGTGCCGCCACGGTCTATGGGGTCTTCGGCTCGACACTGAACGACGACGCCGTGCAGAAAGTCGAGCGCGAGTTCGAACCGAAGCTCGCCGCGTTCCGCGACCGCGTCGCGCAGAACGAGCGGCTGTTCGCGCGCATTGCCGCGGTGTACGCGGTGCGCGAGACCTCGGGCCTCACGCCCGAGCAGCAGCGCCTCACCTGGCTGCAGTACACCTCGTTCGCCCGCGCCGGCGCGAAGCTGGACGCACCGTCGAAGCCGCGTCTCGCCGCGATCAACCAACGCCTCGCGACGCTGTACACGACGTTCAGCCAGAACCTGCTCGCCGAGGAATCCGCGCAATTCCTGCTGATCGACGCGCCGGAC
>JAYTNX010000325.1:0-4212 GCA_043748075.1 Pseudomonadota bacterium
TCGATGCCGCGCCACATCGCCTCGAAGCAGGTCTCGACCAGGCGCTGCGCCTGCACGGGTGGCTTGCCGACGAAGTACATCCGGCTGGTGTCGCCGTGAAAGCCGTCGCGGATGACCGTGACGTCGATGTTGATGATGTCGCCGCTCTTGAGCCGCTTGTCGTTCGGGATGCCGTGGCAGACCACGTGGTTCACCGAGGCGCAGATGGTCTTCGGGAACCCGCGATAGTTCAGGTTCGCGGGCACCGCCCGCTGCACCTGGACGATGAACTCGTGGCAGATACGGTCCAGTTCCTCGGTCGTGACGCCGGGGACGACATGCGTGCCGATCATGTCGAGGACGTCGGCGGCCAGGCGGCCGGCGGCGCGCATTTTCTGTTGTTCGTCAGGGGTTTTGATCGTAACCAGCATGCGCGGCAGAGCCTCGGAGAGTGGGTCCCGTAAGACATTGTTTGTACGGGAACTTCATGGTATAAAGCGCGGCCTTTTTTGGCAAACAACCCCACACGCGCGTCATTGCATCGTCAGTTGGGTGTCCAGGTCCTGCAGCCGTTTCTTCCGGGAAACGCTTGCCGTTCAGGGATGGCTGACGAGACGCGCGGAGGCTTAACCCGACAAGGAGCTTTTGATGGCCAGCGTGTCCATGCGACAGATGCTGGAAGCGGGTGTCCATTTCGGACATCAGACCCGCTTCTGGAACCCGAAGATGGCGGAATTCATCTTCGGCGAGCGTAACAAGATCCACATCATCAATCTCGAGAAGACGCAGCCGCTCTACGTGGAAGCGGCGGGCTTCGTCAAGAACGTGGTTGCGGACGGCGGCGTCGTGCTGTTCGTCGGCACCAAGCGCTCGGCCCGCGAGGCGGTGCAGCGCGAGGCGATCCGCTGCGAGATGCCGTTCGTGAACCAGCGCTGGCTGGGCGGCATGCTCACCAACTTCAAGACGGTGCGACAGTCGATCAAGCGGCTGGCCGACCTTACCGACATGAAGGACAGCGGCACCCTCGAACGCCGTGGCAAGAAAGAAGGCACCATGCTGCGCCGCGAGATGGACAAGCTCGAGCGCAGCCTCGGCGGTATCAAGCACATGGAAGCCCTGCCGGACGTGATCTTCGTGATCGACGTCGGCCACGAGAACATCGCCATCCACGAGGCGCGCAAGCTCGGCATCCCGGTGGTCGCGGTCGTCGACACGAACTGCTCGCCGGACGGCATCGACTACGTGATCCCCGGCAACGACGATGCGATGCGGGCGATCCAGCTCTATGCCATCGGCATGGCCGACGCGGTCGTCGAAGGTCGTTCGGCGGTGCCGCAGCTGGCGGTCGGCGAGGACGAGTTCGTCGAGCTCGACGAGCAGGGGAATCCGCGTCCGAAGTCCGCGCGGGGTCGTCCTCCGCGGCGCGACGCACCGGCGGCCGGTCGCGGGCGTCGCCCGGCGCCCCCGGCGCGCCGCCGTCCGGTGGTCGTGGCCCCAGTGGCCCCCGCGGTCGCCCCGGATGCCGATGTCGAGGATGACGCCGTGGCCGAGCTGGCGGAGGCCGCAGCGGCCGCGGTCGGAGCGGCCGACGTGGTTTCGGCGACGGCCTCCGCGTCGGCACCGGCCAAGGCCCGCCGCACCTCCGGTCCGGCACCCCGCCGCAGGGGCTGAACCATGGCGACGATCTCCGCAGACCTGGTCAAGCAGCTTCGCGAGCGCACCGGCGCCGGCATGATGGAGTGCAAGAAGGCACTCGTGGACACGCAGGGCGATATCGAGGCGGCGGCCGAGCTGATGCGCAAGACCGGGCTCGCCAAGGCTGACAAGAAGGCCGCGCGGGTGGCTGCCGAAGGCGTCGTCGCGGTCGAGAAGGCCGCCGACGGTCGTTCAGCTGCGATGGTCGAAGTCAACTGCGAGACGGATTTCGTCGCGCGCGAGGCGGACTTCCAGGCCTTCGCCGCCGAGGTCGCACGCAAGGCGCTCGAGACCCGCTCGAGCGACGTCGCGGTGCTGGCCGGGGTCAAGCTTGCCGGTGGCGAGACCATCGACGAGCGGCGCCGCGCGCTGGTCGCGAAGATCGGCGAGAACATCAGCGTACGCCGCAGCGTCTACCTCGAAGCCCCGGGCCAGCTCGGGGCTTACCGCCACGGCACCCGCATCGGTGCGCTGGTGGCGCTCGAGGGTGGCGATGCCACGCTCGGGCACGACCTCGCCATGCACGTCGCGGCGGCAAGTCCGCAGTATCTGTCCACCGCCGATGTCCCTGCCGAGATCATGGCGAAAGAGCGCGAGATCGAGACTGAGAAGGCGAAGGGTGAGGGCAAGCCCGTAGAGATCGTCGCCAAGATGGTCGAGGGCCGGCTGCGCAAGTCGCTGGGCGAGATCACGCTGCTCGGGCAGTCCTTCGTCAAGGATCCCGATCAGTCGGTCGAGAAGCTGCTGAAGGCGGCCAAGGCCTCGGTCCGGGGTTTCCAGCGGTTCGAGGTCGGTTCCGGCATCGAGAAGAAGCCGGACGATTTCGTCGGCGAGGTCATGGCACAGGTCAAGGCGAGCAGCGGCGGCGGTGGCGCGGCCGCCGTCCCCCCGGCGGCGCCGGGTGCCAAAGCGGCTCCTGCAGCCGCCCCCGCAGTCGAATGAACCTTCGCTGCCCGGACACTCCCGAAAACCCCGCCCCGGCGGGGTTTTCTTCAAGCGGGCGCGCTGACACTCTACGCATCGGGCGCCGGCGGGACCGGTCACCGCAGCCTGACTGGAACCGTCAGCACGCCCCCGGAGCTAGCGAATGAACGACGCGCGCACGACCGACCCTCGTACTGCCGACCCTCGTACGGCCGACCAGGGCCCGCGCTACCGGCGGATGCTCGTGAAGCTCTCCGGGGAGGCGCTGCTCGGCGCATCCGACTACGGCATCGACCCTCTGATGCTGCGGCGTATCGCGCTGGAGATCCAGGAGCTGCTGGCCATGGGCACCCAGGCCGCGGTGGTGCTCGGGGGCGGCAACATCTTCCGCGGCGCGGGGCTGGCCCGCGCCGGCATGGACCGCGTCACCGCCGACCAGATGGGCATGCTTGCGACCGTGATGAACTGCCTCGCGATGCAGGATGCGCTCGAAGGGCTCGGCTGCCATGCCCGCGTGATGTCGGCGATCCGCATCAACGAGGTCTGCGAGGACTATATCCGGCGTCGCGCGATCCGCCACCTCGAAAAGGGCCGGGTGGTGCTGTTTGCCGCGGGCACCGGCAATCCGTTCTTCACCACCGACACCGCCGCGTCGCTGCGCGCGATCGAGATCGGTGCCGAGGTGCTGCTGAAGGCGACCAAGGTCAACGGCATCTATTCCGACGACCCGGTGAAGAACCCGGCCGCGGTCCACTATCCGAAGCTGAATTTCGATCGCGTGCTCGACGATCGGCTGAACGTCATGGACGCCACCGCGATCGTCATGTGCCGCGACAACAACCTGCCGCTGCGGGTGTTCAACCTGAACAATGCCGGCGACCTGCTGCGCATCGCGCGCGGCGAGGACGTCGGCACCCTCGTGACGAATAGCTGAACGGGCCTCTGAGAGGGCCTATAAATGGGCCTATAAATGGGCCTTTGCATCGGCCAATCAACAGGAAGGAGCAGAGCATGCTCGAGGATCTCAAGAAGGACGCGACGCTGCGCATGGCGAAGTGCGTCCAGCAGTTCCACGCCGACACGAAAAAGCTGCGCACCGGGCGTGCGCACCCGAGCCTCGTGGAAAACCTCAAGGTCGACTACTACGGCACCGAGACGCCGCTGCAGCAGCTCGCGAACATCTCGATCGAGGACGCGCGAACGCTGGTCGTGACCCCCTGGGACAAGAGCGCCGTGCAGTCGGTCGAGAAGGCGATTTACAAGTCCGAGCTCGGCCTCACGCCCAATACTGCCGGGGCGGTGATCCGCGTGCCGCTGCCGCCGCTGACCGAAGAGCGCCGTCGCGACATCACCAAGGTGGTGCGCGGCGACGCCGAGAACGCGCGTGTCGCCGTGCGCAACGTGCGCCGCGACGTGCTGGGCGACGTCAAGGACATGCTGAAGGAGAAGATGATCAGCCAGGATGACGAAAAGCGCGTGCACGAGGAGGTCCAGAAACTCACCGACAAGCACGTTGCGGACATCGACCAGGCACTGGCCGCGAAGGAGAAGGAGATCATGCAGGTCTAGCCTGCCGCCTTCCGCCCGCCCGCCCAGCCGTTCGTCCAGGCCCCA
>JAYTNX010000326.1:0-6790 GCA_043748075.1 Pseudomonadota bacterium
CGCGTGCGCTTCGGCCAGCGCGTCGCGGCGATCGACATCGCGAAGCGTCACTGCACCGTGCGCTGCGAGGACGGCGGCCGCATCCGCGCCCGCTTCGCCATCGCCGCGGTGCCGTTCTCGGTGCTGCGTCGCATCGCGATCACGCCCGCGCTGCGGGGCGCGCAGGCCGATGCGGTCGCGCGCATGCCCTATGGCAACCAGAGCCAGGTCTGGCTGCGCGCCCGCCAGCCCTACTGGGAAAAGGACGGCATCGAGGCCTCGATGTGGACCGATGGCGCGTTCAACCTGATCCGCCAGCAGATCGAGTCCGACGGCGCCCGCGAGCTGCTCAGCGTGCTCGCCTTCAGCGACAAGTCGGTGAAGCTCGACGCGATGCCCGAGGCCGAGCGCGGCCGCTTCGCGATCGCCGAGATCGAGCGTATCCGGCCGTCGACTCGTGGCCTGCTCGAATTCGTCGGCGCCCATTCCTGGGAGAAGGCGCCCTGGTCTCGTGGCTGCAGCTACCAGCTCGTACCCGGTCAGGCCGTGGCCTGGACGCGTGAGATGGGGAAGCCGCACCTGGGGCTGCACTTCGCCGGCGAGCACCTGCGCCAGCTCGAGGTCGGCATGGAAGCGGCGATGGAATCGGGCGAGCGCGCGGGCCGCGAGGTCGGGGAACGGCTCGCCGGCTGATCTCTCGCCGGCACTCGCGCACGCTGACACCGAAACCCTCGCCACGGGTCGCGGCGTGGTCAAAGATCCTGTTGCACCCGCCCATTGCGCGCGTACGCTATTGGGCAGCCGTCAAGCCTGCGCTCATGGCGGACAGGAGAACAACAATGACCCCCGACACGCATCCGCTGGTTTCCCGAACCCCAGGCCGCACCGTGCTGCTGGCGCTCATCGGCATCGCGGTCGCCGGTTGCTCCAAGTCTCCGCCGACCGACTCATCCGTGGCCGCGACCGACCCGGGCGCGATGAACGCTGCCACGAACGCGCCGCCGCCCGGCAACGGCGCCGCGCCCGCGTTTCCCGAAGGCTTCGGGTCGATGCCGCCACCGCAGGCGTCGCCGGCACTCGAGGCGCAGCCCGCAGTCGATGGCACCGGTGCGTCGACGAACGTCTCGCGCGAACCCGGATTCGGCGGCAACACGGGACGTGCCTCGGGCGGCGGCGGTGGTGGTGGTGGTGAATCGCTCGACGCGCTGATGGCGTGGGAACGTCGCGACATGGGCGTGCGTCCGCTGAAAACCCTGCATGACGGCGCGATGCACGGCCCGACGCCGAACCAGATTCCCGGCGGCCAGGTCATCACCACCAAGGGCCTGGTGCCCCTGCTGCAGGGTGGCCAGACGCCGGTCGTGTTGCTGCACGTGATCGGCTCGCCGCAGATGCTGCCGAACGCGTTCCCCGCCGTGCCCGCCGCGCAGCCGGGCGATTTCAACGACGGCATGCAGAAGCAGTTCGGCCAGGTGCTGACCCAGCTTACGCGCGGCAGCCTCGACACGCCGATCGTCACCTATTGCCAGGGACCGGAATGCTGGATGTCGTACAACGCCGCGTTGCGTGCGATCGCGCTCGGCTACAAGAACGTGCTCTGGTATCGCGGCGGCATGGAAGCCTGGCAACGGGCAGGCCTGCCCTTCATGAATGCGGGACAGGGGGGTCCGCCCACAGGTCCGGGTGCGCCTCAGCAGCCTGGTGGTGGCTATGCGCAGCAACCCGGGGGCGAGTACCCACAGCAACCGGGGTATCCGCAGCAGCCCGGCGGCGGTGGTTACCCGCAGCAACCCGGCTATCCACAACAGCCGGGAGGCGGCGGCTATCCGCCGCAACCCGGGTATCCGCAACAGCCCGGTGGCGGCGGCTACCCGCAGCAGCCGGGCAATCCCCAGCAGCCTGGTGGCGGTGGTTACCCGCAACAGCCCGGCTATCCCCCACCCGGCAACTCGCAACCGGGTGGCTACCCACCGCAAGGCGGATACCCGCCCGGCCAGGGTGGTTATCCCCAGCAGGGGGGCTATCCGCCGCCGGGGAATTAGCCGATCAGGTAGACGTTTTCAGCGTACCCGCGGCCCCGGAGGGGGCAACGCACCGGGCCGGAGGTCGAGACTCAGTCGCGGGGCCGCGGCGCGCACCGGGTGCGGGAGATCTTCGGCCACGCGGTCGCGCACCAGCTTGTACGCGACATAGTATTTGTAGATGTTGCTGACGTACTGCACCGTCTCGCGACCGACTCGACGTGCCGCAACCTGCTCGACGTTGTCGAACCAGACGTTCGGGTCGAGGCCGGTCGATCGCGCTTCGGCGCGCAGCCCGCGGACGCGCCCGGGACCGGCGTTGTAGGCCGCGAATGAAAACAGCACGCGGTCGGTGGGCGAGATCGCCGGATCGTTGAAATAGCGATCGATCATCCGCCGCATGTACTTGATGCCGCCGTGGATGTTCGGCTCGAGCTGGTGGATGTCGCCGACGCCGAGTTCCTGCCCCGTCGCCGGCATGATCTGCATCACGCCGATCGCGCCGACCGCGCTGCGACGCTCGTGGTCGAGCTGCGACTCCTGGTAGCCCTGCGCGGCCATGAGCAGCCAGTCGATGTCGTACTGCTCGCCGTACTTGGAAA
Organism: Pseudomonadota bacterium; assembly: GCA_043748075.1. Taxonomy (GTDB): domain Bacteria; phylum Pseudomonadota; class Gammaproteobacteria; order Steroidobacterales; family Steroidobacteraceae; genus UBA964. Next base: position 2,603 of record JAYTNX010000326.1, read on the forward strand.
AGAGGCCGACCAGCCGGTCGAAGCGCGCCAGCTCGCCCGGCGCGACCGCGTTGCGCGCCCAGCGGGTCTGCTGCAGGTACTTGCGCAGCGTGATGTTGCCGAAGGCCGTGCTCTGCGCGTGGCTGCGGGTGAACTCGTCGAGTGCGGCTTTCAGCCTCGGGCTGCCCTTGCGCACCGCGAAGGCGATGTCCCCGCCGTCATTCAGGACCAGGTCCTCCCGTACGCGGATGCCGGGAAACACCTGCGCCCAGAACTTCGCCAGATAGCTGTCCGCCACGACCAGAGGCGCGAGGCCCGCATTCGCCATTTCCAGCACGTCCTCGGTTTCGAAGTGGCCGGGGGCCTCGCGGATACGGATCGCGGCCAGGCCGCGCGCGCGCAGCCGCGCGCTGAGCTGCTGCAGGTGCGGGAAGTAGCTCGTCGCCTTGTTGACGTAGACCTCGCGGCCCGCGAGATCGTCGAGCGAGGCGAGCGGCGCCGCGCCCGGGCCGGTGACGAGCAATTCCTTCACGCCGCGCGCGGCCGGCGTGACGAAGGCCACCTGCGCGCTGCGCTGCGGCGTGATCGTCAGGTTGGCCGCGACCACATCGCCGCGACCCTCGATCAGCCAGGGCAACAGCCGGTCGCGCGGCACCGGCACGAAGACGACGTGCACGCGCACCTCGGTGCGGCCCAGCCGGCGGTTCAGGTGGTCCTCGAACTCGTGCATGAAATCGTGGCTGATGCCGCGCTGGCGACCGCCGAGATCGACGAAGTACAAGGTCTTGCTGTACGGAACGAGCACCCGGATGTAGCGACGTTTCACCATTCCCTCGAGATCGCCGCTCCAGATGTCGTTCTCGAGTTCGATGCCGAGCGAACGGACGAAGGCGGAATCGTTGGTGCCATCGCCGGCCGCCGCAGCCGGTTCGGGGGGTGTGGTTGGCGGGGTTGGCGCATCGACTGCGGCCCGACCCATGGCGACGCCGGCAACCGACGCGAGCAGGACAGCGAGGCATGCCGCCGCGCCGCCCGGGGCCAGGGCCGGGGCGCGGGCCCGCAGAGCCGGCGACCCGCCCGTGGCGGTCACGGGCCTGCCGCCCGCGACTTTTCGAGCAGGGCACGCATGTTGGCCTCGGCCTGCGTCCAGCTGCGTTCGAAGGCCTCGCGGTAGGCCTGTTCCTCGAGCGGCAGGTCGAGCTCGCGGCGGATCGACACCAGCGCGGGGGGCACGCGCGAGGCGAGGCGCCGCGCCCAGCCCATCACCAGCTCGGCGAAATCCAGCTTGCTGCGCGCCAGCTCGCCCACGACGCGCGCCATCTCGGCGCCGTCGACGGCGCCGGAGGCGACCAGCTGCTGCCGCGCCACGATCGGGATCCGCGCCAGGCTCAGCTCGGCCTGCGCATTGCCGAGCTCGCGCGTGAAGGCCATCAGCGCCTCGAGGGTCTGCGCCGAAGCCACCACGTGAATCTTGCTGACCGCCGAGAGGTCGCGCGCAAAATGCTCGGCGGCCTCGGAGAAACTGCGGGTGCTGTCGGCGAGCTGCAGCAGCGCGCTGAGCGAGCGCGCCATCGCGGCCGAGGCCTCCATGTAGACCTCGCGGCGCAGCGCCATCACCCGCGCGATGCGGTTCTCGGAGCTCTGTTGCGCGAGCTGGATCCGCAACTGCCGACGCGAGTTCCACGCGGTGAGTGCCACGCCCATCAGCACACCCCCCGTACCGAGCAGCGCGGCGACGACACTCCAGACCGGGACGACGATGTCGGCGAGGAACTCCGCTGTGCCCTTCACGGCGAAACGAAGGTCGTATTGACGCCGGACTTCTCCTTGCGCGCACTGGCCGACAGTGCGGCAGCCGGCACACGGAAGTAGAAGTCGTCGAACACCGAGGAATTGTCCCAGGGGATCTGCGAGTTCGCGGTCGCCATCGCCACCGAGCTGCGCACCCGCTTGAAGACGTCTTCCAGCCTCAGGTCCGGCACGCCCAGTGCCTCGATCAGCGCGCCCGAGTACGGGCTGTTGCGCCCGGCGCCATCACTCGCCACCTCTCCGGGCGCGGTTGCGTAGGCGAGAAAAGTGCGCGGCGGCGCGAAAGTCTGCGCAAGACCGGCGCCGACGCGGAACGGCACCTTGTCGGATGAACGCGAGAGCGAGCGACCGACCTCGATGGCCTGCGTCGTGAACGGATTGTTGCGGCAGGCGTCGATGATGACGACATTCAGGCGGTTGTTGGCCTTCCGCATCAGATCGAGCACGGTTCCGAGTTCGACGGCCTGCTGCGCCACCTGGTTGGCAAGCCGATCGGCGGCTTTGGTGTTGACGGACAGCGTGGCCGCGACCGGCACGATGAAATTGCGCCAGTCGACCTGAGCGGCGTGACCTGCGAAATAGAATAGCCCCACGTTGGACGTGCCGAGATCCTTGCCGAAGGTCTCGATGGCCGCGAGCATGTCGGCACGATTCGCGTCGACGCGCAGTGTCACGCGGAAGCCGGCCGACTCGAGCGCCTTCGCGACCCCGCGCGCATCGTTCGGCGGGTTGGGTAACGCGTCGAAATCCGCGTACGCCCCATTGCCGATCACGAGTGCGACGCGCTTCTCCGCGCGCATGCGTTTGAGATCGGCATCCGTGGGCTCGGAGCGGGCCGTCGGAACGAGGCCCGAGATGGCGAAAAACGCCAGCATTAACAGAAGCTTCCCGCGCATCGTTGTTGTCTTTGGCTGCCGCGTTCGCCCCGGCGGTGGAGCGTCCGGGAAAAGTAGGTTAGCTTAAGACGCGCGGTGCGCGCGATAGCGCGATCTGGCACGCGACATAAATAACGGCTACACGCGCAAGCGTGAGAGGCGCGGGCCGCGGTCGCGGGGCCGAGCGAGCGCCCGGAAAGGCAATCAGCAACATGCAGCGGCAACGACGAGCGGGTCGAATGGCGCGCGCCGCGCTCGCGGCCGCCACCTGTCTGGCCTGCGCGGCGACGGCCCGTGATGCCTCGACCGCCGCACTGGGCGACGCCGCTGCCTCGACGCCACCGGCGGCCGCACTGGTCCAGGCAACCGAACAGTTCGACACCGCCCGCCGCGGAGCCGACCTGCAGGCCGCCCTCTCCCTGGGACGTCGGGCGCTTGCGCTCGCCGAACAGGCGCCGCTCGACAATCGAGCGCAGCGCGGCGACCTGCTGCTGGGCATCGCCGACCTCCACGAGCGGCGCGGCGAAAGTGCCGAGGCGATTGCCGCCTTAGAAATTGCACTGGCGCTTCGCGAGCAGGAGCTCGGGGCCGGCCATCCCGACCTGGTCGTGCTGCTCGCGAAGATCGCGGTGCTGCAGCAACGCGCCGCTCGGCCGCAGGACGCCGAACGCACGCTGCTGCGATCGGTCGAAATCCTGCGCGGCGCCTACGGGCCGCAGCACCTGCGGGTGCAGGAGGCCCTGTCGTCATTGCGGGCGTTCTACGCGACGACGGGACGCGACGCCGACGCCGCGCGCACCGCCACCGAGCTCGAGTCGCTGGAGCGCGCGTCGCGCGACGCCGGCACCAGCGCACTGCGCCAGTCGGCCCGCGACCGGCGCTATACCCAGAAGAACGGATTCGCCTCCGTGCGCGTCTACTACGGCACGAATCGCGCGCCCACCGGCGAGCGCGACCCCGCCAGGTTCTACGGCACCCGACGCGGCGACCTGCAGTTCGGCTACGCCGACGTGACGATTCCCGAGTCCCACAAGGAAGGCGAACTCGAGACGCCGTCGCGCTGGTCGATGATGACCATCGACCTGCGCTCGGCCGAGGCCCGCAAGCGCTACGTGCTGCTGCAGGGCGTCCAGCCGCTGGCGCGCGATCGCTTCCTCGACTCACTGCGGGCGTACATGGCCGCGTCGCCGTCGCGCGAACTGCTGGTCTTCATCCACGGCTACAACAATTCGTTCGAGGATGCGAGCCGGCGCGTGGCCCAGCTCGTGTACGACCTGGATTTCGACGGCACGCCGACGATGTTCAGCTGGCCGTCGGCCGAAAGCACCACCAGCTACACCGTCGACGAGGCCGCCGTCAGCGTGAGTGGCCGGCGGCTGGCCGACTTCCTGCAGGCCGTGGCGACCGAAGCGGGGGCAACGCGGGTACACCTGATCGCACACAGCATGGGGAACCGGGCGCTGCTGGACGCCCTGCCCCTGTATCTCGCCCGGCGCACACCTGATCAGCCGGGCTCGAAGCTCGG
>JAYTNX010000327.1:0-10631 GCA_043748075.1 Pseudomonadota bacterium
GCGCGGTCCGAGCGCAGGGATGCTCTTCGCGTCCCCGCCAGGAGGCTCTCATTCCGCGAGACCGGGATGCGTGCGACAGACGCCAACTCTCGACCGGAAAAAAAGGCGACAGTGCGACCGGGTTCAGAGCGCGATCGAAGCCGGGTCGTAGTCGAAGAACGACGGGTCGTGCGCCGGGGCGGGTGCGTCGGCGTAGCGTGCCGGGTCGACGGCCTGCGACAGGCGTCCCTGTTCAATCGACTGCCGGTAGATCCGCGTGGCGCGCGGCCGGCGGGCGTCTTCGTAGCGCTGCAGCGCGGCGCCGCAGTCGCCGTGGGCAGCGATCGCCCGCCCCAGCACCGTCGCGTCCTCGATCGCCATCGCCGCGCCCAGCCCGAGGAACGGCAGCATCGGATGCGCGGCGTCCCCGAGCAGCGTCGCGCGGCCTGCGGTCCACCGGGGTAGCGGGTCGCGCTGGAACAGTCCCCATTTGATGAGGCCCTGGAGCGGTGCTGCGGCAATCAGCCCGAGCAACTCGGGGTGCCAGTCCTTGAAGCGCTCCAGCACCTCGGCGTGGGTCGCGGGCGTGTTCCAGCCTTCGTCCGTCCAATCGGCGGTGCGCACGAGGCCGACGCAGTTGATCAGCGCGCCGCCGCGCAGCGGGTAGCGATTGAAGGTCGCGCCGGGCCCGACGTAGACCGCACCGCCGCGACTCGCGACCCGCGCGGCGGGCAGCTCGCCGGGCACCAGGCACCGGAACGCGACCTGACCGGCGAATTCCAGGGGCCAGTCGCCGAGCAGATCGCGACGCACGGCCGAGCGACCGCCGTCGCAGCCCACCAGCAGCGCGCCCGCGACGGTCTCGCCCCCCTCGAAACGCGCGACGACACCCGCCTCGTCCTGTGACATCGAAATAAAGCGCCGACCCAGCACGATGGTGTCGGGCGCCAGGTGCCGCAGCGTCGCCAGCAGCAGCGCGTGCAGGTCGGCACGATGCACCTGGCGCGCGGCGCGCACGCGGGCGCCGGGTGCCCGATCGCCGAGCCCGCGGCGCAGCAGTTCACCCGATCGATAGTGCAGGTACGGCAGGCTCGACGAGACCGAAGAGATCGCCTCGACCTCGGCCGCGAGGCCCAGCAGTTCGAAGCAACGCATCGCGCCCGAGCTCATCGTGATGCCCGCACCCACCTCGCCCAGCCTCGCCGACTGTTCGAACACGCGCACGCGACGGCCGGCACGCGCCAGCCCGATTGCGGCCGTCAGACCGCCGAGGCCGGCGCCGATGAGCAGGATGTCGCGATGTGCTGGCATACCACCCGGAGCGTAGAACGAACCCGGCAGCGGAAGCGGCCGCCTCCGCGATCCGACGCCTGTGCTTGCATCAATATGGAAACGAGCGCCGCGCGCGAGCGAGCGCCGCGGCGGCCGTGCTAGCGTGACCCGATGGAATCCAACCGCGCCCCATCGCGGCCGCTGCCGGACGGCGACGCGTTGCACCCACTGCCCGACCTCGCCGCGCGCATCGGCCACTGGGCCGTGAAGCTACGGGTGGCCGACGCGCGCCGCGCCCGCGTCCGCGCCTCGATCCGCGACTTCTTCGGCTGCGTGGTCGCGGGCACGCGCCGACCGGAGTTGCGCCCGGCGCTGTGGCTGGCACAGGGCGGCGGCGTGCCGGTGTGGGGCCTGCCGGATTCATTCGATCCGGCCGGTGCCGCGCTGGTGACCGGCACCGCCGGCGCATTGCTGCAGTTGCACGACGTCTTCCTGCCGGCGGGGTTGCATCCGAGCGCGCCGGTGATCGCCGCAGCCTGGTCGGCGCTGCATGGCATCGCTGTGGCGCCGGAGCGCGACTTCGTCGGCGCAGTCGCAATCGGCTATGAAGCGGCGAATCGCTTTGCGTTGGCCTGCGCGCCGGCGCAGCTGCAGGCGGGCAGCGCTCCGACCGGAACCGCCGGTGCGATCGGCGCTGCGGTGGCCGCTGCGCTACTCGGCGGGCTCGACGCCGACGGCGTCGGACGCGCCGTCACCAACGCCGCATTGCTGCTGCCGCTGACGCCGTTCGTGACCATGACGTCGCACGGTGCCCTGGCGCCGCTGCACAGCGGTCTCGCGGCGCGCGCCGGCTTCGAGGCCGCGCGGCTGGCGCGCGATTCGGCCGCGGGGCACGCAGTGCTCGAGGGCACGGCCCGCACACCCGGCCTCGTGGCGCTGCTGCACGGCGATCTGGCGAAGGTCGAGCCCGCGCACTGGGACGGCGCGACACTCGATGCGATTGCCTGGAAATTCGCACCGGCCTGCTTCGGCGCGTTGACGGCGCTGGAGGCGGTGCTGAGGCTGGACCGCGTGCCACCGGACATGATCGAGCGACTCACGGTGCGCCTGCCCGACCGGATGCTCGCGCTGATCGACAGCGGCCCTACGGACGGGCATCTCTACGACCGGCTGATGAGCCTGCGCTGGGTGCTCGCGCGTGCGCTGGAGACCGGCCGCTACGACGCCGCGGACGCCGGCACGCCAAGCGCGATCGCGGATGCGCTCGCGGCGCGAATCGACATCGTCCACGACCGGTCGCTCGAACAGCTGCCGACGGAGCTCGCGGCCAGCGTCGAACTACGCGCCGCCGGCCGGCTGCAGCGTCTCGACTACCGGCGTGACGCCGACGGCGAGCCGCGCAGCGCCGGGACGCGCGCCTGGACCCGCGTGCTCGATCCCATCGCACTCGAGGGAAAGCTGCGAATGCTGGCCGGCGACCTTGCGCCGTTCGCGCGGACGCTGGAATTGCTCGGCGTCGATTGACCGGAGTGCTGGCGCCGGCGGGTCAGCCCGATGCGCTCGGGGCGCGCCGGACTCAATGCGCCCAGTTGACGCCCTTCACCTTGGCGTCGATGTCGTCACCCTTGAACGACTTCACTTCACTCAGCAAGATGTTGATGATCGGATTTGCGCGGCGGTCGATGCGCTCGGTGCTGCCGGAGACCGTGATCGCGAGCCGTTCGCCTTCGTGCTGCACGGGCAACGGCGATGACACCGCCCCGATGCCCGGCAACAGCAGATTGAAGCTGCAGAGATAGCCGTGCTCGCGCACGAACTCCACCGTGCGCAGCACCTGCTCCCGATCGGGCGTCACGGTGACCCGCGCCCGCGCCGCCCAGTAGGTCGCGCGCTCGATGAAGCGCTGCAGCTCGGGGTCCGGCAGGCAGCTCAGCAGCGTGCGTCCGACGACCGACAGGGTTGCGAGGCCGCCCGAGAGACCCGGTATCACCCGCGCCGCACTCGAATGGGTCGCGGTTCGCACGTAGATCGGCATCGTGAACAGGTCGTGCAGGCGGCTGATCGTCACCGTCTCGTCGACCTGGCGCTGCACCGTGTCCGCGAGCTGCGCGATCGGGTTGCCGGCGATGATCGATTCGGGCACGGCCTCGCAGAGCCGGTGCAGGCTCAGCGACGGGAAGAAGCGCTTGGTCTCGGCGTTCTGGTCGAGATAGCCCATCTCCACCAGCCGCGAGAGCACCGACACCGCGCTGGAATGCGGCATGTTCAGCGCCTGGCGGATCTCGGTCGCCGACAACGGCCGGCGTCGGGCAGCGAACAGTTCGAGGATCTGGAAAACCCGATCGACCGAGCGACTGACGGTCAGCATCGACCTGCATCCACGTGTGGGAGTGACGGCGCGACACCGACGGTTCGGAACCGCCGTAGCGCGTTGCATAGTATGCGGCGGCAACGACGGCGTCATCCCGCGGTGCGCGGCCGCGCGGCGGCCGTCAGGCGCGATGGATCTCGCCGGGAAACAGCCGCGCCAACAAGTCTCGGCCGGTCGGGTCGACGCGGCTGCCGGGCGGCGCCTTGGTGATCACGCCGCGCGTGACAGTGAGACCGGGCACGTCGCCGAAGCCCATCCAGGGCGGGATGCCGGACAGCGTGAAACGGTAGCTGCCCTGGCAGGGCACGAAGCCGTTCCCCGCCGCCTCGACCGCGCGCGCGCTGGCGAAGAACGACAGCTCGGTCACGGCTTCGAAGCCCGAGGAGGAGCCTGGCGGGGGCAGCTGGCCGTCGGGTTGCGGAAAGCCGCGCAGCTTGCGCTCCTGCTGGACGACGTACAGACGATCGCCGTCCTGGCGCAAGTGCGCGTCGAGTCCGCGGACCCTCGCGTTCGGCTGATCCAGCGCCAGCGCGACGGCGCCGGCGGCGCCCGCGGTAACCGTATAGGCCCCGGGACCTTCCTGGAAACTGCGCGGCGGCTCTACCGTGAGGCCCGTCACCGGATTGGTCCATGGCCCCGGAGGCTCACTGGTGGCCGGCTCGCGGAACGCGCCGATCTCGCTCCAGCGGATGCGGCAGCCACCGGCGGCGAGCGTCTCGGTGTCGTAGGTCATCACGGCGACCACCGCGGCGACCGGGATCTCGAGGTGCCCGGCCACGGACACGAACGTCCAACCCGAGTACCACCAGCAGACCGTGCCATCGTCGGGCGAACCGAGCATCCGGCGATACAGGTCCATCGTGCGGGCAGCGTCCATGGGCGTCTCGGTCTGCAACGGGCGGGATGCGCAGCTTACCGCCTGCTGCCACGCGCCGACGCGCCGGCGGCCGTGCGTTCCATATCCATGCCAGGCGCGTTGCACCTCACTCACGCCGGCCCGACTATGGCTCGCGAAAACCGCGGGAGTGCAGCGATGAACGACACACGTGACCTGATGATTGCCGGCGCAGCGGGCAAGCTCGCGGTGCGCGCCAAGGGGCTCTCCGCGCGCACCTCGCAGGTCGTGGTGCTGGTGCAGGGCGCCAACCTCTCCGGCCAGGCCGGCTACGACGTATCGTTCTTCGGTGGCACCGACTACTCGATGATGGACGCGATGGTCGCGCGCGGCATTGGCGCCGTCACCTTCTCCGTGCGCGGCTATGCGACGTCCGAGGCGCCGCCCGACCCGATGGAGATCGATACCGACGCCGCGATCGAAGACCTCGCCGCGGTGATGGACTGGCTGCGTACCCAGGGCGGCGCGCCCTGCTTCATGCGGCCGCATCTCGCCGGCTGGTCCTGGGGCGGGCGCATCGGCGCGCAGTACGCGCAGGCCAATGACGCACGCGTCGACCGGCTGGTATTGATGGATCCGGCGCTCGGCGGCGGCAACAAGATCCTGCCGGCACCGACCGAGGCCTGGTGGACCGGCGCACGGGACTATTTCAAGGGTCGCTTCGAGCCGGCCTACACCGAGCCGGGTTTCGCACAGGCGCTCACCGACTGGGTGCTCGTCAACGAGCCGCGTTCGCCGAACGGCATCCGCATGGAAAACGCGCGTGGCAGCCGGCCGTCCGACGGCACGCAGATCCGCCGCCCGACCCTGATGATCTACGGCAGCGGCGCCGCGAAGCAGGACTACATGCAGGGCGGCCTGCGACGCGCCGACTTCTTCGAAAGCCTCGCCACCGACGACAAGCAGTTCGTGGTCATCCCCGGCTGCGGGGACTACGCGCACCTGCAGAAGCCACGGCGCGTGCTGCACAAGCACGTCGCCGATTTCCTGCTGTTCGGCGGCTGAGCGCCGCGCGCCTCAGGCGCTCTGGCCGCCATCGACCGTGAACGCGGCGCCGGTAACATAGCTGGCCTGGCTGGAGGCGAGGAACACGACGATCTGCGCGATGTCATCCGGAACGCCGATGCGAGCCAGCGCGTACTTGTCCCGCAGGAACTTCGACATCTGCTCGAATTCGGCGGCGCTGCCCACATTGCTGCGCATCATCTCGGTATCGACGGGCCCCGGCAGCACGGCATTGACGCGGATGCCGTAGGCCTTGTGATTGCAGTGCAGCGCCGCGACCCGGGTCGTGGCGAGGATCGCCGCCTTCGAGACCCCGTACGCCGGGGACTGCCAGTGCAGGCGCGTCGCCACGGCGGAAGACACATTGACGATTGCGCCGCCGCCGGTTTGCTTCATTGCGAGGATCGCGTGCTTGCAGCCGAGAAAGGTGCCGTCCGAGTTGACCGCGAAATGCCGCTGCCATTCCTCGAGCGTCGTATCCTCGATCGACAGCCCCGCGCGCAGGTAGCCGGCATTGTTCACCAACACGTCGAGCCGACCGTGGCGCGCGACCACCTCGCCGACGGCGCGCACCCAGTGCGCTTCGCGGCTGACGTCGAGCTCGAGATATTCGACCCGCGGACCGATCTGCGCGGCCAGCGCGGCGCCCTGCGAAGGCCGGATGCCGGCCAGGACCACTGTCGCGCCGCGCGCCGCGAACTGCGCGCCCACCGCGGCACCCACGCCGCCGTCGCCACCGGTGATCAGCACGCACCTGCCCTGGAAATCGTTCATGACGTCATTCGAACGCATTCCGCAGGGTCCGTCACCCGCGACCCCTGCCCGGGCCGGTATGCGGGCGAGTGGCCCCAAGCGCTGCTGCCCGCTATCCGGTAGGCCACGGACTGCCGCCTTGGTGCCTGCGCCGGGGCCTCTCAGGATCGCCGCATGAACGACGCTCGCCCGGACCTGCGCTACGCCTGGTATGTCGTCGGCGTGCTGATGGCCGTCTACATGATCGGTTTCGTCGATCGGCAGATCCTCAGCCTGCTGGTCATGCCGGTGAAGGCCTCCCTCGGCGTGTCGGACGTGCAGATCGGGCTGCTGCAGGGCTTTGCGTTCGTGATGCTGTTCGCGCTGATGGGTGTGCCGATGGGGGCGCTGGCCGACCGCAACGGCAAGCGCCCGGTGCTGATGCTGGGCCTGGTGATCTGGTGCGCGTTCACCGCGGCCTGCGGCCTTGCCGGCGGCTTCTGGTCGCTGTTCCTGTTCCGCATCGGCGTCGGGCTCGGCGAGGCCACGATCTCGCCCTGCTGCCTGTCGCTGATCGCCCAAAGCTTCCCGGATGAGCGACGCGCCCTCGCCACCAGCGTGTTCGTCTCCTCCGGCTCGATCGGCGTCGGTCTCGCGTTCACGGTCGGCGGGCAGCTCGTGGACGTCGTGGCGCGGCTGCCGCAATTGCGCGCGTTCGGGCCGCTCGCCGACGATCCCTGGCGCGTGGCCTTCGTGCTGGTGGGCGCCGCGGGCCTGGTGCTGTTGCCGTTCCTGCTGACGATCCGCGAGCCGGCGCCGTCCGCCGCCTCGGGTGGGTCGCGCCTCGGCCAGGCGGCGCCGCGCGGTGAGCTGGCGGAGTTCGTGCGCGCCAACCGCGCGCTGCTGCTGCGCCACTTCGGCGCGTTCGCCGCGTTCTCCGCGATTGCCTACGGAGTACTGGCCTGGGCGCCGTCCTACTTCATCCGCGGCTTCGGCTGGACGCCCGCGAAGTTCGGCCTGACGTTTGGCCTGGCGTTCGCGATTCCGTCGGTGAGCGGCACCCTCCTCGGCGGCTGGTGGTCGTCGCGGCTACGCCGCGCCGGGCACGAGGACGCGAATTTCACGATGATGCGCTGGGGTCTCGCAGGGGTCGGCGTGCCGGCGGCGCTCGCGCCGATCGTGCCCTCGCCGATGCTGGCGATGGTGCTCTACGGCGTGGTGGCGTTCTTCCTGTCGTTCCCGACCGGATGCTCCGCGGCCGCGGTCCAGGACTACACACCCGCCCCGCTGCGCGCACGCGTCACCGCGCTCTACTACGTGGCCGTCAGCCTCGGCGGGGTCGGTCTAGGACCCTTGATGGTCGGCATGCTGACCGACTACGTGTTCCGCGAGGAAGCCCTCGTCGGGCGGTCGCTGGCCGTGGCGGGGGCGCTCTGCGGGGCGCTGAGTTTCGTGCTGATCCGCGCGGCCGCTCGCGAATTTCGCAGCCGGCGCGCACTGGCGGTCAGCGGCTAGCCGGGACGCAGCCGCCGTCGCGAGCGGTCGGCGTCGGCGCGAACCGTGTCGGTCGGACTCAGCGGTCGTCGCCGCGACGGCCGCGCGCGCGCCGCCGCTCGGCACCACCGAAACTGACCATGGCGGAATTGCTGTACGGGGAGCGCTGCACCGTCGTGCGGCGATCGGCGTACTTCTCGAAGCGGCAGCCACACCGCGCGGCGCGATCGCAGTCCGGCAACGGCAGGCGCGGCGCCTGGCGTGCGAGAAAGCGCACGCCCCTCACCCGGCCGACCGCGCTGCAGGCCTGGCTGCAGGCCACGACCCCGACGGCCTGGAAAGCATTGGTCCGCGAGGCCACCGCAGGACGCGACGACGAGGCCGTCGCCGGCTGCGGAACCGGTGGCGACTTGTGCCGCCGACCCACGGCATCAGGCGCACCCAGCAGCCTGCGGAACCATGAGTCGACCATCAGCCAAGTCCCCTGTTTCCGCCGGATGGAAGACAGGATACTACGCTCCGATCGCGACTTCGGAGCGGCCTGACGATGTACCGGGAAGACGCCTTGATCGACTCTAGGGCGGGATGAGCGACCTGCTCGCCTGGGAGCCATGGATTCGCGTTGCGGCCTTCGTCGCCGCCTTCGCGCCCCTCGCCGCCTGGGAATCCTGGGCGCCGCGTCGCCGTCCCGTCATCGACCGCGCGTGGCGCTGGCCGAACAACCTCGCCCTGGTCGTGGTCGGCACCCTGTTGCTGCGCGCCGTGTTTCCGCTGGCGGCGGTCGGGGTCGCGGCACTGGCGGCGCAGGCGGGCTGGGGCCTGCTGAACGCCTGGCCGGTCTCCACCGCCGCCGCGTTCGTCGTCTCGCTGGTCGCGCTCGACCTCGCGGTCTGGGCACAGCATCGGCTGTTTCATCGCGTACCACTGCTGTGGCGGCTGCACCGCATGCATCATGCCGACCTCGACTTCGACGTGACGACCGGACTGCGTTTCCACCCGCTCGAGCTCGTCCTGTCGATGGTGATCAAGGTGGCCGTCGTGCTGCTGCTCGGCGCCCCGCCGCTCGCGGTGCTGGTCTTCGAAGTGCTGCTGAACGCCAGCTCGCTGTTCAACCATGCCAACGTCGCGCTGTCGCCGCGCACCGATGCCTGGCTGCGCTGGCTGGTCGTGACGCCCGACATGCACCGGGTGCACCACTCCTGGGAGCCGCGCGAGACGCATGCGAACTTCGGCTTCAACCTGCCCTGGTGGGACCGGCTGTTCGGCACCTACCTCGCACAACCGCGACTCGGGCACCTGGCGATGACCGTCGGGCTGCACGAGTTCCGCGAACCCGGCGAGCTGCGGCTCGATCGCATGCTGCTGCAACCGTTCAGCGCCCGCACACCGTGAGACTTCCAGCGGCGATGCCGCTATCGCCGTGGTGAAGGTGCCTGCGGCCGGTAGTTCGTCGCATCCTTCTGATCTCCCCGTCCCCGATATCGCGGCTGCAACGGGTACGGATACAGCGGCCGACTGAAGTCCACCTGGTCCGGGGTGTACGCCGGCGCGCCGAATTGCGGCCGCGCCGCGAGATCCGGCAGCGGGTGCACCGCCAGCATCATGTCGGGCGCCGTGCCCTGCTCGACCCAGGTCTCGAGGTGCGAGAGGTAGTCCACCGCGTACGCCCCCTCGCCGCCCAGGCAGTGATTCATCCCGGGAATCATGAACAGGCGAAAGAACTCCTGCGTCGCGGCGCGCCCGCCCATGGTCTTCTCGACGGTCTCGTAATAGTCGATGACGTTCAGCGGCAGTACCGACTGGTCCGCCCAGCCCTGGTAGGCGAGCAGTTTTCCGCCGCGGGCCTCGAAGCGGCGCAGGTCCGGATTCGAGCCGGAATACAGCGACTCCATCAGGTCGAGGCGCCGGGGGTCGCGGTCCCAGTCGAACTGGTCGATGGTCCAGCCCGGGCCCGGATCGGGCATGAAACCCATATAGCGGAACAGGTCCGTCATGAACTTGTAGTAGGTCGAACGATCACCGTCGCGCGCGACGTAGTTGCCGACCCAGTTGAGCTCCGAGCCCGGCAGTGCGCCGCCCGTGTAGAGCTTTCCGCCGCGGGCGTCGACGGGGCCGGTGTAGACCTTGCGCACGGCGTCCGCCTGGAGCGGCGTCAGGCAGCGGCCCGAGGCGCCGGCCCCGCAGTGGAGTTCGGCGGGATCGAACCGGCAGCGGCGCGGATCGCCGATCAACCCGTCCCGCACCCCGTCGTCGAGATCGCAGCGCGAGATCGCCGCCTCGTGCACGTACTTCAAGTCCTCCGGCGAGAGCAGCGGCTTGCCCTCCCGATCGTGCGTGCTGACGACGTTCCACAGCAGCGCCATGCCATCGCCGGTCTCGTTGATCACCGGTGCGCCGGAGACGATGCCGTCGTAGTCCCAGGGGAAGCGCTGCGCCTCGACCATGCCCTGCCGGCCGCCGGTCGAGCAGCCGACGAAGTACGCGCGTTGCGGCCCCTGGCCGAAAAAACGCGCGGTGATCGCCTTGCCTGCCAGCGTGACGACGTGGGTCGCGCGGTACGCGAAGTCCACCTCGGCCTGCAGGTTGTGGTAAGCCCACTGGGCGTCGAGCGCCGTGGATTTGTGGCCCATGTCGCTCGCCACGCAGGCGTAACCGCGGCCGAGCACCGCGTCGCAACCGGTGGGGAAGAGGCCACCGCAGAATCCGCCACAGCCGACGTGCGCAAACTTGCCGTTCCAGCCGCGGGCGGGCAGTCGCAGCTCGAAGCCGACGTTCGGCGCGACATAGCCCTGAACTTCGCAATGCGCTACGGCGCGCGCGGACGCCGGGACGAGGCGAGCCGCGGTGACGTGCGTGGGCGCATCCGGGATCGCGGCGAAGTCC
>JAYTNX010000328.1:0-9760 GCA_043748075.1 Pseudomonadota bacterium
GGCTGGGCCTCGTCGTGCGAGTTGTTGGCAAAGTACACCGAGGCGAGGCGGTCGCGAGGCGGCAGCTCGCGAGCGACCCAGTGCCTCTCCGGCGATTCGTATTCCTCGAGTTTCTGCGTTTCGGACCAGGCGGCATGGTTCTTCAACGTCCACGGCGTGCGACCGCCGGTGATCGTCTCGAGCACGCCATTGGCCATCCCGAAACCTAGGCCGCGATGGAAGCCCGGCTTGATGTTGCGCACCTTGCGCAGCTCGCGCCCCCCCGGCGAGGCGCGCCAGCGCGCATCGAAACCGGCGGCGGAGCCGGTGGCGGCGATCTGCTCGGCGGCCAGCATGCCGCTGCGGATCGCCTGGTGAATGCCCTTGATCTTCGCAGCGTTGAGCGTGCCGCCCGCGTCGCCGATCAGCACCGCGCCCGGCATCTCGAGCCGCGGCAGGGACTGCCAGCCGCCGGCGGAGATGGTGCGTGCACCGGCCGCGACGATCTCCCCGCCCTGCAACAGCGGGCGCAGCGACGGGTGATGCTTGAACTGCTGGAACGCCTCGAACGGCTTCAGCCGCGGATCGCGATAGTCGAGGCCCACGACGTAGCCCAGATAGAGGCGATCGTTCTCGAGATGGTAGAGAAAGCTGCCGCCGTAGGTGCCGCTGTCGAGCGGCCAGCCGATCGTATGCTGGATCAGTCCGGGCTCAACGCGCCCCGGCGGCAGTTGCCACAGTTCCTTGAAACCGAGCCCGTAGGTCTGTGGATCGCAATGCGCATCGAGCGCGAAGTTGCGCACCAGCTGCTTGGCGAGGCTGCCGCGACAGCCCTCGGCGACCACCGTGACTTTCGCCCGTACTTCGGGTCCCGGCGCGTAGTTCGGCCCCGGACCGCCGCTCTTCTCGACGCCCATGTCGCCGATCTGCACGCCCGCCACCGCGCCATCGTCGTTGAACAGCGGCCGGGCGGCGGCGAAGCCGGCGAACACGTCGACGCCGAGTGCCTCGGCTTTCGCGGCGAGCTGCGGCGCCAGCAGGCCGAGCGAAACGATGAAATTGCCGTCGTTGTGCTGCTGCGGCGGCGTCAGCAGGCGGATCCGGCGCGTCGGCGTCAACAGCGCGAACTCGTCGCGTTTCGCGGCCACGCAGACCCCCGGCGGCGACTGCCGCCACTCGGGCAGCAGCGCATCGAGCGGCCCCGGTTCCATGACGGCGCCGGAGAGCATCTGCGCGCCGATCGAGGCCGCCTTCTCCAGCACGCAGACGTTCAGCTCCGGCTTGAGCTGCTTGAGGCGTATCGCGCAGCCGAGGCCCGCCGGCCCCGCGCCGACGATGACCACGTCGTACTCCATCACGTCGCGTTCGACTTCGGCGTTCATCCCTGCATCTTACTTGGGCTGCATCCGGATCGCGCCGTCGAGGCGGATGGTCTCGCCGTTGAGCATCGGGATCTCGAAGATCGACTGCACCAGCTGCGCATACTCCTCCGGGCGGCCGAGCCGCGAGGGAAAGGGCACCTGGCGACCGAGAGAGTCCTGCACGTCCTGCGGCATGCCTTCGACCATCGGGGTGCGGAAGATGCCCGGCGCAATCGACATCACGCGGATGCCGAAGGCCGCGAATTCGCGCGCCAGCGGCAGTGTCATGCCCATCACCCCGGCCTTGGTAGCCGCGTAGGCGGCCTGGCCGATCTGCCCTTCGAATGCCGCCACCGACGAGGTGTGCACGATCAGCCCGCGCTCGCCGTCCGCATTCGGTTCGTTGTGCTGCATCAGCGCCGCGGCCGCCTTGTCGCAGAGGAAGGTGCCGATCAGGTTGATGTGGATGACCTTGGTGAAGAAGTCGCCCGCCATCGGCCCGTTGCGGCCGAGCACGCGGCCCGCGCCGACCACGCCGGCGCAGTTCACCAGCAGGTTGATGCCGCCCATCTCGCGGGCGGACGCCTGCATGGCCGCATCCACTTCCGCCTCCGAGGTGACGTCGCAGCGGATGAAGCGGGCGAGTGCACCAATGTCCGCGGCGGCCTTCTGGCCCGGGCCCTCCTGGACGTCGAGCAGGATCACCTGACCCCCGGCGGCGGCGAGGTGGCGCGCGACCGCGTTGCCGAGGCCCGAGGCACCGCCGGTGACGACGGCGCGGGCGTCCTGCACTCTCATCAGGCGAGTTCCACCGCGATGGCTGTGGCTTCTCCGCCGCCGATGCACAGCGCCGCGATGCCGCGGCGCAGACCGCGACGCGCGAGTGCGTGGACCAGGGTCGTGAGGATACGGGCGCCCGTTGCGCCGACCGGGTGACCCAGCGCGCAGGCGCCGCCATTGACGTTCAGGCGCTCGTGGGCGATGCCGATCTCCCGTGCCACGACCATCGCCACCGCGGCGAAGGCCTCGTTCACCTCGTAGAGATCGACCTCGCCGGCCTTCCAGCCGGTGCGCTCGAGGAGCTTGCGGATCGCGCCGACCGGCGCCGTGGTGAACCATTCCGGCTCCTGCGCGTGGCTGGCGTAGCCGACGATGCGCGCCAGCGGCTGGATTCCCCGGGCGCGCGCGGCCGCGCCGCTCATCAGTACCGTGGCCGCAGCGCCATCCGAAATCGAGGACGAAGTGGCCGCCGGGACCGGGCCGTCCTTGCGAAACGCGGGCTTCAGCTGCGGGATCTTGGCCAGGTCGCAGGTGAACGGCGTTTCATCGCGGGACACCACGGTGTCGCCCTTGCGCCCCTTGACCGTCACGGGGGTGATCTCGGCGACGAACTCGTCCGACTCGACCGCGCGCACCGCGCGGCGCACCGACTCGGCGGCGTAGGCGTCCTGCTCGGCGCGGCTCAGCGCGTATCGGTCGGCGGTTTTCTCGGCGAAGCAGCCCATCAACTGGCCGTCCCAGGGGCTCTGCAGACCGTCGTAGAACATGTGGTCCAGCAGTTCGCCGTGGCCCATCCGGTAGCCGCCGCGGGCTTTCAGCAGCAGGTAAGGGGCGTTGGTCATCGACTCGAGGCCGCCCGCAACCGCCACCTGCGCGTCGCCATTGCGGATCTGGTCGGCGGCCATCATCACGGCCTTCATGCCCGAACCGCACATCTTGTTGATCGTGGTCGACGGGGTCGAGACCGGGATGCCGGCGCCGATCGCGGCCTGACGCGCCGGCGCCTGGCCGAGGCCCGCCGGCAGCACGCAGCCCATCACCACCTCGTCGACGTCAGCGGGTGTGAGCCCGGAGGCGGCGAGTGCACCGACGATCGCCGCGGTGCCGAGCTGCGGCGCCGTCACCGGCGCGAGCACGCCCTGGAAGGCGCCGATCGGCGTGCGTTGGGCGGCGACGTTGACGACGGAATCGGTCATGAGCTCATCCTGGAAATTCTCACTCACCGAAGTGTAGCCAAGCAGCGACGAGAAACGTACTGCGCTGCATACAACCCGTGACGGAGGTCCGATAGTTACTTTAACTTGTATTCATAACCCAATGATTTAAAGAGCCTAACAGGTCAGATCAAGCTCGGCATTGAGGCCGCTACTGCGGCGCAATCCCGCGCCGCCCGCCCGCTATGCGGCGAGGTCCGGCTCGCCGAGTCGCGCCAGGATCCGCTGGCGCGCGCGCGCGCGAAGCTCCGGCGCCGCGTTCGCGCTGGTGGCCACGATCGGCGCCAGGAACTCGACCATGACGCGGCCGGGCCGGGGCAGCGCGCGTGTCCCGGGAAGGATGTCGCGCGAGCCCAGGATCACCGCGGGCACCACCGGACAGCCGGCGCGTGCCGCGGCGATGAACGCTCCGGCGTGGAACTTCAATAGCCCGCGCTCGTTCGAGAATGTCCCTTCCGGGAAGAACACCAGCGGCTGCCCGCCGCTGGCGGAGCGCAGCACGCGCCGCGCGTCGCTCGCGCCCTTGTGGCGGTCGAAGCGTTCGACGAATTCCGTGCCGATGCGTTTTAGCATCAGGCCGGCGAGCGGGAAACTCGCCATCTCCCGCTTCACCACATAGGCGAATCGGGGCGGCAGGGCCGCCTTCATGACCACGCCGTCGAGGTAACTCGCGTGGTTGGCCACGACGACGCATTGCCCGGCGGGCAGATGCTCCAGGCCCCGCACCTCCAGCGGCATGCCGGCCAGCCGCAGGAACGTGCGCGCCGCGCCTCGCGTCGCGCGCCGGCGCCGTTCCATGCCCGGCAGCAGCAGCACCAGGCCCAGCGTGGTCAGCGCGACCACCGTGAACAGGATCCACGCGAGCACGCCGTACAGCGCATACGCTGCGTGCGCCAGGTAGCCCTGCGGAGGTGCCGGCGAGGCCGGTGGCGGAACTCGAGTCGTCATGGCGATGCCTGTTAATCCAGCCGGTCGCGGCAATCTGTGACCCACGTCTCTTTATGTTAATGCGTTCGCCACGGTGTGAAGGTCATCACGTCACGGGGAAGCTCCGGGTTCGCATACTCGCCCGGTACCAAGAGGCCCCGAACGAATGAGTTCCGTACTCAAGCGATCCGAGTTGACGCGTGACCGTGCTGCCGGCAAGACGCCGCGCAGCGGCGACGCCGATCCGACCGTGTTGCGATTTCTCGATGCCGTCTGGATGGAGCGCGGCCTCTCGCCGAACACGCTCGCTGCCTACCGCGCCGACCTGACGGCGCTCGCGCGCTGGCTGGCCGAGCGCGACGTGCCGATCATCCGCACGAGCCGTGCCGAGCTGTTGGGTTTCATCGCCTGGCGTGTCGAGGCCGGCGCGCGTCCGCGCTCGACCGCCCGCCAGCTGTCGTCGTTCCGCCGCTTCTTCCGCTTCCTGCTGCGGGACGGCGTGATCCGTGACGACCCGACCGCGCAGATCGCGATGCCGAAGATCGGTCGCTCGCTGCCGAAGTCGCTCTCCGAGGAAGAAGTCGAGTCGTTGCTGTCGGCGCCGCTGGTCAGCGATCCGTTGGGCAATCGCGACCGCACGATGCTCGAGGTGCTGTACGCCACGGGCCTGCGCGTCACCGAGCTGGTCAGCCTGAAGTACAACCAGGTCAACCTGAATCAGGGCGTGATCCGCGTGCTCGGCAAGGGCAACCGCGAGCGACTGATTCCGCTCGGCGAGGAAGCGGTGCGCTGGCTGCAGGACTTCATCGTCGGCGCCCGCAACGAGATCCTGCTCGATCGCACCACGGACTACCTGTTTCCGACGCGCCGCGGCGATCGCATGACGCGCCAGGCGTTCTGGCACATCATCAAGCGCTATGCGCGCAAGTCGAGCATCGACAAGGAACTGTCGCCGCACACGCTGCGCCACGCCTTTGCCACCCACCTCCTGAATCACGGCGCCGACCTGCGCGTCGTGCAGATGCTGCTCGGCCACAGCGATCTCTCGACGACGCAGATCTATACGCACGTCGCCCGCGAGCGCATGAAGGAAATGCACGCGGCGCACCACCCGCGAGGGTGAGCGATCTCGCCGGCGGGCCGCGTTCGCGCGCCGCCTTTCGGCGCTCGCAGCCGGGGTCCGCTCCGGTCTGCCGGACCCGGCCTGCGGACTCGATCTGCTAGACTCGGCACGCGCTGAGGCCTGCCACGCGAACCTTCCGCGCCGTGGCGGGTCGTAACCAGCGCCTCCACACCACTCTCGCGCAGCCTACGGACGGTCGCCGGCATGAAGAAACTCAGGTCCTGCTTGGCGTGGTCGCTGTGCGGTCTCTGCGCCGCGCTCGGTCTGGCCGTCGCGCAGCAGCCTGCCGCCGCGTCGGTCGCCGCCGCCCCGTCCGGCAAGGCCGATCCGCGCATCGAAATGGCGAAGAAGGTCCCGGGCAGCAAGCCCGAGGATTTCCGCCCCTCGCCAGTCCCGGGTCTGTGGGAGCTCGCGCGTGGTGCCGACATCGTCTACGTGACTGGCGACGCGAAGTACGCACTGGCGGGCGATCTCTACGAAATCGCCACCGACACCAATGTCAGCGAACGGCGCCGTCGCGACGCGCGCCTCGACCTGCTGAGCAGCGTGCCGGAATCGCAGATGGTGGTGTTCTCGCCCAAGGATCCGAAGTACACCGTCACGGTGTTCACCGACGTCGACTGCGGCTACTGCCGCAAGCTGCACAGCGAGATGGCCAAGTACAACGATCTCGGAATCCGGGTGCGCTACTTGTTCTACCCTCGCTCCGGTCCGAACACCGAGTCCTGGGACAAGGCCGTCGCGGTCTGGTGCTCGCCGAACCGCAACGACGCGCTGACTCGGGCCAAACGGGGCGAGGCCATCAAGATGGCCAAGTGCGGCGCGACCCCGGTCGACCACGACTACGAGCTCGGCCAGGAGATCGGCCTGCGCGGCACGCCGGCGATCGTGCTCGCCAATGGCGACATGCTGCCCGGTTACCTGCCGCCGGCCCTGCTCGCCAAGCGTCTGCAGTCGCTCGGGCGGTAGTCCGCGCCAACAGGAGCGAGTTCCCGTCGGCGCCGGTGGCGCCGACGCGTCTGACTCGACTAACCGGATTGCGGCAGCGGCGCGGTCAGCGCTCGAGAAGCTTCAGCTTGTCCGGCTTGCCTTCCCAGCCCTTGGCGTCCTCGGGCGCTTCGCCCTTTTCGGTGATGACCGGCCAGCCACGCGCGAGCTCGGCATTGAGCGCCTTGAACTGCTCCTGGCCGGCCGGCAGTTCGTCCTCGGAAAAGATCGCCTCGACCGGGCATTCCGGTTCGCAAAGCGTGCAGTCGATGCACTCGTCCGGATCGATCACCAGGAAGTTCGGACCCTCGTGGAAACAGTCGACAGGGCACACCTCGACACAGTCCATGTACTTGCACTTGATGCAGTTTTCGGTGACGACGAACGTCATGGGCGACCCTTGAATTCGATGTGGATGGGAAATGCGACGTGGACGGGGCGGCGATGGAGAGCGGACCGTCGCGCGACGCGACCCGGTCTATATTGCCACGCCCGTCGACGGTTCCACAGCCGCGGGGCGGCTCCGGCGGGGAGACGTCCGCAGCGGTCCCATCGCCCGCGGGTGCGGCTCGCCGAGCGGGTCAGCGCGGCGGCAACCGCCGGTCGAACTCGGTGAAATGGTGCCGCTCCTCGCGCCGCTCGCGGTCTTCGAGATAGCGGCGCAACGTGAATTCGCCACTTGGGAAGGCGAGATCCGGCCAGGGGATTTCCTCGGGCGTGATCATCTTGACCTCCAGGCTCTCGGGGCCGGGACCGACATCCGGCGAGCGCAGGCGCGCGCGGAAGAACACGTGCACCTGGTGCGCATG
The DNA here is from genome assembly GCA_043748075.1 of Pseudomonadota bacterium. Taxonomy (GTDB): domain Bacteria; phylum Pseudomonadota; class Gammaproteobacteria; order Steroidobacterales; family Steroidobacteraceae; genus UBA964. Next base: position 7,181 of record JAYTNX010000328.1, read on the forward strand.
CAGCACATGCACGACGGCCAGCAGCGAGCCGATCTCGACGTCCGCGAGCGCTTCTTCCTGCGACTCACGCGCGGCGGCCTGCTGCAGGGTCTCGTTGTTTTCCATGAAACCCGCCGGCACGGTCCAGAAGCCGCGACGCGGCTCGATCGCACGCTTGCAGATCAGGATGCGGCCCTCGTACTCGGGCACGCAGCCGACCACGAGTTTCGGGTTCAGGTAGTGGATCGTGCCGCAACTCGCACACACGTGCCGGGGCAGGTGCTCGCCGTCGGGAACCAGGATCTGTACGGCCGAGCCGCAGTTGCTGCAGTAGTTCATCGAGCTCGGGGGGAGATCCGCCGAAGGGCTGGTGCCGGGAGAGGGAATCGAACCCACACTCTGTCGCCAGAACCGGATTTTGAGTCCGGCGCGTCTACCAGTTCCGCCATCCCGGCACGGACGGGCAGTATAGAGGCTGGCAAGCATTTTTTCGCCGCCGTCGCCGGGGGCACGCGTCAGTTCGTCAGACAAGCCCGAGGCCGCTTGCCTACCATAACGGCCTCGTGCGCCTCGCCGACTTCAACTTCGATCTGCCCGCCGAACTGATCGCCCAGCGCCCGCTCGGTGAGCGCTCGGCGTCGCGCCTGCTGGTGCTCGACCCGATGGCCGGGCGCGCGTCGCAGGACCTGCAGATCGCCGACCTGCCGGGTCTGCTACGGCCCGGAGACCTGCTGGTGTTCAATGACACGCGCGTCGTTCCGGCGCGCCTCGCTGCGCGCAAGCCGACTGGCGGGCGTGTCGAACTGCTGCTCGAACGGGCCACGGCCTTCGATGAGGCACGGGTGCAGATCCGTGGCGGCAAGGGCTTGCGCGAGGGCACGGCGCTGGGGACGGAGGGCGGGCCGGTGGTGGTGCTCGGCCGCGAGGGGGAATGGTGGCGCGTGCGCCTGCCGGGGCCGACGCTGTCGTTCTTCGAGCAGTACGGCCAGGTGCCGCTGCCGCCCTACATTGCACGGGACGCCGACGCGCGCGATCGCGAGCGCTACCAGAGCCTGCTGGCGCGGGTCCCGGGCTCGGTGGCCGCGCCGACGGCCAGTCTGCACTTCGACACTGCGTTGCTGGCGCGACTGGAGGCGCTCGGCGTGCGCCGCAGCTGCCTGACGTTGCACGTCGGCGCCGGTACCTTCCAGCCGGTACGGGTCGACGACCCGCTGCGGCACCGCATGCACGCCGAATTCGTCGACGTGCCGGAGACGCTCTGCGAGGCCGTGGCCGCGACGCGCGCCGCTGGACGTCGCGTCGTCGCGGTCGGCACGACCGTGGCGCGTGCGCTCGAAAGCGCCGCCGCGGGCGGCGTGCTGCGGCCGTTCCGCGGCGACACCGACATCTTCATCCACCCGGGATATCGCTGGCGCGTCGTCGATGCGCTGCTGACCAACTTTCACTTGCCGGAGTCCACGCTGCTGATGCTGGTCAGCGCCTTCGCCGGTCGCGAAGCCACGCTCGCCGCCTATCGCCATGCCGTGGCCGGCCGCTACCGGTTTTTCAGCTATGGTGATGCGATGTTCCTGACCCGCGCCGCGACGGCGGCGACATGACCAACCTCGATTTCGAGGTGAGCGCGACCGACGGCGCGGCGCGCCGGGGGCGCGTCACGGCGGTGCACGGCGCGTTCGACACGCCGGCCTTCATGCCGGTCGGCACCTACGGCACGGTCAAGGCGATGACGCCGGAGGAGCTGGAGCAACTCGGCGCGCAGATCGTGCTGGGCAACACCTTCCATTTGATGCTGCGGCCGGGTGCCGATCTGGTCGCCGGGCTCGGCGGCCTGCACCGCTTCATGCACTGGTCGCGGCCGATCCTCACCGACTCGGGCGGCTTCCAGGTGTTCAGCCTGGCCAAGCTGCGCAAGATTTCGGAGGAGGGCGTCAGGTTCCGTTCGCCGATCGATGGCAGCGAAGTGCGAATGACGCCCGAGGACTCGATGCAGGTGCAGCGCCTGCTCGGCTCCGACATCGCGATGATGTTCGACGACTGCACGGCCTGGCCGGCCACGCATGCGGCCGCCGAGGTGTCCATGGAGCGCTCCATGCGCTGGGCGCGCCGCTGTCGCGACCACTATCACGCCGAGCCTGCGCCCGGTGCGCTGTTCGGCATCGTCCAGGGCGGCATGTATGCCGACCTGCGGGCGCGCTCTCTCGAGGCCCTGCTCGAGATCGACGCGTCCTCGCCCGGCAGCATTGCGGGGCTCGCGATCGGCGGCCTGGCCGTCGGCGAGCCCGAGCCGCAGCGACTCCAGATACTGGACACGCTGCTGCCGCAGATGCCGCTCGAGCGGCCCCGCTACCTGATGGGCGTGGGCCGGCCCGAGGACATCGTGGTTGCCGTGCAGCGCGGTGTGGACATGTTCGATTGCGTGATGCCGACGCGGCATGCCCGGAACGGCAACCTGTTCACCTCGACCGGATCGATCAACATCCGCAACGCCAGCCACCAGCGCGACCCGGGCCCGATCGACCCCGACTGCGCCTGCTACACCTGTCGCAACTATTCCCGGGCCTACCTGCGCCACCTGGGCCGCTGCAACGAGATCCTCGGCTC
>JAYTNX010000329.1:0-3889 GCA_043748075.1 Pseudomonadota bacterium
GTGCGTAGCCGTCGACTGCGGCGCGCAGGTCCGTCGGATCATCGAAGGCGGCGAGCGCAGCGTGCTGCGCCATCGACGACGGCGTGAGGAAGAAATTGACCAGGTGGGCGCTGAGCCGCGCGACGCAGTCGTCCGGTGCGACCAGCCAGCCGAGACGCCAGCCCGGCATCCGGTAGAGCTTGGAAAAGCTGTTGATCACAATGGCGCGAGGGTCGCAGGCCAGTGCGGTCGTCGCCGGCTCGCCGTAGGCGATGCCATGGTAGATCTCGTCGGAGATCAGTTGGGTGCCGCGGGCGCGGCAGGCCTCGGCAACGGCGGCCAGTTCGTGGTGGGCGAGCATGGCGCCGGTGGGATTGCCGGGGCTGGCGACGATCAGGCCGTGGAGCGGGTCGGTCTGGCCGGCGACCCGCGACGGGTCGAGGCGGAACCCGCAGTCCGCACCGCAGTCGATCTCGACAGGCACGCGGCCGAGTGCGGCCAGCGAATTGCGGTAGGCGGGATAGCCGGGGCGCGCGAGGCCGATGCGGTCTCCCGCGGCGAACATCGTCGTGAACGTGGCGACCAGGCCGGCGCTGGCTCCCGCCGTCAGCAGGATCCGCGACACGGGGACGCGAACGCCATAGGTCTCGAGGTAGTGACCTGCGATGCGTTCACGCAGCTCCAGCGACTCGATATAGCCGTTCGGGCCGGTGTCGATCGCGCGGTGCGCCGCGGCGCGCACCGCGGACGGAGGCCCGAGCGTGGGCTGGCCGAAGTGCATTGCGACGATGCGACGGCCGCTGCGCTGCAGGCTCGCGGCCTGGCGGCCGATTTCGCCCGCATAGAATGGCGGTACGTCGACGCCGCGCATCGGCAATGGCGGACGTGGGGCGGGATCGAGGCGGTTCAAATCCGCGGGGGCAGTCATGCACGGTCATGGTCTCACACCGACGGTAGCCGTTGCGGCGCGCGGTGAGCGGCTCCTCTATGATCGGGGTCTCGCGGTGCGCGGATTCATGGTGGGCGGAGGATCAGCGATGAGACAGCGGACGTTCGATCTCATGCTGGCAGTCGCCACGGCGGTGATGGCACTCGGCGCGGCGCCCGCGGTTGTGGCTGAGGCGCCGGCGCCGGTGCAGGTTCCCGCGCCGGTGACCAGCACCGATCCGGCGACCGTGGTTCCCGGCTCGAAAGCCGTCGCGCGCCGGCTCACGACGGTGGTCGCGGACCTCGAGAAGACCCGGCGCTTCTATGAGGCGCTGGGTTTCCGTGAAGACCGTCGTGCCGAGGTCAGCGACGCGGAATCGCTAGCGGTGTTCGGCCTCGATCCGCAGGCGCGGCTCACCTTCATCCGCATGACCATGGACAACACGCTCTCGACCGGGCGGATCGACGGCGGCACGCTCGGCTTTGCGCAGGTGAAGAATCGGCCGCTGCGGCGGCTGCGCGAGGCGAGTGGCGGCGAGACGATGATCGGGATGCCGATCCTGGTGATGACCACCGACGGCATCGATGCGGTGCATGCACGCCTGCAGGCGATCGGCGCGGAGATCCTCGCGCCGCCGTTCGCGGCGGCGGGCGGTCTCCGGTCGATGATCCTGCGCGACCCCGATGGATTGCGCATGGAGATCAGTCAGCCCGGGACGCCGGCACGATGAAGGCCGCGAAGCCTGCGCGAGGCGCTGCCGGTGCAACGCATCGCCTGGCGCGACCTCACGGATGCGTCGATATGGTTGCAGGGCTGGAAGTAGGCCGGTGCCCGATGTCCCGCCCTGTGCTTCGATTCGACGTTCGAGTTCCCCGCATTTCATTCCAGGAGTTGCCATGTCCCTGCGTGCCCTGCTCGTGCTCTCTCTCGGTCTCGGCGGCGCCGCGACTACTGCAACGGCCAGCGAGTCGAGGACGTTCAATCCGGCGCCGTATTCGCAGGCGGTGACCGACTGCGACCGGCGCGCCTCGCATGACGACGATCCGTTCAAGGTGGCGCCGGGCCACGAGCGTCCGCAGATCGACCTGCCTGCGGCGATCGTCGCCTGCGGCGCTGACCTGAAGAAGGATCCGGGCAACCCGCGCCTGCTGTATCTGCTGGCCCGCGTACTGACGTACTCCGGTCGCGTCGCGGAGGCGCTGCCACTGATCGAGAAATCTGCGAGCCTGAAATATCCGCAGTCGCTGTTCGTCACCGGCTATCTGTATCTCGACGGCGCCTATCAGGCGCCGAAGAACGCCTGCCGCGCGGGCGAGCTGATCCGCGAGTCCGCTGTGTACGGCCGCATGGCGGGGCAGGTGGGATTCCCGAAGTACGTGCTCGATGGCCGGTTCAAGGGTTGCGCGGTGGCGCAGGACCCGAAAGAGCTCGCCGGCTTTCTCGCGGCAGCCAAGGCGTCGAAGCCCGACTACTACGTCGAACTGCTGATCGACGTGCTGCAGAAGCAGGTCGCGGTGATGCGCGGCCCACAGGGCGGTTGACGCGGCCGTGGTCGAGCGGAGTCGTTAGCGTCGTGGCTTCATTCGATCCGCGACGGCGTCAGGCCCTGGCTGCGGCGCTCTCGCTGGTCGCGGGGCCCGCGGTACGGTTGGCGTCGGGCACGGCTGCGGCGGGTGCGACGGCCGCGTCCGCGAGTGACGTTACGGCCACGGCGGGCGACAGATTCATTACGCAGCAGAAGGCAGGCAAGACCATGCGCAGTTACCAGGTCGGCGACCAGAAAGGCCTCGATTCCCTGAAGCTCGGCGAGCGGCCGGTGCCGGAACCCGGCCCCGGCGAGGTGCGGATCGCTGTGCGGGCCTCAGCCTTGAACCACCGCGACCTGATGGTGATGTCGGGTCGCTATGGCGGGCCGAAGCCGCCGACGCGCGTGCCGGTCGCCGACGGCGCGGGAGAGGTCGTGGCGACCGGGGCGGGCGTCACGCGCGTCAAGCCTGGCGACCGGGTCACGGCGCCGCATTTCACGCCGTGGATCGACGGCGACTACGACCCGTCGATATTCGCCGGTGACGTCGGCAACTCGATCGACGGCTGGCTGCAGGACCAGGTGGTGCTGCCGGCCGCGGCGCTGGTCAAGTTGCCCGCGAAAATGAGCTATGAAGATGCGGCGGCGCTGGGCGCTGCCGGCATCACGGCCTGGGCGGTGATCGAGCCGCTGGGACGCGTGAAGTCGGGCGACGTGGTGCTGACGCTCGGCACCGGCGGCGTCGCGATCCTCGCGCTGCAGATCGCGAAGATGAGCGGCGCGACCGTGGCGATCACCTCGTCGAGCGACGACAAGCTCGCCGTGTGCCGCGAGCTCGGCGCCGACATCACGGTCAACTACACGCGCACGCCAGCCTGGCAGGACGCAGTGCTCGCTGCGACTGGCGGTCGCGGTGCCGACATCGTCGTCGAGACCGTCGGCCTCTCGACCCTGTCGCAGTCGCTGGCCTGCTGCGCGCCGAACGCGCGCGTGGGCCTGCTCGGCGGGCTCGGCGGGCCGCCGCCGGGTGGACCGAATCTCGGCCCGCTGATCGGCAAGAACGTGGTGCTGAAGGGCATCACCTCGGGCAGTCGCCGGATGCTCGAGGACCTGCTGCGTGCGTTCGACGCGAATCGCGTGACGCCGAAGATCGACAAGGTATTCCCGTTTGAGCAGGCGCGCGCGGCGCTCGACTATCTCGCGACAGGCGGGCACGTCGGCAAGATCGTGATCCGACACGGGTGAGCGGCTGATCGCGCAGCTACCGCGCTACTCGCGTCCGCGCAGCCGCCGAAGCTGTTGCCGCTCCTGGCGGTTCGGGCGATGGCCGGGTGCGGATCCGGAGGCCGCCGCCACGCGCATCGTCTCGGTGTGCCGCGCACGACGCGCCGCACTTTCCGGTGACTCCTGATACGCGGCCTGCGCCGCAGGCGCGGGCCCGCGACGCGCGGGCAGCG
>JAYTNX010000330.1:0-4829 GCA_043748075.1 Pseudomonadota bacterium
GATTCGGCAGCGGGCGAGTGGGAAAAAATCGTGATCATGGGCAAGCAGATCGCGCCCGAGGATCCTCTGTTCGCCGGCGCTTCGGCGCGCGGTGCCGTCAGCGGCGCCGGGCTCGACCTGCAGCTCGATGGCGGTTCGCAGCCGCTGGACTTCGACGTCTTCGGCGATGGCAGCGGCTCCACCCAGACGGTCGAATCGGTGGCCGGTTCCGACCTCGACTTCGGACCGGCGCGGCGCGACGAGCCGACGATCGAACGCCTCGGCCCGGGGGGCGGTGGCGGTGGCGGTGGCGGTGGCAGCGGTCCGGACGCGCCGACCGTGCTGGTCGAAGCCGGTGGCGGCACGACCCGCGAAATGGCGCCGCAGTTCCGCGATGCGCCGACCGCCGAGTCGCCGCGGCTCGACGTCGATCTCGACGATTTCCTCGGCACGCGTTCGAGCGCAGCGGAGTCCGCCGAAGCGCCGACCGTGGAGCAGCCCGCGCTGCGCGCCGGTGGCGGGCCAACGATCCGCGCCAAGCTCGACGCGGCACTGCGACAGAACGCGTCGCCCGGCGACCAGACCGCCGAGCTCGCCATCGACGACCTCGGTCTCGACCTGGGCGACCTCGAGAACCTCGAAGGCCTCGACGTTCCGGGCGTGGCGGAGACCGAGCCGGAGCACGTCGCCGATCGCGCCACGGCCGATGCGCCGACGATGCTCGCGAGTTTCGACGCGGATGCGCAGCGCCTGATCGAAGAGGCAGCGCAGCGGCCTCGTGGCCGCGACAGCGGTCGCGAGACAGGCCGCGGCCGGGACGGCGGCGTTGATGTCGGCGCCACGGCAGCCCTCGAGACCCTGCGCATCGATGCTGCGGAACTCAACGGATCGCACGACGTCGGCGCCACCTCGATGGTCGCCGCACTCGACACTACGCAGTTCGACGGTGGCGAATTCGACCTCAGCAATGAGTCCGGGCTGCACAAGTCCATCGGCGACGGTGTCGATCTCGACATCGGCCAGTCGACGCTGCCGGAGGTGGCCAGTGCGCAGGGCGGCAAGAACGGCGTTGCCAACGGCGCCGCGCACGCCGTGATGTCGCTGCCGTCGCTCGAGCCGGTGACGATCAGCGAAGTGGGTACCAAGCTCGACCTGGCTCGTGCCTACATGGACATGGGCGACCCGGATGGCGCGCGCAACATCCTGCGCGAGGTGCTGTCCGAGGGCTCGGTGTCGCAGAAGCAGGAAGCGAACCGCCTGCTCGAATCCCTGCCCGGCTGAATGTCCGCCACGGTGCGTCCGCCTGGGGCGGGCGCCCCGGGCTGTTGAGCGCAGCCCTCCGATGCAACGCCTCGCGCTCGGCGTGGAATACGACGGCTCGGCTTTCGCCGGCTGGCAGATGCAGCGTGGCCAGCGCACGGTGGCCGAGGAACTCGGCCGTGCTGTCGCCCGCGTCGCCGACCGCCCGCTCGACCTGGTCTGCGGCGGTCGCACCGATGCCGGGGTGCACGCCGAAGGGCAGGTAGTGCACTTCGACGCGCCGGTGCTGCGCAGCGTCCGTGGCTGGCGGCTCGGAATCAACAGCGATCTGCCGAAGGATATCAGCGTGCGCTGGGTATGCCCCGTTCCGCAGTGGTTCCACGCGCGTTACTCGGCGCTCGGCCGCGTTTACCGGTACCGGATCCTGAACCGCGACACGCGCGGCGCGCTGCAGGCGCGGTATGTCACCTGGGTGCGTCGGCCGCTGGATCTCGCGGCGATGCAGGCGGCCGCAGACCGGCTCGTCGGTGAGCACGACTTCAGCGCGTTTCGCGCCGCGGGATGCCAGTCGCGATCGCCGGTGCGGCGCCTCGACCAGATCGCGCTCGGGCGCGACGGCGAGCAGGTCTGGATCGACGTCGCGGCCAACGCGTTCCTGCATCACATGGTGCGCAATCTCGCGGGCCTGCTGATCGAGATCGGCCACGGCGATGCCGCCCCCGACTGGGCGACCGAGGTACTGGAGTCGCGCGACCGGCGCCGCGGGGCGATGACGGCGCCGCCCGAGGGCCTGTATCTGCGCTGTATTCGCTATCCGGCGGCCTTCCGGCTGCCCGGCGCCGGCGACGTGGAGCAGGCCTGCCGATCCGCTATGATCGCGCCTCACTGATCCGGAGGCTCGCCCAGGCATGTCGTGGTTCGAAAAGATCATGCCCTCGCGCATCAAGACCGAGCGACGCACCCGCTCGGTCCCCGAAGGCCTCTGGATCAAGTGCCCGGCCTGCGATTCGGTGCTCTACCGCGCCGAGCTCGAGCGCAACCTCAACGTCTGTCCCAAATGCAGCCACCACATGCGAATCGGTGGCCGTGAGCGCCTGCGTCGTCTCCTCGATGCCGGCACCGGCGTCGAGATCGGTGCGAACGTGCAGCCGGAAGACCCGCTGCGTTTCAAGGACAGCAAGCGCTACAAGGACCGCCTCGCCGCGGCGCAGAAGGGCACCGGTGAGCGCGACGCGATGATCGTGATGGCGGGCCGCATCGACGGCGTCGACGCGGTCGCCTGCGCGTTCGAGTTCCAGTTCCTCGGCGGCTCCATGGGGTCGGTGGTGGGCGAGCGATTCCGTCGCGCCGTCGATCATGCGATCGCGCATCGCACCGCCCTCGTCTGCTTCTCGTCGAGCGGCGGTGCACGCATGCAGGAGGCGCTGTTGTCGCTGCTGCAGATGGCCAAGACGAGTGCGGCGTTGGCGCGGCTGGCGCAGGCGCATCTGCCGTTCATCTCGGTGCTGACGGATCCGACCACCGGCGGTGTGTCGGCCAGCCTCGCGATGCTCGGCGACTTGAACATGGCCGAGCCGCGCGCGCTGATCGGCTTCGCGGGTCCGCGAGTGATCCAGCAGACCGTGCGCGAGACCCTGCCCGAGGGCTTCCAGCGCAGCGAGTTCCTGCTCGAACACGGCGCGATCGACATGATCGTGGACCGGCGCGACATGCGCGATCGGCTGTCGCAGGTGCTGCGTATGCTGATGGCGCTGCCGCCGCAGACCTCGCCGCCGGCGGCGGACCTGCTCGCCGAAGCGCCGGCCGACGACGACCGTTGACGGGGCTCGCCCGTCGCGATCGCCCACCCGCCGGCCACGCCGTCCCGCGTCCGTCCCCGTCCTTCCCACGCCGCATGCGCACACTCGCCGACTGGCTCGAATACCAGCAGCGCCAGCATGTGCGCAGCATCGATCTCGGCCTCGGCCGGGTGCAGGCGGTGGCCGCACGCCTCGGTGTGTTGCCGCTGCCCTGCGCGACGGTGCTGGTGGCCGGGACCAACGGCAAGGGCTCGATCGTCGCGCATCTGGATGCGATTGCGCGCGCCGCCGGTCTGCGCACCGCGACGTTCACCTCGCCGCATCTGGTGCGCTACAACGAGCGCATCGCCTTCGGCGGCCGGCCGGTCGACGACGCCGCGCTGGTCGCGGCGTTCGAGCGCGTCGAGGCCGCGCGGGACGCGGTGCCGCTGACGTTCTTCGAATACAACACCCTCGCGGCCTTCGAGCTGTTCGCGCGCCGCGGGCCGCAGCTCGCGATCGTCGAGGTGGGGCTGGGCGGCCGGCTCGATTCCACCAACCTCGTCGACGCCGACGTCGCGGTGATCGCCTCGATCGGGCTCGACCATACCGACTGGCTGGGTCCGACCGTCGAGCACATCGGTGCCGAGAAGGCCGGGATCCTGCGCGCGGGTCGGCCGGCGGTGCTCGGCAGTAGCGACATGCCCGACTCGGTGCGCGGCGCGATCGCCGCCCTGCAGGTCGATGCGCGCTGGCCCGCGCGCGATTACCACCAGCGTCGTGGCGACAACGGTCGCTGGGCATTCGCCGGGCGCGGGTGGCGATTCGCCGACCTGCCGCCCTCGGCGCTCAGCGGCGAGATCCAGTATGCCAATGCCGCGACCGCGATCGCGACACTCGAGGCGCTGGCCGCAGCGCTTCCGGCGCTGTGTGAGGGCCTCGGCGCCGCGCAGGTCGCGCGGGGCCTGCGCGACGTGCGGCTCGCGGGGCGCTTCCAGGTCGTGCCGGGTACGCCGGAGTGGATCCTCGACGTGGCGCATAACCTGCCCGCCGCCGAGGTGCTCGCGGCCAACCTGCGCGCTCGACCCTGCGCGGGGCGCACGATCGCGGTGGCCGGCATCCTCGCCGACAAGGACATCGCGGGCATCGGTCGCGTGCTCGCGCCCTGCGTCGACGAATGGGTGCTCTGCGGTCTCGAGGGCGCGCGCGGTGCGGAGGCCGCGGTGCTGCGCGAGCGCCTGCCACCCGAATGCGCGCCCGCGTCGCTGGTCCGCGACGTTGCCGCGGGATGCGCCTTGGCACGCCAGCGCGCTCAGCCGGCGGATCGCATCGTGGTGCTGGGTTCGTTCCACACCGTGGGGCCGGCCCTGCAATGGCTTGGGCTATAATCGTAGCCGGTCGCGCGAGTGCCCCCGCGCCGCTCGCACCAGCGGCCCGCGGACCGATGCCGCCTGAACCCACCGCCACCCGATCCGCTCTACTTCTGGACGCACGTGGACTCCAAGTTCAAGCAAAGACTGACCGGAGCCGTGATCCTCGTGCTGCTCGCGGTGCTGCTCGTTCCCGAAATGCTCACCGGGCCGAAGTCGGTGGCGCCGGGTCCGACTTCTTCGGCGCCGTCGTCGACGCAGGGCGAGGGCGCGCCGCTGCGCTCCTATGACATCGATCTGAGCGAGACGGGCGCGGGCGCTGCGCCGGCGTCGGCCACGGCGTCGCCGGCGACCCCCGGCGGCGCCGCGCGCGGCACTGCGACGCCGCCACCGGTCTCGGCCGCATCGCGTACCGCCGAACGAGCGCCGACGTCCGGTTCCC
>JAYTNX010000331.1:0-5556 GCA_043748075.1 Pseudomonadota bacterium
CCGCGGTACAGTACGGACTCTGCCAATGCAGGAATCGCTGCCAGCGCCAGTGCCAACGCTACCGTTGCGTGAAAGTATTTCACGCGGTGGAGACTATCCTGAAGGACGCATATCAGATCGCGCGGCGCTTCGCGGTGGGGACGTGTGAGACTACTTCCGTGCCGAAATCATCAGCCAGGAACGAAACACACCGGAGCTGCTGTCGGAGAAGCCTTTGCTCGCGCTGCGCGAGGCCGCCGCTGTCGCCAGCTGGTAGCCGCGCTTCACGTCGTCGAACCCCGCGTCGTGCATCAAAGCGGTGACATCGAGATTCTGTACGCCTCGCCAGAAGGGTTCGTTGTTGTACAGGGATTCAAAGTCGCCCACGACCTTGCCCCACACGCCGAGGCCGTCCATCGGGGGCACTTCGCAGTGGATCACGACGCCACCCGGTCGCAGCAGACGATGGGATTCGGCGAAGATCTTCCGCGTCGCCGCCTTCGATGTCTCGTGCAGCAGCACGCACGAGTACACGAAGTCGAACGACCCGTCGGGAAAATCGGTTCGTTCGGCATCGGCCTGGACGTAATGCACGCGCTGCCCCAGGTGCTCCGCACGCGCGTGGGCGTAGCGCAGCATCGCGCCGCCGACATCGACCCCGTACACCTGCGCGTTCGGAAAGTAGCTCGCGACCGCCACCGTGCTGGCTCCGACCGCGCAGCCGAGGTCGACGATGCGCTTCGGCTCGAGGTCCGGGTAGACCTCGAGCAGGTGCTGGACGGTAGTGTGCCCGCGAACGTCGTTCATCAGGCCGCCGTTACGACCCAGCATGTAGACCGCGCCGCCGCGATCGATCAGCGCCCCCTGGCGGATGTCGCCGTCGCCGCGGTCGTGGGCGTAACCGCCTGGCATCATGTGCACGTCCAGGGCGGCGATGTATCGCGGCGTCTTGAAATCGGGGTTCAGCGTGACCGATCCCCGCGGCGCCTCGATACGGGCCTTGCTGGTCAGCTCATCGAGCTGGCGATCGATGGAGGAGGCAACGGCGTCCCACATCATCTCCTGCGACGTACGCCTGATGCTGATCCACGAACGGTAGACCTCGTGCTCGAGGAGCTTCTTGCGCAGCGGGCCGATGTCGAGACCTGAATGCTCCGGCAGGGTTTCGCTCGTCGACTCGACCAGCTTGCGCTGCAGCGGGTCGACCTGCTCTCCCAGCCAAACCTTCAGATCGCGGATGAAATACTGCTCTGCACGCTCGTCATGCGTGGCTTCGGGCATCATCGGATGGCTCATTTCGTGACCTCTTCTTCGAGAACTGCTTCTGCGTCGGCAACCTTGTGCTGGACCTTCGCCAGGGCCTGCTCGATATCCAGACGGAACGGGCGCATGACCTTGCCAATCTGGCGCTTGCGCAACTGCTCCCGCTCGATGAACGCCGGTCCCTGCGGATCGAAGGACTCGATGTCGAGTTGTCGCAGCAGGTTCGCGTTTTCCAGCAGACGCTCTACGGTATCGAGTCGTTCGCGCGTGATGGTCAGTTCCCCGAGCAGTGCGAGCACCATTGCGGACAGGCGAGCGACTTGCGGATCCTCGTCAGGAACCGGTCGGCGCGGCGTCGCCAACCTTACGATGTCATCGCTGACCATGATGGATATCCGCGGGCTTGGTGGAGAGGCATGGTCGCATGATCGAACGGACTCCACAAAGCCAGGGGACCCGCGCCTAGAAGGAGTAGCTGACGCGAAGTCCGACGTCGCGCTTGTCCGGCGCCTCGACCGCGAAACCGGTCTGGAAGGTCGCGTTACCCAGCGGCAGTGTTCCGAACACCGCTTGACCGGCCTCGTTGCTGTTGGTCGTGCGCGATATGTAGTTCCAGGTGTTGTCGTCGAACAGGTTCGTAACGAACAGTTCGATCGCCAGATTGTCACGCTCCACGCCGATCCGCGCATTCACGCGGAAGTAGTCGTCGGATTGCACGATATTGGCGATGGTGTCCCACGCTCGGCCGGTATAGGTCATGTCACTACGGATGGACCACTTCCAGCCGTTGTTCAGCATGCCGCGGTACGTGGAATTCAGGGCGGCCGTGACGTCGGGCTGGCGGGCGAACTCGTTGCCCGCCCACTGCGTGGCGCCTACGGAAACGTCGAGCGGATTGGCGCCGGGCCTTTGGCCGCCCGTCAAGTTGCGCAGCAGTCCAGCCTCGCCCCAGCGATCGAGCTCGCTCTTGTTGAACGCAACCGCACCGCCAATATCCCAATGGTCGGTGAGAATCGCCGTCGCTTCGAGCTCCACGCCACGGACCGTGGCGTCGCCCGCGGTCGTGATACCCCCGATGATGAACTGCGTCGCATCCGTTTCGGAGGTGGCCGGTAGCACCAGCGCCGAGGACGCCTTCGCGTTCTTCCACTTCATCTGGTAAAGCGCGAGACTGTAGCGAAGGCGACCATTGAGCAGGGTTTGCTTGCTGCCGATTTCGTAGTTGTCGAGCTCGTCGGATTCAAGCACGGCCTGGACGTCCGGAACGATCTGGCGGATCAGGTTCTGCCGGAACGGCGTCTGGCTCGTGAATCCGACGTTATTAGCCCCCGGCAGTACGCCCACGGACCAGCTCGCGTACACGTTCCAGTCGTCGCTGAACTTGAACGAGCCGATCAAGCGCGGCATGTTGTCCGTCCAGACTTCCTCCACCGGCACGGCCGGGAACAGCGGTAGCAGCTGTGCGCCGGAGACAGAGGCATCTTCCTGTCGGCGGAACTCCGCCGTCAACGTGAGTTTGTCCAGCACGTCCCAGTCCACCGAGCCATAGAGCGCCTTGACCGTCGCGAACTCGTTGCCGGTAAAGGGGTTGACACTGACCTGCTGAGAAGTCTGCACCACGGTGTTGAGAGGCTGCGTCGGCAGCAGACGCGCGCGCCATTGCCCCGATCCGCCGCCGCCGTAGTTGCCTTCGAGACTGGACGTGAAGTAGGTCGCACCCAACAGCCAACGTAGGCGCTGCTCCTGCGCCGAGGCAAGCCGCAGTTCGTAAGTGCGGGTGCTGGAGATCACGGGCGCATAGGCGAAGTTGATATCCACGTTGGATCGATCGGCGTCGAACGCGAGGACCTGCCGGTTGCCCTGCCAGCCGTAGTTGAACCCGAGATTGATGCCGTTGCCGAACTCATAGTCGGCCTGCAGATTGACCGACTGCATGCGCCGCAACAGCCCGAGCCGATCGAGCTTCGGCACGCGATCGAATAATGCGAAGTCGAGTGAATTGTTGATGAAGGCGTTGGCCAGCCCGTTCGGATTCCCGAGCCGCGCGAGCGTGGGGCCGACGAGGCTGGTCTGCGTCGAAACGATCGCTTCCCCGAGCTGGTCGATTCCCGGAATGCGGTCGCAGAAATAGGGCACGGTGACGTTGAAACCCGCCACGCCCCTGGTGCTCAGCCCCTTGTCGATGAAACGCCCGCGGCAGGTGTCGCCGAGCGCGGTAGGCGACAGGTTGATCACCGTGCCCGGGCCGTCGTCGTCCTCCTGCCATGCGCCGCGCAGTCGAAGCGAGAGCCCATCGAGGGGCGTGGCAAACAACGACGCAGAGATGGACTTGGTGCTTTCGTCACCCAGCCTGCCGCCGTCCAGAGCCGTGTAGTGGCCGGCCTTGTTGCGCTGGCGCAGCGACAGTCGTCCGGACAGTTTGCCGGGCAGCAGCGGACCCTCGACGCTCGCCGACAGGTCATTGCTGCCGCGATCGGTCGCCGATGCGCCCACTCGGCCGGAAAACTCGTCTCCCGGCGTCTTGGAGATGAAATTGATCGCGCCCGCAAAGGTGTTTCGGCCGAAATAGGCGTTCTGCGGTCCGCGCAGCACCTCGACGCGTTCGATGTCGGCGGTGTTGATCGCGTTGACACCGAACAGCACGTAGTTGCCGTCGAGGAACACGGCGCCCACCTGGGTGCGTGGCACCGGGAACGTGTTCTGCAACCCGCGGAACGTGAGGTTCGGATTGAATCGCCCCGTGCCTGCGCCGCCGGTCGTCTGCAGCGTGACGTTCGGCGTCAGGCGCGTGATGTCGCGAACGTCGTAGGCATCGGTGGCCTGGATCTGCGCCTCTGTGATGGCGACCATCGAGATCGGGATGTCCTGCAGCGACTCCTCGCGCTTGCGCGCCGTCACCGTGACCTCTTCCAGCTCCAGCTTGCCCGCGTCAGCCGTACCCGGGGTGGTTGCCCCCTGAGCGAACGCCTGACTGGCAACCGCCCCCAGAACCAGGGTGCCGGCACCCAGCAGCACTGCCTTCTTGATGTTGACCATCGAACCTACCCCCGTGTGAATAAACGTCCGGACGCAACTGCTGGAGCGACACCCAGTTCCCTGCACCATGGACGCTAACCGGGATCCGAGCTCTGTCCCATGCAAGAGTCGACCGGAGCCATGCGCCCCGGGTATCGACTTTCAAGGGAGCAGTGTCAAGTTTCAAAGGTCACGGGCCACGCGGAATCCAAACCCCAGGCTGTTCATTTCGGCGGGGTCACGACCACGAAACGTGAACCGCTGGCGATCCACCGTCGTCATCCATGCCCCGCCCTTGACTGCACGCCGGTCGCAGAGCTTATCCACGACTGCCGAGCCGTCGATAGGTGCATCCGCGGGGTAAGGCATCACGTGACAGTCGAAGGTCCATTCCCAGACGTTTCCGGACATGTCGTACAAACCGAAGGCGTTCGGCTTGTATGAGCCCACCGGTGCAACCTGCGCGTAGCCGTCGTCGCAGTCTGCGGCCGTGAGCCGGGCGTTCGGCGAGCGCTTCTTTGCGGAGATATCGAACAAGTTGGCGTACTCGCAGGCACGCTCGCCCTGCCTCCCCCACGGGAAGTCCAGCTCCTCGCCAGCACGCGCCGCGTACTCCCACTCCGCCTCGGTCAGCAGGCGGTAGGAGGCACCGGTCTTCTTCGACAGCCACCCGGTGTACGCCTGTGCGGCGTTCCAGTTTACGCAGGCCGCAGGCTCTTTCGGCTGCGGGGCACGACCGTAGCCGGGGTCACGCCAACCCCCGGTCTTGACGAACTCGGAGTTCCAGCCATCCCAAAGGTGACAGCCCTCGAGGGGCACGTAGCCGGTCGACTCGATGAACGCGGCGAATTGTTCATTCGTGATCTCGAACCGGCCGGCGCCAAATGTCCGGGCGATCGTCACCTTTCGCTCGGGACCCTCGTAGCGGCGGATTTCGCCCTCGCGTACGGGTTCGGCGCCGTCCCGGCCCATCTTGAAGGACCCGGGAGGGACGACGACGATTTCCGGGCAGATCTCGCAATCCTTGATGATGTTGCCCGGCTCGTGAGCCTGGGCCGTGCCCAGGGCGACCGTGACCACGACGCCCCAGAAGGCCCGGCGGAGGAGTCTGCTCTGCATTCTCATGGGTGTGTCTTCGCCATCGGCTTGAACTCCTCAGGGCGTTTGTTGCGCGGAGTGGTCGGCACCGGCAATGCAGACGCGGCTGCAACGCTGCCGTCGATGCGCAGGCCAGTAGGCAATGAGCATAGACGACGCTGCTTGACGCGCAATCAGTGCGTGGCACGGTGCCATGCATTC
>JAYTNX010000332.1:0-1510 GCA_043748075.1 Pseudomonadota bacterium
CTGGACGACAACCCGGTATCGGTGCACACCGTCCAGCCGCGCGCCGTCACGCTCACCCAGGCCACGGAACTCGGCACGGTCTACCGCCCCGGCGAGATCGCCGCACTGGCGGCGCTGGCGCATGAACGGGGTCTCGCAGTGCACCTCGACGGCGCGCGCTTCGCGAACGCGGTGGCCTTCCTCGGCTGTCATCCCGCCGAGATCAGCGGGCGCGCCGGCGTCGATGTGCTCTCGTTCGGGGCCACCAAGAACGGCACGTTTGGTGCCGAGGCCGTGGTGTTCTTCGACGCCGCGCGGATCGCCGACTTTGAATTGCGTCGCAAGCGCGCGGCGCACCTGCTGTCGAAGATGCGTTACGTGTCGGCGCAGCTGCAGGCCTACGTCGACGACGGCCTCTGGCTGCGCAACGCCGCGCGTGCCAACGCGCTCGCCCGCCGACTCGGCGCCGCAGCCGGGTCGTTGCTGCGCCATCCGGTCGAAGGCAACGAGGTCTTCATCGCCGCAGGCGCCGCACGGCTCGCCCGGCTGCGCGCCGCCGGCTTCGAGTTCTACGACTGGGGACCGGCGCAATCCGGAGAAGCACGGCTGGTGGTCAGCTGGGACCAGCCGGACGAGGACGTGGACGCCCTCGCAGTTGCGCTCGTGGCCGAACGCCGCTAGAGCGTCGCTGGAGCGCCGCTACAGTTCCGAGAGATCGTCCTCCCGCAGGCGAGTCGGCACTTCGGGCCAATCGCTGAACGGGAACGGCAGCGCGTCGCTCGCGAAACTCAGGTACGAGATCACCTGCCCGCCATAGCGCGCGAGCCCGGCGCCGAAGCGCTGCAGGTCCGGGCTCGGCGCGGCGGAGAATACCCGCATGCCGAGCTGCACGATCGCGGTGATCGCCACCGTCCAGCACAGCAGCCAGAACACGACGGCGAAGACGAGCATGTGGAAAATGCGCGGCGCCAACGATTCGCTCGCGGGCGCGGGAACGGTGGAGCCGGATGGTTCGCTCATGACACTCACCTCCTCGATAATCGGAGTATATCGCCCTGCCCAGGGCCCGGGACATCGCCTCATGCAGCTGGTCGACATCGGCATCAATCTCACCCACGACAGCTATGACCGCGATCGCGAGGAGGTCGTCAGACGCGCGCTCGCGGCGGGGGTCACGCGGATGATCGTCACCGGGGCGTCGCTGGAGAGTGCGCGCGGGGCAATCGCGCTCTCGCGGGCGCTGCCAGGGGTGCTGCGAGCGACGGCCGGAATCCACCCGCACCACGCGGCCGATCTCGACGCGGAGGCACTGGCGGAGCTGAGTGTGCTCGCCGCCGAGCCGCAGGTGGCTGCCGTCGGCGAATGCGGGCTGGACTACCACCGCAACCTCTCGGCGCCGGAGGCGCAGCGGCGCGCGTTCCATGCCCAGCTCGAACTGGCGGCCACCGTCGGCAAGCCGCTGTTCCTGCATCAGCGCGACGCCCACGCGGATTTCGTCGCGATCCTGCGGGAGCATCTGCCGAGGCTGCAC
>JAYTNX010000333.1:0-2857 GCA_043748075.1 Pseudomonadota bacterium
CCCGGAAGCGAAGAGCTGCCGCCCGGAGCATCGGCATCGCGGCCTCGATGACGGCCTGCCACTGCCCCTCGCTGGCCGCGCGCTCCGGGTCCATCACCACCGCATCGACCGTGATGTTCGGCGCGATGGACGGCTCCGAGTAGCAGACTGCCCCGACGGGGCCGGTCTCGTCCGACACCAGGATTGCCCGCCACGCCGAGTCCTCGAACGACACCCGCCGCACCGCCTCAGGGTTCCACGTGGAACCATTGAGCAGCACACTCGGCAGTGTCCCGGGTCGCGTTAGCTGCGTGTTCATCAGACCAGCCCCACTTCACCAAACGCGGTGATGGTCAGCGCATTGATGGTTCCGGACCCGCCGACCAGGAACCCGTTCGCTCCTTCCAGGCGGAGGTTCTGCGGATACCAGTCGTAGCTGGAGTTCGCAGCGACAGAGTAGGCGACGAACAGCTCGGTCCCTGCCGCGTTGCCACCCGTCGCGCCCTTGTAGAGCGTGAGGGTCGCCGCCGAGCCGGTGCGGTTCGCGATGTGGACGTGGCGCAGCAGGAGATAGTGAGCCGTCGCCGTGTAGCCGACCGCAGCCGCACCTGCCGCCGCTGGGGCGATGATGTTCGTTGTGAGCGTCGTAGAGAGCGTCACCGGGCCGAAAATCTCGATCTTGTTCTGCGCCATTGTGTCTCCTAGAAGGCCGTCACTTCGGCCCAAGCGAAGTCGATGTACCAGGTAATCCCGTAGCTCGTCACGTTCAGCACACGGTTCTCGATGATGAGCCCTTCGTTCTGGATGAACACGAATGGGTGCGAGCCGTTCACGTCATCGAGCGCGTCGAGCGGACCCCACATGAAAGTCGTCGCGATTGCCGCCGCGACGTTGTAAGGGAGCGTCGCGAAGAACTGCGTGTCCTTGGTGAGCGTTCCGCCAGTCATCCCAGCCGCGTTACCGGCCAGCGTCAGGTGCCGCACCGCCGCACCACCAGGGTACGCAGCCATCGAGGTGCGCTTTACGCTCGACACGGGCGTTACGGTGTTGGTCGTATCGACGACTGAGAATGAAGTGCAGCGGTAAATGTCGAGCGAGTTCTCCTGCGCCGTACCAGCTGCCGTCTGTAGTGCCAGAACTGTAAGTCGAGTCGGGATGATGAGATTCGTCGCGTGCGTGTTGCGAATCTCGAAGATGCGGGAGTTCGCGGCCTGGGCGGCAGTCGAATTGATCCGCACAGAGGTCCGGTAATGGCCGAGTGTCCCATACGGGATCGGCTTATTGACGACGTGAAGCGCAGAGCCAGCCTCTGCCCCGACTCCCGCTAACGCCGCGCTGACGCCGCCTTCGAGTACCGCCATGATTGCTTCCTAGAGTACCTGATAGGTAAACTTAACGTTTCCGCGCACACGATTGATGCGCTGCGCCATGATGATGTCGAGCCCCTGCGCAGCCTGAGTTCCTGTAGCAGCCGCGCGAGGGCCATGTCCAAAGTCTTTGTACGCCACCATCGGCGGCGTCTCCCACTTCACCACCGCAGACCCCACCGCTGGCTCGACCGCAATCACGCTCACGGGCTGCATCTCGGCCTCGTCTGCGCGAGTTCCCTTCCCGGTGTACGGACCCGGCGCTTGCCACGCGAGAACCTTCGACGTGCCGGTGATCGCGCCATCCGTGATGGTGAACTTCCCGCGCCACGTCGCGGTCGCGCCGAGGTCCACTTCAACCGTGGTTGCCGACCCACCACCACCGCCAGGCGCTCCGGTTGCGCCGGTCGCTCCGGGCGGACCCATCGGACCCGTTTCGCCATCCTCGCCAGCCGGACCCGGAGGCCCCGAAACACCAGACAATCCCTGCGATCCGTTCGCGCCCGCCGCACCAGCCGGGCCTGGGATTGACCATGCTTCACCGTCTAGGCCGTCCTCACCGGGCGGGCCGATCGTGCCCTGAATACCGGGCGTGCCAGCGCCAGTTGCACCGATAGAACCAGGAGGCCCAGGCGGGCCTGGTTCTCCGTCTGCGCCAGGCTCACCAGGGACCGCGAGTGTGATGTTCGTCGTTCCGCCGCCACCGCCTGCCCCGATCTCCTCGTCCGACACGTTCACGGCCCGAACGATGTCGTCGAGACGGTCTTCGAGCGCCGTAACCAGCCGCTCCAGGTACTCGTCCGCCGTCTCGTGCTCAAGCCGACGCTGCCACGGCAGAGCCGAGTGCTCACCGCGCTGAGGCAAACGGTTGGTAATGGGTACGCGCATCAGAACTCCCGAGTGTCCCCGTCTGGCTGCATCCACAAGATTAGGGCATCTAGTCCCCATCCGGGAACCGGAGGCACCTCAAGCTCGATCTGATGGAAAAGTGCGCGCTGGTTGACCCGGATGCGCTTGCGAATCTTCGTTTCGCCCGCTGCCCCTTCGAGCGAGAAGGTGGCCGAGTAGTAAGACGACGGGTTCGCGTTTCGGTAAAAGCGTAGCGTCGCAGTCTTCATGGCTGCCGCGTCGCCGATCACGTCCACATGTCCGAGCCGCGCCTGCTGCCCCGGATAAGGGGCGATCTGCTGCGTTCGGGCACGCGGCATGAAGGACGCGCCGTTATCGGTGGCGCTGCCGTCGAACAAGAAAACCCGCGCCGCGCCGTCGCCGCCAACGATCAGCGGAACCCCGCTCTGGCCCTGCGATTCGTCGTAGGAGGCCGGAAAGCCAGCGGGCTGCGAGTCGTAGGTCACCGATGACGGAGAGGTGTCGTGCGTGTAGGTGGTCGTCTGCCGGTAGAAGTCGAACACCCGGAGCCCGATGTCGTAGACGCTGAAGGCGTCCTCGCGGAAGTTCCAGACGAGGATTGCGCCGGGTGCCGTGTTGCCCGAGAGGACGTGCGATAGCCA
>JAYTNX010000334.1:0-8409 GCA_043748075.1 Pseudomonadota bacterium
TGGGGCAGGCGCTGCGACGGAGCGCGTTGCCGTGCGACCGGATGAATCGCCCGCGCGTCGCGTTCGTTTCGATTTCTACCTGCTCGCATTGACCCTCGAACCTGCCTTCTGCGAGGACGGAAACCAGCGTATCGGCCAGTGTCGCGCGCTCGACGCTGGCGCGTTCCGGCGCACGCCGCTGGTGCTGCACGGGCTGTGGCCCGAAGCCCGGCAGCCCGGCGCCTATCCGCGGGACTGCGAGGGTCCGCGGCTATCGCTCGAGCCCGCGACACGCGCCGAACTCAGCCGCTGGATGCCCGGCGCCCGCGAGGGGCTGGATCGCCACGAATGGCGAATGCATGGCACCTGTTCCGGTCTCGACGACGACGAATATTTCCGTGCGGCGATCGCCGGCACGCGGCGCGCCAACGACGCGCTGGGCGAGGCCATCCGTCGCAACGCGGGACAACGCGTGACCGCCACGGCGCTGCGCGCGGCCGCTGACCGGGCAGCGCCCGGGTTTGGCCAGCATCTGGTCTTCATGTGCAGGACGCTGCGCAGTGCCGATCCGGCGAAGAGTCGTCGGCCTCATCTGGTGGAGGTCCGCGTCTGTCTCGACGACGACGGGCCGCGGGGTGGCCCCGGCCGCCTGCTGCGCTGCGCGGATGTCGGTCGTCGCGACCAGGGCTGTGGCGGCGAGTTTTTCATCGATGACGTCTGACGGATCGCCTCGGGGCCGCGGCGTGACGCTGCTTCCGGGGCAACGGTTTCCAAGGAGTCGACCCCATGCGTAGTTCGATGCGTAATTCGATCCGGTTCGGCCTGCTGGCCTGCACGCTGGCGCTGGCCAACGTGGCACGCGCCGCCGAGCCCAGCGATGCACAGGTGGCCGCGGCCCATGCGGCAGCGATCGTCATCGATGCCCACGTCGACCTGCCTACCGGCTTCGCCACCGAGAAGAACGATCCGGGTGTCGACGGCAAGTCGCAGATCGACCTGCCGAAGATGGAGAAGGGCGGCGTCGACGCCGCGGTCCTCGCGGTGTTCGCCTGGCAGCAGGCCCGTACGCCCGAGCAGGACGCCATCGCGATCGCGACGGGGCGCGAGAAGCTCGCGGCCATCCGCCGCGTGACGGAGTGGTATCCCAGCCGGATCGGTCTCGCAACCCGAGCCGAGGACGTGGAGAAGTTCGCGGCATCCGGGCGTCGCGCGGCCGTCGTCAGCGTGCTGAACGCCACCGTGCTCGGCTCGAAGGCCGAACTGCTCGACGAGTACTATGCTGCCGGCCTGCGCCAGCTCGGCTTCGTCCATGCGAGCCACAATGCCTACGCCGATTCGTCGCGGCCGCTGCCGAAGAACGGCGACGCGCCGACGCTGTGGGGCGGGCTCTCGCCGCTGGGGCGTTCGCTGGTGTCGCGACTGAACGATCTCGGCGTGATCCTCGACGTGTCGCAGTTGTCCACCGCGGCATTCGAGCAGGTGCTGTCCCTGACGCGCGCCCCGGTCGTCGCCTCGCATTCGGCGGTACGCGCGCGGGTCGACAACGCCCGCAATCTCAGCGATGCAGAGTTGAAGCGGATCGCGGCCAACGGCGGCGTGGTCCACATCGTTGCGTTCAGCGCCTACCTGCTGGCGCCGCCGCCCTCGTTCGAGCAGGAGGTCGCCGCGCTGCGCACGAAGTACGCCGTCGCTGACGATGCCGCGGTGGCGAAGCTTCCGGCCGACGAGGCGGCAGCCTACCAGGGCGAGTACTTCGGCCTGATGCGCGCGCTGCCGAAGGCCAACGTCGGTCATCTCGTCGATGCGATCGACTACGCGGTCAAGCTGATCGGAGTCGACCACGTCGGCCTGGCGACCGATTTCGAGCATGGCGGCGGTGTTGACGGCTATCGCAACGAGTCGGAAGCGCCCAACGTCACGCGCGAGCTGTTGAGGCGCGGCTATTCGGACGCCGACGTCGCGAAGGTCTGGGGCGGCAACTGGCTGCGGGTGTTTCGCGAAGTGGAACGCCTGCGACACCGCTGATCTCGCACGCGAGCCGCGCGAGCCGCGCGGGGCACCGGACGCGAAGCGCGGCGTGCCAGGCGCGACCCGACGGCGGGTGGCGCTCAGGTCAGCGTGAAATTCGCGGCGTAGTCCTTGATCGCCGCATTGATGACCTTGATTGCGTGCGCGCGGCCGTACACCCGGTCGATGCGCAGCGGGTTGCGCTCGCCCGGAACCAGCTTGTAGGTCGTGAAATAGTGCTGCAGGCGCTCGATGTGCACTTCGGGCACCTCGTGCAGGTCCTTCGCCTTGCCCCAGACGTAGTCGCCCTGCAGCACCGCGACGATCTTGTCGTCAGCCTCGCCCTTGTCGTTCAGCTGCAGGCCGCCGATCACCTTGGCGCGGACGATGATCTCGTTGCGTGCCACGGGTGCGGACGGAACAGGCTCACTTTCTCGCTCATCGGCGCTCCGTGCAGTCGGTGTCCTGGCACTCGTTCACCTCGACGGTGACGTGTGCGAGGCCGCCGACCTCGGCGAGCCTGCGGCGATAGTAGTCCGCGGCACGCGGCGTGTGCGAGACGATAGTCACGGCTGCGGCGAGCCGTCCCGGCGCAACCTGCCACAGATGCAGGTCGGTGACCGAATCGCCGGGACCCGACTCCGCCACGGCCTCACGGATCGCACGGCCAGTCTCGGCATCATCGGTGCGATCGAGCAGGATCGTCGAGCTCTCGGTCGCCAACCCCCAGGCCCAGCGGGTGATCAGCGCGGCACCCACCAGACCCATCGCGGCGTCGAGCCAGCCAAGGCCGAGATACTTGCCTGCCACCAGCGCAACGATCGCGAGCACCGACGTCAGTGCATCGGCGACGACGTGCAGATACGCGGCGCGCAGATTGTGGTCGTCGCCGGGTCCGTGCCCCTGCCCGGGGCCGTGATCGTGCCCATGATCGTGCCCATGCGCATGCTCCTCATGGCGCCCCGCGCGATGCAGGATCACGCCGCTCAGCAGGTTCACCGCGAGTCCGATAGCGGCGACCCAGATCGCCTCGTCGAAGTGGATGTCGAGGGGTTCGAACAATCGTGTGGTCGACTCGATCGCCATCACCAGGGCGACCACCGCCAGGGCGATCGCGCTGGCAAAGCCGCCGAGCACGGTCACCTTGCCGGTGCCGAACGCGAAGCTCGCATCCGTCGCCCGCGTGCGCGCATACCGGTAAGCAAAGATCGCGATTGCAAACGCCGCGACATGCGTCGCCATGTGCCAGCCGTCGGCCAGAAGCGCCATCGAACCGGACATCGTGCCGGCGATGATCTCCGCGACCATCGTCACGGCGGTCAGCGCCATCACCCAGCGCGTGCCGCGCTCGGCGTCGGCCGCGTCGGCAACGAAGTCGTGGCGGTGTGTCCAGCGGTCGTGCGGATGGGCGTTCATGCGGTACCGCTACTGTACCGCGACGCACGGCCGGTCCGGGCGGGCGACGCTGGCGCCGGTTGTGGGCCGCCGGCTTTTCGTCGGGCCACAGGTTCGTGGCCCGGGAAGCCTGATTCTGGAGCGGCAGCGCTACCGGGGCGGGAAATATCGGTGTATCATGCACGCACTCGCGGGTTTCGCGCTCGCCGCAGGCCTGCACCGCCCCTCACCCGGACCGACAAAGGACCGTACCCGATGAAACTCACCCCGTCCTACCTGGTCGTCGAGAACAGCGTTCAGTGGCACCCGCTCGAGATCGAGGGCGCCACCGGCAAGGCCTGGATCAAGGTCTTCGGTCGCGACCCGGCCACCAGGGCGACTGCGGCCCTGGTCAAGTACGAAAGGGGTTTTACGGCACCGCCGGGCACGGCGAAGGTCTACAGCGACACGCTGTTCCTCAGCGGCAAGTTGAAGGAAGGCAATCTCAGTTTCGGCAAGTACGGCTACTACTACCGTCCCCCTGGCACCGCGATCGGCGCGATCACGGCGCTCGAGGAGACGGTCAAGCTCGTGATCACCGGCGGGGTGGGCGAGAAGTGCGACAAGACGCCGGTGATCGTCGAGGACTGCGAGAAGGCCGCCACCGAGGCGTCCTACATGGGCGATGCCTGGGCGATCAAGAAGCTGCGCTGGGACAAGGAAGCCGACTGCGTGCTGCTGTTCCAGATCTGCTTCAAGACTGGCATCGTCGACGAAGGCTGGACCTGGACTCACCCGCATCTCGAGGAAGCGTACTTCCTCGAGCATGGGCCGGAGCCGACCCTCGACTGGCTCGAAGAGGTCGGCGGCTATGTCCGCTACGATTCACCGTGCTATCTCTATCGGCAGACCGGCAGCCGCCACGGCAGCGCGCACTACGCGCCCTGCAAGTTGTTCGTGAAGTACTACTCCACCGATTTCCCGGAACAGATCTTCGACCGCCGCAACATGGTGCAGAGCACCCCACCGGGCCATCTCGTCGAGTGAGAGGCGGCGCTCAGCGTCGCATGAATTCGACGATCATCGCCGCGGCGACGTCCGGCTGTTCGATCACCAGGTAGTGGCCGCACTGCGGCAGTACGTGAGTCTCGCAGCGCGGCAGCCGCGGCTGCAGTAGTGCCGCGATCTGCGCCATGCCGACGCCGCTCGGCGCCGGTTGAAAAGGCGTCATGCGGTCCTCGTCGCCGGCCAGCATCAGCGTCGGTGCTGCCACCTGTGGCAGGAACGGGCTGAGGTCGGTGCGCTCGATCATCTCGGTGCCCGCGACGAAAGCCTCCGGGGTCGTGCGGCTGAACGCCTCACGCATCGAGGCGAGTTGCGCCTGCGCGCCCGGTCGCTCGTAGAAGCTGCGTGCGAAACCCGCCACCGACGTCAGGTCTGCGACCGCGTCCATGCCGCTGTCACGCGCCGCCCGCTTCCAGGTGGCACGCATCATCCGCGCGGCGTTGTCGTAGCGCGCGAGGAAGCAGCTGAGGATCAACCGATCGACCAGCTCCGGGTGACGCGCCGCCATCGTCAGCGCCGTCATCGCACCGAACGAGGTGCCGTGGATACTGAGCTTCGGCAGCCCGAGCGCCCGGATGAATTCGGCCACCAGATCGGCGAGCGTCGCAAAGTCGCGAATCGGCGGTCCGCCGCGGCTCTCGCCGTACCCCGGCAGGTCGAAGTCGATGACTTCGAAATGCGGCGCCATCAGCGGCGTCATCTTCTCGAAATTGCGGTGCCCGAAGGCCGAACCGTGGATCTGCAGCAGCGGCGCGCCGCGACCGAGCCGGCGGTACCACGTCGTCGCGCCGCAGGGCAGGTCGACGAGGCTCATTGCAGCCTCGCCAGGCCCATCAGGCCGCGAAGATCGTCCGCCTGGTCGAGACTCCAGACGGCCTCCAGGATCGCCTGCGGTCGGTGGGTGGGCAACAGCGGGGCCGCCGTGACGCGGAAGACTTCCGACAGCTGCGCGTCGCTCATCGGGTTGCCTGGCGTGCCGAGGAAGGCGTCGACACGGGTCTGCTCGCGACTGCCGTCGCTGAACTCGACCTCCAGCCAGCAGCCTTCGAAGGTCTTGAAACTCTCGTCGGCGACCAGGTCGATGCGGTCGCGCAGCGCGAGGATGGTCTCGTCGGTGTAGGCTGATTCGCGCATTTCTTCGAGCGTGAAACGGCCGCGAACCCAGGCCGCCGCCGCACAGAAGCGCGTGTCGAAGCGCGCCTGAAGCTCGCTCTGCAGCTGCCGGCCAAAGCGCTCGCGGCGTTCGTCGGCGATTTTGACGACGATCGGCTGCACGCCGAAGCGCATGCGCTGCACGCGGCGGCCGTTCGCCCGCTTCAGGATTTCCATCACGCACTCGATCGGCGCGTGCGTGATGGTCTCCGTGGGTACGGTCTTGTAGCTCTGGCCGAAGATGCGCCAGGTCTTGCCGAGCGAGGCGAGTACCGCGTCGATCTTGTCCGACTTTTCGTCGGTGTGGCAGGCGAACATGCCTTTCTCCCCTTCAAACGCCGTGCGCGGGGCATCGAAGCCGCGCTCGGCGAGCTGGAACGCGGTGAGCCCGGAGCGCGCCGTCGCGCCCGTGATGTAGGCGAGGCCCATGCTGCCGACGGATTCGTACAGCCCGAAGGCCGTACACATGGCGAGGCCGAGCGCATTGCGCATCTGCACCGCGTCGAGCCCGGCGAGTACCGAACAGGCCGCCGCGGCGCCGACGCCGCCGACGAGGCCGGCGGGAACGAAACCGCGATAGTAGCCGGTAGGCATCAGGATCGTCGCGACCGCCAGCTCGACCTCCAGCCCGATCGCCAGTGCATTGAGCGTGTCGCGCCCGTGGCTGCGGCGCTCTTCGGCCGTCGCCAGCACCGCCGGCAGCACGGCGGAAACCGCGTGCATGAAGGTCGGGATGTAGGTGTCGTGAAAGTCGAGCACCTCGAACAGCGCGCCATTGACCATCGCGGCCTGTGCGGCGCCCGTCTCGGTGCCCAGCCATAGCACATGGGCGCCGCGCGCTCCGCCCGCCGTTCCCGTCGCCCAGTCGTGCAGCAGGCGCACGGCCACGTGGCTGCCCGCACCCACCGACGCCTTCAACTGATTCAACAGCAGGCGCTTCGCTTCGTGGCGCACCGCGTCGGGCAGGCCCTCGGACGCCTGCCGCTGCATGAAGTCCACCAGTCGCTCCGAGACCGAAATCGTCGTGGTCATTCGGTCACCCTCGGACCGTACATCCACTCGAGCAGTGCCGGCTCGCGCTGGTTCGCCGCGTCGAGCTCGCGGATCGCGAGCCAGGCCGGGTAGCCGCGCAGCCCGACAATCGTCGGACTGCCCGCGTAGACGGAGGTGTAGACCACGCGCACCGGGTAGGCATGGATCGCGCGGATGTCGCGCGCCGGGTCGACGCCCGACTGCGGCGTCAGCAGGAAGCGCGCGACGGTGGCGTCCTCGACCACGAGGTCGATCCAGGCCTGGTACTGCTGCTCGATCGCGTGCGTCTTGACGGGGTAGCCCGCCTTTTTCTCCGCGTCCATGTCGGGCGCATCGAACAGGCTCAGCCTCACGCGCAAAACCCCGGGGGTGCGCGCCCAGCGCTCCGCGAGACCCTGCAGACATTGTCGGAACGCCGGCTCGTCGTCGCGCTGGCGGAAGAACACGGCGTACTGCGGCCGCGGCACCGGGCCCTGCGGCTCGGCGATGCCGGTGCGATCGAGCAGCGTGCGGGCATTCGCGCCCACCGCCTTGTAGGTGGTGCTGCGCTCGACGATCAGTTCGATGTCCGCGAGTAGCTGCGACTTCACTACGCCGTCGGGCGAGGTGCCGAACTTCGTCAGCGCGGCGTCATCGAGGTAACGGACGTCCGAGAGCCACATCAGTTGCGCGTCAGCGGCGCAGGCCGAGTCGATGCCGACGCCCGGCGCGAACACCTGGGGATCGACCGGGTCGAACTGGTAGTGGCGGTAGTCCCAGACGCCGGCGCGGCGCGCGATCGCGGGGCTGTGCACGTCACGCCAGTAGCGTCGCACCACGTCGAGGGGCAGCGCCGGCTTCTTCCAGCCGCAAGTGACGCGGGCGATGCCGGCGCGATTTTCCATCTGTTCCAGGTCGTTCAAGCGGCAGCTCCGCGGTCGTTCGCGTTCAATCCAGGTCGCGCACCACGCGCAGGCCGAGCACGTCGTTGCGACGGGTCGTCGAGTCCGCGTGCCGCGCCGCCGATCGCAGGTACTTCGGCGAGTTCACCCAGGAACCGCCGCGATCCATGTGCCGCGAACAGTCCCCGTCCATCCGCGGCGCGCCGTCGGCGGGCGCGCCGGCAGGGTCTTCGCTGTAACAGTCCTGCATCCATTCCCAGACATTGCCCTGCACGTCGTATAGCCCGAAGCCGTTCGGCGCCCGCAGCCCCACCGGGGCCGTCTGTACGACGCCGTCACGACACAGGAAACTGATCTCCGGTGACGGATCGATGCCCTGAGCCGCGGCGCGATCCAGGTCCGACACGTTGGCGTGGTCGCAGGCCAGGTCGCGCGCGTCGCCCCAGTAGCGGCTGGTGAGGGTACCGGCGCGGGCGGCATATTCCCATTCGGCTTCACTCGGCAGACGGTAGCGCCTGCCGGTGACCTGCGACAGCCACGTGACATAGCCATGAGCGTCTTCCCAGCTCACGCAGACCACGGGGTGGCGGTCGTCCTGGTCGAACCCGGGATCGCGCCACGAGCGGTCGGCGCGCAGGCTCCAGCGCCGCGTAGCGACGTCGAACACTTCGCAGCCGGACTGGCCATCGCCTGGCACCGCGCGGCGAAACGCCGCGTATTGCGCGCGGGTGACCTCGTAGCGACCCACCGCGAGCGCCTTCGCGATCGTCACCGGATGCTGCGGACGCTCGGTGGCGGCCATTGGGGCGGGGATGTTTTCGCGCAGCTGCTCATCGTCCGGTGCGCCCACCAGGATCGAGCCGGCGGGCACCACGACGAGTTCGGGGCACTGTGGGCAGTCGCGAAGCACCGGGTCGTG
>JAYTNX010000335.1:0-2140 GCA_043748075.1 Pseudomonadota bacterium
ACGTGGGCCTGGGCAAGGTCTTCGACCCGCGAGCTCGGGCTCGGCCTCCGGCTCGGTCTCGCAGCGACCGTGGCCTGCCTCGCGATCGGCGTCTGGATCGGGCGCGCCTCGGTGCCCACGGCGCCACCGGCTGCGACCTCGCCCTTCGCGCCCGATGCGCGCTTCGGTGCCGAACGCGCGGCGCTGATGGCGCAGGCCGGCACCGGCCTCGCCACCCTGCCACCCGAGACGCGTCGTCGGGTCGAGGCGAGCCTCGCGACGATTGGCGGCGCGCTCGCCGACATCCGGCGCGCGCTCGGCGACGACCCGGGCAACCTGCTGCTGCAGGAAATGCTGGTGAACAGCTACCAGGACGAGATCCGCGTGCTCAGCGCGGTCAAGGAGGCCGGCTCGGCCGGCCAGGAGATCTGACGATGAGACCTCAGGGCAACATTCCCTTCGCCGGCGGTCGACGCCGATTTCCGCGGTCCGTGGTCGCATCCCTGGCAATGCCCGCGCTCTGCGGCGCAGCGCTGATGGTGGCGCCACCCGTGCTCGCGGCCTCCGCCCGGCCGATCGACCAACGCGTCGCCCTCGAGCCGAATGGCACGGTGGCGATCAGCAACGTTGCCGGCAACGTGGTGGTGAAAGGCTGGGACAACGCCGAGGTGCATGTCACCGGCACGCTGGGTGCCGGCGTCGAACGCCTCGACGTACGCAAGGACGGCAACCGTCTGGTCGTGAAGGTGATCCTGCCGCGCGGCGTCAGCGGTCGGGACGGCGACGCAGCGCTGCAGTTGAGCGTGCCGAAGACCGCCCGACTCGAGATCTCGACGGTCAGCGCGGACGTCGGGTCGACGCAGGTCAGCGGCGAGCTGCGCGTGAACTCGGTCAGCGGCGACGTGGGTCTCGACGTCGCGGACGGCGCGACCGAGGTCAAGACCGTCAGCGGCGACGTGATGCTGCGCGGCAGCGGCGCACCCGGACGGGTGCGCGTCTCGAGCGTCAGCGGCGCCGTGCGCCTGGAGCGCGGCGCCGGCTCATTCGAGGCGAACACCGTCAGCGGCGACCTGACGCTCGGCCTCGGCATGACGCAGTCGCTGCGGCTGCGCAGCACCTCGGGCGACATGCGGATCGACGCATCGAGCGACCGCGGCGGCAGTGTCGATGTGGCCTCCGTCAGCGGCGACGTCGACCTGACCCTGAAGGCCGCGGCCGGGTTCGAGCTCGACGTCGAGAGTTTCAGCGGCGACATCGAGAGTTGCTTCGGCGCTCGCGGCGAGCCGAGCGGCGCGACGGGCCCCGGCAGCGCGCTGCGCACCGTGCGCGGCGCCGGCGGCTCACGGGTGCGGATCAAGTCGATGAGCGGCGACGTCCAGGTCTGCGATCGCTGAGGTCTCGTCCCGGTACACTCTCCGGGTGCGGCCCCTCAAATGGACTCTGATCGCGCTCGCCGGCATCGTCGCGCTGCTGCTGGTCGGTGTGCTCGTCATCACGCAGTGGGTCGACCCGAACGTCTTCAAGCCGCGCATCGTCGCGGCGTTGTCGGCCGCGACGGGGCGCCCGGTGGCGCTGGCCGGCGACCTCGAACTCGCCTGGTATCCCTGGCTCGCGCTGCGCACCGCGGAGGGTTCCCTGGGCAATCCGCCGACGTTCGACGGACCGCCGCTGCTGCGCTGGCGTGAAGCACGGCTCGGCGCCCGGCTGTGGCCGCTGCTGCACGGCGAACTCGTGCTCGATCGGGTGCGGCTCGACGGGCTGGACCTGAATCTGCGGCGCGATGCCACGGGTCGCGGCAATTGGGACGGTCTGGCCGAGGCTGTCGGCGGCTCGGGCGAGCCGGGCGCACGGCGCCTGACGCTCGCCGGCCTGGACCTGCGCGGCGCGCGCATCGGCTACGTCGGCGACGTGGACGGCAACCGTCTGCGCCTCGAGGACCTCGACCTCACGACCGGTCCGTGGACCGCCGGGCAGACTGCACCGGTCGAGATCGAGGCCCGGTTTGCGCTGGCGGTCGGCGAGCGCCGCTTGCTGGACGAGGCCCGGCTGAAAACCACCGTTGCGATGCCCGGCGCGGGCGCGGTCAGCGCGGCGGGCGCATCGGGCGACGTCAACGGCTCGCCCCTCGTGCTCGCGCTGGGCGCCACGACCCTGTCGGCGC
>JAYTNX010000336.1:0-6908 GCA_043748075.1 Pseudomonadota bacterium
GGTACGCAGCGCGTGTTCGCCTTTCTGGTGTACCGGTTCACCGGCTACTTCGACGCGATGGGTGCGGACTTCGAGCGCGCGCCCGCCCCGACCTCGTCGGCGCGCGTCGAACGGGTCTCGGAACTCTACGACCAGATCATCGCCTTGCCCCTGTTCGCGAACATCGACCTGTGGCTCGGCGTGGCTGCCGGCCTCGCGATGCTGGCGCTCGCGGCGCGGCTGCGGCGCTGGCGCGACGACGCCTGAGCGAACCCGGGCCGCTGCGCCAGGAAACCTGCCGCGGTCCCGGGTGCGCCCCGCGCTCGGGAACGCCCCGCGCCCGGGTCAGCCGGCGCGCGCGCCTGCCACGATGCTGGCGGCCATCCGTCGCGCCGTCTCGCGCGCGGTCTCGATCGACCCGGCGCGCGCCAGCGCCACGCCCATGCGGCGCTTGCCGCGCACTTCGGGTTTGCCGAACAGGCGCAGCGCCGTGTCCGGCTCGGCGAGCGCGGCCTCGACGTTCTCGAAGCGCAGGTTCGCCGTGTCGCCGGAGACGAGGATCGCGGCGGACGCGGATGGGCCGTGCAGGCGCAGGTTCGGGATCGGCAGGCCGAGTATCGCGCGCACGTGCAGCGCGAACTGCGACAGGTCCTGCGAGATCAGCGTGACCATGCCGGTGTCGTGAGGGCGGGGCGAGACCTCGCTGAACCAGACCCGGTCGCCCTTGACGAACAGCTCCACGCCGAAGATGCCGCGGCCGCCGAGTTCCGCGGTGACGGCCGCGGCGATGCGGCGCGACTCGGCCAGCGCACGGGCGCTCATCGGGTGCGGCTGCCACGATTCGACGTAGTCGCCATCGACCTGCAGGTGCCCGATCGGCTCGCAGAACGAGACGCCCCCGGCGTGACGGATCGTGAGCTGCGTGATCTCGTAGTCGAACTCGATGAAGCCCTCGACGATGACGGTGCGGAAGCTGGAATTCGCGGCGCTGGCGCGGCCGCCGGTCTGCGCGTAGTCCCAGGCGGGCTGCACGTCTGCGGCGTGCCGCACGACGCTCTGCCCCTTGCCCGAGCTCGACATCACCGGCTTCACGACGCAGGGCAGGCCGAGCGCGGCGACGGCATCGCGAAAATCCTCGACGGTTTTCGCAAAACGATAGGGCGAGGTGGCGAGGCCGAGAGTCTCGGCGGCCAGGCGGCGGATGCCTTCGCGGTCCATCGTAAGGCGCGCGGCGCGCGCCGTTGGAATCACGGTGAAGCCTGACTTCTCGAGCGACAGCAGCTCGGTGGTCGCGATCGCCTCGATCTCGGGCACGATGAAGTGCGGTTGCTCGAGCAGGATCACGGCTCGCAGCGCGGCGGCGTCCAGCATGTCGATCACGTGGGCGCGGTGGGCGACCTGCATCGCCGGGGCGTTGGCATAGCGGTCGATGCCGATCACCTCGACGCCGAGACGCTGCGCTTCGATGACCACCTCCTTCCCCAGCTCGCCGCAGCCGAGCAGCAGCAGGCGCGTGGCCGACGGGGACAAGGGTGTTCCGATGGTTGTCATCGCGGCTCCC
Source organism: Pseudomonadota bacterium (assembly GCA_043748075.1). GTDB lineage: Bacteria > Pseudomonadota > Gammaproteobacteria > Steroidobacterales > Steroidobacteraceae > UBA964. The sequence goes on from JAYTNX010000336.1 coordinate 1,541, forward strand.
ACGTTAAACTGCCCGCAGTTTACCCCCGCACCCCGATTCCGGAGCCGCCATGTCCTCGCCTGTCGTTACCGGCACGTCCGCCGGGCTGCGCAGCGAGGCGCAGGGAACGACCCTCAACGTCGAGCTCCAGGGCGAATGGCGCGCGGCGCAGGTGCCGATCCTCGCGCGGCAGCTGGAGGCGCTGCCGCTCGCCGGCGTTCGCGAAGTGGTCGTGCACACCGCCGGCGTCGTGGCGCTCGATCTCTCCGGCGCGTGGCTGCTGCACCGTCTCGACCGGCGCGCCCAGGACGCGGGAACCACGCTGCGCTGGGCCGACGGCCTGCCCGAGCCGGTGCGCCTCGTGGGCGAGACGCTCGGCGCGGATGACTGCACGGCCACGAGCGTCGCCGCGGCGCGCCAGGCCGCCAAGGCCGAGGCGCCACCGGTGGCGGCGCTCGGCCGCGAAGTGGTGGAGCGCGCGTTCGAGATGCGACGCGGTCTGGAATTCATCGGCGAGACCAGCGGGCGGCTGTTCGCGGCGACGCTGCAGCCGAAGTTGTGGCGGCCGATCTCGATCGCGCGCCATGTCTACGACACCGGCATCACGGCGATTCCGATCGTCGCGCTGATCGCGTTCCTGATCAGCGTGATCATCGCCTACATGGGCGCGCAGCAGCTGATGAAGTTCGGCGCGGATATCTTCGTCGTCGACCTGGTGACGGTCGGTACGCTGCGCGAGATGGGCGTGCTGCTGACTGCGATCATCGTCGCCGGCCGCTCCGGCAGCGCGTTCGCCGCCGAGATCGGCGCAATGCGGCTGAACGAGGAAATCGATGCGCTCAAGGCGATCGGCGTGGATCCGATCGACGTGCTGGTGCTGCCGCGTGCCATCGGTCTGGTGATCGCGCTGCCGCTGCTCACGGTGATCGCCGACGGCGTCGGCCTCGCCGGCGGGGCGATCCTGTGCCGGCTGCTGCTCGACATGCCGCTGATCCAGTACATCCAGCGCATGGACGAGGCGATCGCCGCCACGACGTTCTGGGTCGGCATCCTGAAGGCGCCGGTGTTCGCGTTGCTGATCGCGGCCTCGGGGGTCTATCGCGGCATGCAGGTGCGCGGCTCCTCGCGTGAGCTGGGACGGCTGACGACTGTCGCGGTGGTGCAGTCGATCTTCCTGGTGATTTTGGCCGACGCAATCTTCGCGGTGCTGTTCATGCAGCTGGACATCTGATGGCGACCCCCACGACAACGGCGACCGCGGCCGACAACAAGCCCGCGATCGAGGTGCGCGGCGTCGTCAACCGTTTCGGTGCGCAGGTCGTGCACGACGGGCTCGACATGACGGTGCGGCAGGGCGAAGTGTTCGGCATCGTCGGCGGCTCGGGTTCGGGCAAGTCGGTGCTGCTGCGCACCATCCTCGGCCTGCTGCGTCCGCAGGCGGGCTCGGTGCTGATCTTTGGCCGCGACCTCACCCAGCTCGGCGATCGCGAGTTGCGCGAGGTCAAGGCCGGCTACGGGGTCACATTCCAGGCCGGCGCGCTGTTCAGCGCCCTGACGGTGCTGCAGAACGTTCAGCTGCCGATGCTCGAGCACCTCTCGCTCGACAGCGAGGCGCTCGACGGCCTGGCCATGCTCAAGGTGCGCCTCGTCGGCCTGCCCGCCGAGGCGGCCTTCAAGTATCCGTCGCAGCTCTCGGGCGGCATGATCAAGCGCGCCGCGCTGGCCCGGGCGCTGGCCCTCGACCCGCAGCTGCTGTTCCTCGACGAGCCGACTTCGGGGCTCGACCCGATCAGTGCCGCCGAATTCGACGCGCTGCTGATCGGGCTGCAGCGGCAGCTGGCGCTGACCGTGGTGATGATCACCCACGATCTGGACACCATTTTCCGAACCTGCAATCGTGTCGGGGTGATCGTGGACCGCAAGATGGTGACCGACAGCCTGGAGGGGATCGTGGGCAACCCCCATCCCTGGATTCAAGCGTATTTCCATGGCGATCGAGCCGCGCGTTTCGGGGCTCGGCATGGAGCGTGAGGCCAAGTACGCCGCGGTCGGCGCGTTCGTGCTGTTGGTGGTCGTGATGGCGGGCCTGTTCGTCTACTGGTACGCGGACAGCCGCGACGCGCGCTCGTATACGCGCTACGAGGTCTATTTCGACGGCTCGGTCAGCGGGCTCACGCGCGGCAGCACGGTGCGCTACCTTGGCGTCGACGTCGGCCGGGTGATCGAGATGCGCATCGACCCGCGCTCGGCGACGCGTGTGCAGGTGATCGTCGACATCGATTCGAGCGCGCCGGTGTCGAAGGAAACGGTGGCCGAGCTCTCGCTGCAGGGCGTGACCGGGCTGCTGTACATCGACCTGCTGGGCAAGGTCGGCAGGAAGACGCTCTCCGCGTCCGTGCCCAGCGCGCGCTTTCCGGTGATCCGCTCGGTGCGCTCGAACCTCGATGCCTTCCTCGCGACCTTGCCCGAGGTGGTGTCGCAGGCGAGTGAAGTGGCGCGGCGTCTCACCCTGGTCATGTCGGATGCCAACATCCGCGCAATTTCGAGCATGGCGCAGAACATCGATCTCGCGAGCCGCGCCCTGCCCGGCACGATGGTCGAGGTGAGTGCACTGGCGCGCGACCTGCGCAGGATGTCGGTGGATCTGATCGAGGTCGCCTCCACGCTGCGCGCCACGGCGAGCGACACCGGCCCGGAGATCACCGCTACCATCCGCCGCGTGCGCGCGGTCGCGGACAATCTCGCGAATACCACGGCGAAGCTCGACCAGGCGGTGCAGGAGAACCGCGCTGATGTGCGCGGCTTCGCGCGCGACGGCCTGCCGGAGTTCGAGCGACTGCTGCGCGACAGTCGCGAGGCGGCTGCCGAGGTTCAGGCGCTGGCGCGCTCGCTGCGCGAGGATCCCTCGCAATTGATCTACCAGCCGGCCGAGCGCGGCACGGAGATTCCCCGATGACGTCCGTGTTCACCGTCGCCGTCGCCCTGTCTGTCGTCGTATTGGGCGGCTGCTCGGGGCTCACCACCCGGGACACCGAGACCGTCAGCTACCTGTTGCGGCCGCCGGCAATGTCGGTGCCGGGCACCGGCGTCGCCGTGCCTGGCGCCGCCGCCGCGGTGTCGGGGCCTGCGGAGGCGCTGTCCTCCGCTTCGCTGCAAGTGGTGCGGGTCGTTGCCCAGCCCGGCTATTCGGGCGATCGCCTGCTGCTGCTCGGCGATGATCGCAGTCTCGGCTTCTTCGCCGCCAGCCGCTGGGTCGATGTGCTGCCGGCAGTGGTCGGCACGCTGGCGGTGGAAGCGCTGCGCGGAACGGGGCGATTGCGCGCGGTGCACGACGAGAACGCGCCGTTCTCCGCCGACTACACGCTGCGCCTGACCATCCGGCGCTTCGATGCGGAATACCCGCAGAAGGGACGGCCGCCGCGCGTCACGGTCGGTTTCGAGGCCGCGGTCGGGCGGCGCACCGATCGATCCACGGTCGCGAGCTTCGTCGTCGAGTCGCAGGCGAATGCGTCCGACGATCGCCTGCGGGACGTGGTGGCCGCATTCGAGCAGGCGTCGCAACAGGCCCTCGCCGACCTGGTGCGACGCGCGCTCGCGGCGCTCGAGGCGGAAGCCGCCGCGGCGCCGGTCGTCGTCGGCGAACGGCCCGTCGCGTGACAACCGACCGCCGACGGGCGACAGGGACTCCAGGACTCCGTAGTGGCTGACAGTCTCTCCCGACATCCCGACCTTGCGGCGCTCGCCGACTGGTTGCATGCGCAGCGGCCCGCGCTGCTGTCCGGCTGGCGCCAGGCGGTGGGACTCGATCCGAAAGTGACGACGGCGGCGACGCTCGGCCGAGCGCAGTTCGTCGACCACATCCCGAAGATCCTCGATGGGTTCGCGATGAAGTTGCGCGCGCGAGGGGCGAGCGAGCGCGAGGAGGCCAGCGAGCAGCAGCGCGAGGGCGCCGCGGAACACGGCGTGCACCGCTGGCTGCACGGCTATGATTCGCGCGAGACCATGCGCGAATGGGGCCACCTGCAGCGTTGTCTGGTCGACGCGGTGGAGCGCTTCGCGCTCGGCCCGCCGCCGCGCGATGCGATCGCGATGGGCGTCGCGCGTCGCATGCTCACCGACCTGTTCGTCGACTGCATCGTCGAGAGCGCGGTCGGCCACGCGACGCTGCAGGAAACCGAGGCCGCGGGCCGGTTGCGCGACCTCGAGCAGGTGGTCGAGAGCGTGCGCGCCCTGGAGCGCGAGCGTGCCGAACTGTGGCGCCAGGCGGCGCACGACCTGCGCGGCAACGTCGGCGCCGTGCAGCTCGCCGCGACGGTGCTGGCGCGCAGCGCGAACCTGCCCGACGCTTCGCCGGTCGCCGCGAGCCGTGTGCAGCGCAGCGCGAACCTGCTGACGCGCCTGCTCGACGACCTGATCGAACTGGCGCGGCTCGAGGCGGGCAAGGAGCAGCGCAACGTCGCGCCTTTCGATGCCGCGCGCGTGCTGGCGGAGCTCTGCGAGACGCTGCAGCCCCTGGCCGCGGAGCGCGGCCTGTTCCTGCGGCTCGAAGCGCCGGCGACGTTGCCGGTGACCGGTGACGAGATCAAGGCGGGGCGGATCGCACAGAACCTGTTGCTCAACGCGCTGAAGTACACCGAGAGCGGCGGCGTCGTCGTCACCTGCAGCGAAATCGCCGTGGGCGAGGTGCCGAGCTGGGTGCTGTGCGTGCAGGACACCGGCGTCGGGTTCGGCCACGGCAGCGTGACGCCGCTGGCGCGCGTGATCAGCGACGCGACCGAGGAGGCGCAGACTGTGGCGCGCGAAGCGCCGGGCGCGGTGCCTACCCTGCGTTCGCAATCGGACGAAAGGCCGCCGGAGGCACGGCGCAGCGCGGGCGGCGAGGGGATCGGGCTGGCGATCGTGAAACGCCTGTGTGAACTGCTCGACGCCAGCCTGGAACTGCAGAGCGAGCCGGGGTGTGGCACCACCTTCCGGATCGTCTTTCCCCGCAGTTACTGACGCGCCATGTGCGCCCGGCCGGGCGGCGCGTCGGCGCTCGCTGACGCCGTGAGGGCGGTCGAGCCTACAGTCGGCCCCCGGCCGATCGCCAACAATCCGGTACCCGTTCCGCCCGTCGGGCCGGGCTAAATACATCAGGAGATATAACAATGAACTTCATCATCTGGCTGATCGTCGGTGGCCTCGTTGGTTGGGTAGCGTCGATGATCATGAAACGCGATGGGCAGCAGGGCGTGATCCTCAACGTCGTCGTCGGCGTCGTGGGCGCGTTCCTGGGCGGCTTGCTGATCAGCCCGCTGCTCGGTGTGTCGACCATCAACCAGGGCAATCTCAGCGTCCCGAGCATTCTCGTGTCGCTGGGCGGCGCAGTGATCCTGCTCGCCATCGTCAA
>JAYTNX010000337.1:0-1946 GCA_043748075.1 Pseudomonadota bacterium
CTGCTGGCGCGCTTCGAGGATCCCGACGGCGGCGGCTTCTTCTTCACCGCCGACGACCACGAGGTGCTGTTCCACCGTTCGAAGAGTTTCGGCGACGAGGCCACGCCCGCGGGAAATGGCGTCGCGGCGCAAGTGCTGCTGCGCCTTGGCACCTGCTCGGCGAGCCGCGCTGGCTGGCCGCGGCCGAACGTGCGCTGCAGGCGGCGTGGCCGGCGCTCGCCCACGCTCCCGATGCCCACACGTCGATGCTCGCGGCGCTCGAAGATTATCTGCATCCGCCGCAGATGGTCGTGCTGCGGGGCGACGCGGCGGGTATCGAACACTGGCGCGGCGAACTCGACCGGTTTTACGCGCCATCGCGGATGCTGTTCGCGATCCCGTCAGACGCGATGGGGCTGCCGCCGGCACTCGCCGACAGGCGCCCTCCCGTCACCGCTGCCGGGGCGCGGCCCGCGGCGCACCCCCGCAACGGTGCGCACGACGCGGTGATCGCCTACCTGTGCCAGGGCAGCCACTGTTCCGCACCGATCGCCTCGCTGCCCGAGCTCGTCCGCCACCTGCGCCTGCAACTCGATTCGATTCCGGAGGATCGCTCATGACTACCGTCCACGATTTCAGCGCCCGCACGATCGACGGCCGCGACCAGCCCTTGATGGACTACCAGGGCCAGGTGCTGCTCGTCGTGAACGTCGCCAGCCAGTGCGGATTTACTCCCCAGTACACCGGCCTCGAGGCGCTGCAGCGCAAGCTCGGCAGTCAGGGCTTCGCGGTGCTCGGCTTTCCCTGCGACCAGTTCGGCCACCAGGAGCCCGGCGACGAGGGCGAGATCGCGAACTTCTGCGCGTTGAACTACCAGGTCTCGTTTCCGATGTTCGCCAAGGTCGAGGTGAACGGCGACGGTGCCCACCCGCTGTATCGGCACCTGAAATCCGCGGCGAAAGGCGTGCTCGGCACCGAGGGCATCAAGTTGAACTTCACCAAGTTCCTGGTCGACCGCCAGGGGAAGGTCGTGCGCCGCTACGCCCCCAACGACACGCCGCTGAGCCTGGAGAAGGACATCGCCGCCCTGCTCTGAGCCCGAGTCGCCGCGTGGCGTCGCCGAGCCTGGCGTGGCGTGAAGCGACGCTCAGAGCATGCGCTTGCGCCGCAGGCCGGGCCGCGCCGAGAACCGCACCGTCGCATCGAGCACTTCGACCTCGATCTCGGCGTGGCGACCGCCGTAGATCTGCGCCTTCAGCCACGCGGCCTCCTCGACCGCCGGGTCGCGACCGCTGACGACGATGTGCCAGCAGCGACGCGCGGCATCCCAGCGATAGCCGCGAGCGCGCAGCAGGTCCTTGGTCTCGAACGCGGAGTTCGTCGCCCAGAGCCGCAGGCGCGATTCCGCGGCACTGCGCAACAGTGCAGCGAGCGCCACCTCGCCGCTTTTCGGCAGCGCGCGCGACAGCACCTCGAGCAGCGCACGGCAGTCGATCTCGCTGCGGTGGCCCTCGTAGAAGAATCCGAGGTGGATCGCGAGGTACTGCAACTTCGCGCCCGGGAAGCCCTCGCGCTCCCAGTTCAGGTCGGCGAGCGAACAGGCCCAGCGCTGCGTCTCGAACACCCGCAGGCGCCGCTCGATCATCGGCCGGTCGAAGCCGGCGTTGTGGGCGATCACCCACTGCACCCCCTGCAGCATCGTCGCGACGCGCGCATCGTCGATCCGCTGTCCGGCCACCATCGCATCGGTGATGCCGTGGATCGCCATCGAGGCCGGCGGGATCTCGATGCCCGGGTCTTCGAGCCCGTCGTAGACGTCGACGATCCGCAGCACCGCGCCCGTGGCCGGGTCGTACTCGAACACGAGTACGGCGAGCTCGATCACCCGGTCGACCTGGACATCGGTCCCGGTGGTCTCTGTGTCGAGGATCGCCGCACGCGCCACCGGGGCGCCCGGCGCAGGCGCG
>JAYTNX010000338.1:0-4355 GCA_043748075.1 Pseudomonadota bacterium
GGACTCCGGCGCGACGTCGTCGGGCATCGGATCAGTTCCGCACCAGGCGGGCGACGAACGCATCGACGGCCAGCGCCTCGAAGTCCGAACCCGGCGCGAACAGCGCGACGATTGCCGCGGCCTGCGCGCGCGGGTATTGGGCAGCGACCGCCGCTTCGAAGGCCGCGCCGAGGCAGAGTTGCGGCAACGCGGGTGCCCCCGGGGCGGATGAACCGTTGACGGCAACGGCAGTCGTCGGAGACGGGCCGTTGCCTTCAGACGGGCCGTTGTCTCCAAGGGAGGGCAGAGACGCCCCCTCGGCGTCGCCGCTCGCGATACGCCCCACGACGGCACGCGCGCCGTTGGCCGGCAACTCGCGAAGCACCGCTAGCGCATGCCGCAATGCGCGCGACGCGTTCTCGCCCGCGGCTCGCCGACAGTCGCGCGAGAGCCCGTCGACCATCCCGTCGGCCCCTTCGTCGGTCAAGTTCATCCCACCATCACGGCGCGCGCGGCCCGCAGCCGTGTGCTGCTGCATCGGGCTGCCGCCGAGCAGCGCCGTGGCAACGAAGGCGTCGGCGGCACACCGGCAATTTGCGGAATCGTCACGACCCGGCGCGTCGGCTGCGAGCGCAGCCGTGAACACGTCGGCGCGACGCAGCGCGGCCAGCAGGTCGGCGACCGTCGGCGGCGGCACACCATCGTAGTACGCGTGCCGCGCGGCGTAGTCGGCCGCGGCCAGTGCCGCAGCAACATGATCGGCCGCGCACGGCTGCGCGCCACGGATCATCGCGCCGAGGTTGTAGGCGGCGCTCGCCGGTTCGAGTTCGAGCGAGGTACCAGGCACGCGCGCACCGAGTGGCAGCGTCGCCCCCGGCACCGTCGGGCCGAGCAGCGGTGCACAGTCCGGGTCCTGCAGCGCGAGACAGCAGCGGCCCAGCGCGTGCATCAGCCAGTCGCGCGCCGCGAGGTCCAATCAGCCGCCGCCGATTCGTACGACGGTGCGGCCTGTCACGCCGCCTTTCAGGTAGTCCGCGAACGCGTCCGGGAGTTCTTCGAATGGAAGGGTGCGCGTCGCGATCCGCGCCAGGTGCCGCGGCGCCAGGTCGCCGGCGATGCGACCCCAGACGACGAGGCGCAGCTCGCGCAGGGTCGCGGACGAGTTGATGCCGATCAGGTTGATGCCGCGCAGGATGAACGGCATCACCGTGGTATGCAGCTCCGCGCCACCGGCGAGACCGACGCTGGCGATGTTGCCCCAGTGGTCGACGGTGCGTGTCAGCCAGGCGAGCGTCTCGCCGCCGACGTTGTCGATGGCGCCACCGAAGCGCGCGGGCTCGAGCGGTCGCTTGCCGTAGTCGATCTCGCCGCGCAGCAGCACCTTCGAGGCCCCGATCGATTTCAGGTAGTCGATCTGCGCAGCCTTGCCACTGACCGCGATGACCTCGTAGCCGCGGCGCGAGAGCATGTCGATCGCAACGCTGCCGACGCCGCCGGTGGCGCCCGTGACGACGACCGGCCCTTTCGCAGGCGCCTGGCCGTTGTGCTCCATCTTGTGGATCGCCAGCGCGGCCGTGAAGCCCGCAGTGCCGAGCGCCATCGCGCCGAACAGCGTCAGCCCGGAGGGCAATGGGATCACCCACTCCCCCTTGACGCGCGCGTACTGCGCATAGCCCCCGTCATGCGTCTCGCTGAGCCCGCAGCCCGTGACCAGCACGGCGTCGCCGGGCTTGAAGCGCGCATCGGCCGAGGTCTCGACGACGCCGGAAAAATCGACGCCGCCGACCAGCGGGAACCGCCGCAGGATCTTGCCTGCGCCGGTCGCGGCCAGCGCGTCCTTGTAGTTGATGTCGGAATAGGCGACGCGCACCACGACGTCGCCGGCCGCGAGGTCCGCGAGTGTCAGTGTCTCGAATCGCGCCTGCACCGTGCGATCGATTTCATGAATGCGGAACGCCTTGAAGCTCGGAGTCATCGGTCTTCCTCCTCAGTGCCGGCGCCGTGTGACCCAGGCCAGCACGCCGTCGACGTTCAGGTGCAGATCGCCACGGAGCAGCTCATCGATGCGCGCCGGATCGAGCGTGCAGCCGTGCGCGCGCGCCTGCGTTTGCCACGCTTCGCCCAACGCGGCGCGCAGTCGTGGCGCGGCATCGGGCGCGTCAGCATGCCTCAGCGCCAGCTGCGCGAGATCGCGCACCTGCTGCTCCAGCGACTCGGCGAGCCGCGGCACGTCGACCGCCCGACTGTAGTGCGTCATGTAGACCGCGTCCGGGCGCAACGCCGCGATGCGCCGTATCGAAGCGACCAGCTGGTCGGGATCGAACTGGGTCGGCGTCGTGGTGGGGATTGCCCAGGCACGGCCGTCGACATCGAACTCCCGGTACGAGAGGCCGAACGTATCGCCGCTGAAGACCGCGTTGGCATCGAGATCGACAACGGCCTGGTGATGCAGCGCATGCCCCGGCGTGTGCAGGAACTCGAACGGGCGGCCGGCCAGCTCCAGCCGTTGACCGTCGCGCGTGACCAGGACGCGGGCGGCCTCGAGCGGCACGATCTCGCCGTACAGGCGCCGGTAGTTCGCCTCGCCGTAAACATTGATCGAGGCCGTGATCAGCAGCGACGGATCGACCAGGTGCGGCGCGCCCCGCGGATGCAGCACGGCCTGCGCCCGCGGCAACTCGCGCAGCAGTGCACCCGCGCCGCCGGCATGGTCGAGATGCACGTGGGTCAGGAACAGCCAGTCGACCGCGTCGCGTGCGATGCCGAGCCGCCCGAGCGCGGCGAGCAAGTACGGCACCGAATGCGTGGTGCCGCAATCGACGATCGCGGCACGGCCCTGGTGCGCGATCACGTGGATCGCGTCCAGCCCCTCCCGCACGTAGTGCGCGTCGACCGCGCTGACGCCATGCGGGTGTAGCGTGAGGTCGGACAAGGTCGCGCCGCCCCGCCCGCGCCGGCTCAGTGCGCGGCGGGGGCGACGCCGTCGGCCTTCAGCGCCGCGAACGCAGCGGTCCAGTTGGTGGGCGCAGCGTCCTTCGCCGAAACGATCTCGACGGTGCGGCCGAGTGCGGCAGCGCGGCCGAGCGCCTCGATGCAGGCGGTGGCCACGTCGGCGCGCGGGATACGGCCCGCAGCCGTGTCGCCCTGCGAGAACGCGACCCCGAGCTTGCCGCCCGGCTCATCCGAGAGACCGCCCGGCCGCACGATCGAGTAGGGCACGCCGCTGGCGCGCAGTGCCTGCTCTCCCTCGAACTTGGCGGCGAGGATCGGCCGCATGAACGCCATCGGGTTCTCGGCCGCCTTGGTCACCGACGACGAGGACACCAGCACGAACTGCTTCACGCCCGCAGCCTTCGCCGCCTTCGCGAGGTTCGCGACGCCGAGATTGTCGATCTCGCGTGCGCCGTTGGTCGGGTCGGCCTTCGGGCCACCACCGGCGCCGATGGTCGAGATGACGTACTTCGCACCCTTGAGTGCCGGCGCCAGCGTGTTGGGGTCGCGCACGTCGGCGACCACCACCTCGACACCGGCCGGCAGTTTGCCCTTTGCGGCTGCGGCATCGCGCACCATCGCGCGCACCTTGTAGCCACGCGCGACGAGCTGCTCGACCACCGGCACGCCCGTGCGACCGGTGGCGCCGACGACGGCCACGAGCTCGTCCTTCGGCGCGGCCTGCGCGGCCGGCATCTCGCCGGCGACCACGGCGCCGAAGGCGGCAAGAGTAGCGAGTAGCAGTGAACGGCGGGTCGTCATTGAGAATCTCCTCGGGTGGGCGGCGCGCCCCACGCGCGCCGTAGCGATATCGGGCTGCTGCCGCAAGGCGCGCTGGCGCGTTGCGGCGTGTGAACGGTTCAGGCCTGCTTTTTCTGGAGCACGTCCTTCCACTTCTCCTCGAAGGCCCAGACCTCCTCGAAGCCGACCATCCGGCAGAAATCGTCGAAGCCGAACAACGGCACGTCGGGCGCCAGGCTGGTGCCGGTCGCCTTGAGGTTGCGCAACGCGCGCTCCATCGCCGCGCAGGCCGACAGCGCGTTCATCGCCGGGAAAATCGCGAGCTGATAGCCGAAGTCGGCCAGTTCCTGCGCCGAACGGATCGGCGTCTTGCCGCCGTCGGACATGTTGGCCATCATCGGCGCATCGATCGCGGCGCAGGCCCGGCGCATTTCGTCCTCGGAATGCAGCGCCTCGACGAACACGAGGTCGGCGCCGGCTTCCTTGTAAGCGAGGCCGCGGCGCAGCGCCTCCTCGAAGCCGAGACCGCCGCGTGCATCGGTGCGCGCGATGACGAGGAAGTCGCGACTGCTGCGCGCATCGACCGCAACCTTCACCTTGGCGACCATGTCTTCCATCGGGATCACGCGCCGGTAGGGCGTGTG
>JAYTNX010000339.1:0-35011 GCA_043748075.1 Pseudomonadota bacterium
GCCGGTGGCTGTGGATCGCATGGCGCTCGCATCGTCAGGGCAGGTGCGCTACACCCTGAAGACGCCGTACCGGGACGGCACCACGCACATCGTGCTGGAACCGCTGGATCTGATGGCACGCTTGGCTGCACTGGTGCCACCCCCGCGGATGCATCTGACGCGGTATCACGGGGTGTTCGCGCCGCGCAGCAAGTTGCGCGCGGCAGTGACGCCGGCAGGTCGAGGTAAGGGCAGGAAGTCACCGGCAGAGGAGGGCGCGGAGAAGCCGGCCACCCCGCGCCATGTGGCCATGAGCTGGGCGAAGCGCTTGAAGCGGGTATTCGGGATCGACATCGAGGCCTGTGCGCGCTGCGGCGGGAAGCTCAAGGTCATTGCCAGCATCGAGGAGCCGCCGGTCATCGCAAAGATCCTGGCGCACCTGGAGCGCACAGCCCCGGAGCAGCATCAGGCAGAGTTGCCGCTCGGGGCCAGAGCGCCGCCGGTGCAGTCCAGTCTGCTGTGAGTTCGAAGCTGAGGGGGCGTATCGGCTGCCGGATGACGGCGGGGTGGGTCGGCCTGTGCCTGGCTTGCGGTCTGGGCGGGGAAGGGCGGGATTTCCCGGTGCGGGCAGGGGTGAGTGCGGCCGGCAGACGGTCCGGAGGGGATCCTGGCTGCCGGATTCACCGGGCGGGGTCTTGCGGTGGCGGGCTCGGGCTCACCATAGGGCCCGTTCGGCGAAGTAGACTGCGCTGCAAGGTGGTTTGAACTTCCTATCCACTCCACACGTTGGGATAAACTCGCCGGTAGGTCGAGTGGGAGCTACTCATGGAAGCCATCAATCGCATCACGCAGCAACCAGGAGTCATGGGCGGAAAGGCCTGCGTTCGCGGCATGCGCGTTACAGTCGGCATGATTGTGGGTCAGATCGCTGCGGGGCGCAGCACGGATGAACTGCTGGTCGAATACCCCTATCTGGAGCGCGAGGACATCCTGCAGGCGCTGCGCTATGCCGCCTGGCGGGCTGAAGAGCGTGAGGTGGAATTGGCGCGCGCGTGAAGCTGCTGATTGACATGAATCTTTCGCCGCACTGGGTTTCGTTTCTCGGTGCTGCCGGGTTCGAGGCAACACACTGGTCAAGTGTCGGTGCGGCGAATGCCACTGACGTTGAGATCATGGCCTACGCGTCGGAACACGACTTTGTCGTGCTGTCCCATGACCTGGACTTCAGCGCAATCCTCGCGGCAACTCATGGCACAAAGCCGAGCGTCGTGCAGTTGCGCACAGAGAATCTGCGTCCGGAGATCATTGGTGAGTCACTGATCGCAGCGCTGCAACAGATGGCTGGTGAACTCGCTGCAGGCGCGCTGCTTACTCTGGACCCAGGGCGCGCGCGACTCTCGCTGTTGCCGCTGCTGCGGTAGAGGATCTGCCTGCAACTTCGCATTCCCAGCGCGTTGGTTGCCGGGTCCGGGAGTGCGGGCTGCTGGTTCCACGCTTTCGTGTTCTATCGCCACGTCACGCCACCAAGCGACACATTCTGACGGTTGTCTTGACGGTAAAATCTCTGCATGCTCGCAAGAATTTCAGCAGTGGCAGCGACTTGCGGGATTCGAAGACAATTGAGTGGGAGTGAGGGGGCTGCCGACAGGGTTTGCCACGGTTCGCAGTCAATCCGTAATCCTGGAAACTTGGGTGAAACTGGCAAGAACCCGTTTCGCATCTGCGCCAAAGGCCCACATCCGCCGGTCCGGTTCTTGAGCTGACTGCCGATAGGGGCGAACGGCCGGTACCGGGGAAGGCGCTACCGCCGCTATCGGCCACAAGCGGTCCGCGACCGGTCAAGTTCACTGGAACAAAGCGGACTATTGGCTTACCAATGGCAAAGAATTGCTGCTGGACCGAAGCAAGTGATCGTGGCGAACTGTCCCACCCGCGGACCAACATCCGCTGATCTATCGAATTCGCAAGTCCAACTGGCCGAGCTGAGATCCAAACCTGCCTCGCGATAATACTTACGGCTCATCTCAAGAGCACTAAATCCATCTTCGTAAGCCGCCGCTGACCCGGGCTGTAGGAACGCGGCTGTTGAATTGCGGATTGAATGCGGCAGGTCAGCACGGCTGCTGCCCGCGGGAGTTGCCATACTTGTGTATATTACGGTAATATACAAATATGATCGAGCTGTCGAAAATCATTGGCTTCGAATGGGACCAAGGCAACTCGAGGAAGAATGAGCAGCATGGCGTCTCGATGGCTGAGGCGGAGCAGGTTTTTTTCAATGCGCCGTTGCTTGTTCTGCCCGACCCGAGGCATAGCGAGGCTGAGCTGCGTTTTCACGCCCTCGGCAATACCAATGAAGGTCGGCGACTGCACATTACTTTTGCTCTGAGAGACGCCGGGCAGTTCATCCGGGTGATATCGGCCAGAGACATGCACCGGAAGGAGCGCGTTATTTATGAACAAGCGTCTTAAGCCCGTCCCGAAGTTTGCTGGGGAGGCCGCTGAAAGAGCGTTCTGGGAAAAGAACGATTCGACGCTGTATATGGATTGGAAGAAAGCGCAGGTTGCTGTGCTGCCTAATCTGAAGCCGTCTACTCAGACGATCTCTTTGCGGCTACCGCAGCATCTTCTTGACTCTATAAAGTCAGCTGCCAACGCGCGAGATGTGCCATATCAATCTCTGATCAAGGTGTGGTTGCAAGAGAAGCTGCAGGATTCGTGATCGCCGAGAAGCGCTTCCGAAGGCTGCCATAGTCCCTGGACCCTTTCGGCAACTATCGCCCCCTAGCGCAATCTACTGACGGTGCGAATGGGTTCTGGTGCATTGGCGGCCGAGCCCTGGAATCCTTGTCCCACTTCGAGGACGGACCGGATGACCAAACGCGCGGCATGCGACGCGACATATAAGGGCCGTCGCTTTTCCGCCGAGACCATTGAGCTCTGCGTCCGCTGGTACATCAAGTATCGGCTGAGCTATCGCGATCTGGTGGCGATGATGCCGGAGCAGGGGATCGTCGTGTCTCACACGACGATCATGCGCTGGGTGCTGCGCTATGTTGCCGAGTACGAGCGGCGCTGGGCGCGATTCGCGCGATCGCCGGGATCGTCCTGGCGCATGGACGAGACGGCCGTGGCGGTTCGTGGCGGCCGGAACTACCTGTACCGGGCGGTGGATCGACGCGGAAAGTCCGTGGCGTCTCTGCTTTGCAGCGATCGCAGCATGGAGGCGGCGCAGGCGTTTTTCCGCACGGCGGTTAGCCAGGATGGCGTGTCGTGGCCAGTGAGTGGGGATCAACGTCGACGGGAACAGTGCCACGCATCGCGGCCTGCGGCTGCTGGGCGATGAGGATGACCGTTGGCAAAATGTCGGCGTGCGGGCGCGGCGCTATCTCAACCACGTGGTCGAGCAGGACCATCGGGCCATCAAGCAGCGGTGCGCTCCGATGCTGGGACTGAAGACCTTCCGATCGGCCGCGATTGCGCTGGCGGGTATAGAGCTCGCTCATCGCATTCGCAAGCAGCAGTATTTTCTGCCGATGGGCGTGTCTGGGAGGGCCAGCTCGCCGAAGGACGCCTGGGCTGCTGCGCTCGTGGATTCCAGTGTGCCGACGAGCGGCTGCGAAGACCGATTCTCGCCAATGCACCAGAACTCAGCGCATCGCTTGCACCCGGCTCGCGAGCCGGCGCGCATCGAGGGCTCGGTGCGCCACCCACGGAAAATCTCCTTCGGCGGAAACCTGTACCTGCTCGTCCGGCCCCAGGCCGGGCGGTACTGGCACTACCACTACCGATACGGCGGCAAGCGGAAGACACTTTCGCTGGGCTGGGAACCTATCCGGACGCACCGACTGCCCGGGCGCAGTTGCGCCATCGCGCGGCGCGGCGTTTGCTCGCCGTGGGCATCGACCCGTCACTGCGGAGGCGCGAACTGCGGCGTGTCCAGAGCGAGGTCCTTGAGGCGGCCGCCGGGGTTCCCGCGAAATGGCTTCAAACCGGGTGATTGGTTTGCGGTCGGTTCGAAGTAGTCACTGAGAGTGACTTAAACCCCCGTATCGTAAACCGAGCTCGTGCCGCGGGATCGGCCGAAAGACCGGCCAAGCCGCTGCCTCGTTTTGATGGCAAGTGGCGGTTTATAATATTAATATTCCGGCCATGGAACCGGCCAAAGCGCATATCTGGGGGATCGCAACGTGACCCCCTCCGCCGCCGAGCCGTACATGCCCGCCGAGGGTACGGCCGTGCTCGAAAACCTGGCCTTCGACCTGGCCCGCGAGGCGAGCGAGCTTTCGGCCCAGCTGCTCCCGGTGGTTCGACTGTCGGTCGCCCAACTCGTCCGGTCGATGAACTGCTACTACTCGAACCTGATCGAGGGGCACAACACCCACCCGCGGGACATCGATCGCGCCTTGGCCGCAGACTATTCCAGCGACCCGCATCGCCGCGATCTGCAGCTCGAAGCCCGAGCGCACATTGAAGTGCAGCAGATGATCGATGAGCGCGTCGGCGAACTGCCGCGTCCGCCTGCTTCGCGTGCCTTCATCGAATGGACGCATCGGGAATTCTGCAAGCGGTTGCCGGAGAGTCTTCTCGTTGTCGAACATCCCGACTCGGGTGAGCGGATTCCCGTCGTCCCAGGCGAACTTCGATCGCGCTCGGCCGCGGTGGGCAGGCACGTCGCTCCCGCGGCCGAATATCTTCCGGCTCTCATGCGCAGATTCGGGGAAGCCTACGATGCGGCTCGGCTGACGAAGCCGCGACAGGTTATTGCTGCTGCCGCTGCGCACCATCGATTTCTGTGGATCCATCCGTTCGTCGATGGCAACGGACGCGTCGCGCGCTTGATGTCGCTCGCCATGCTGCTCGACATTGGGATCGGCTCCGCACTCTGGTCCGTTTCGCGCGGGCTCGCGCGAAACTCCGGTGTCTACAAACGCCTGCTGATGGCCGCCGATGAGCCACGCCGGAATGATCTCGACGGGCGAGGGGCGCTGTCCCAGGAAGCCTTGATCGAATTCAGCAGGTTCTTTCTCGAAATCTGCCTCGACCAGATTCGCTACATGCGGGAGCTGCTCGATCCTTCCGAACTTCAGCGTCGCATGGAGCTGTACGTGCGCGATGAGGAAAATGCAGAACGGCTCCCCAAGCGCAGCTACGTGGTGCTCCGCGAGGCGTTGCTCGCGGGCGAGCTGGAGAGAGGTCGCGTGCCCGCGTTGATCGACACGAGCGAGCGCACGGCGCGTCGCGTGGTTTCCGCGCTGATCAACAAGCGGCTGCTGGTCTCAGGCTCGCACAAAGCGCCGTTGCGGTTGGGCTTCCCCATCGATGTCGTCGAGCGCTGGTTCCCGAAGCTCTATCCGGTGACTTGATGGGCAAGGCAGGGGACTGGGCGTTCACCAGGCGCTTCCGTCGCGGAGGCTTCGGGTGGCGCGCCAGTCGGCTGGCCAGCGAGAGGATTGCCGAGGCGCTCGCGGAACTCCGTGCTGCCGCTCGCCACGATCCACTGCACGCTGCGGACGGTGCCGTCCGGTTCCTCGTGAAGCTGTCGCCGGCGCTTGACCAGGTGGATAGTTCCTCGGGCGCTCTGGGCGGCGCAGCGCGTGGCGCCGTCGACGTGCTCGTTCCCGTGATTGCGCAGGCACCCGCGGATGAGGCGATGCGTGAGGGGTGGCTCGAGCAGTTGTTCGAGGCGATCCAGAACGATGATCCGCCCTACCTTGAGCTACTCGACGAGCGCTGGGGTGAGCTGTGTGCGACGCCAGCGATGGCTTCGCGTTGGGCGGATCGCATTATCGATCTCGTGCGACACGTCCACTCTGAGCGGCGTCGCGGCCAGCACGCATTCACCCGGGCCGAGTCGGCCTGCTACAGCGCATTGTTCGCCGCGGGTCGACACGACGAATTGATCGTCCTCATTGGCGGTGACCCGCGGCCGATGTGGCATGACCTGCTGTGGGTCGGCCGGTGCAAGGTGGCCCGCGGCGAGATCGACGAGGCCATCGAGTTCATGACGAAAGCCGTGAACGCGTGGACGCCGATGGCGGGGCTCGCACGCTTCGCAGAAGGAGTCCTGTTGGCGGCGGGCCGCCGCGCCGAGGCCTATGAGAAACATGCGTTGGAGGCAAATCGCGGAACGACGTATCTCGCGACCTACCGTTTGGTGTCGAATAAGTATCCCGAGATCGATCCGGACCGATTGCTGTCAGATCTCATTGCAACCACGCCGGGCGAGGAGGGTAAGTGGTTCGCCACGGCGAAGACGCTCAAGCGATTCGATCTTGCAATGCAGCTGGCGTGGAATTCGCCCTGCGATCCGAAGACGCTGATCCGTGCGGCCAGAGACAACGTTGGGAAAAACTCCTCGTTTGCCGCAGAGGTCGCGCTCGCGGCATTGCACTGGATCTGCCAGGGTAGGGGCTATGAGCTGACCTCGCTCGACGTGCAAATGGCCCACCGGCTCGCGAGCGAGTCCGGCCATGCGCTCGGGCATTCGGAGCGGGTTGCGCTGCGGATTCGCACGATGCTTCAGCCGACGACACGCGAGGTTCGATGGGTGCGAGAGATCTTGAATCTTCCGGCGTCGCCAGAAGCCGGCGCCGCGTGAACGGCAGCTTTCTGCATCAATCGCGCTCAATCGCCGCCAAGCGAGATGTTTTGTCGGTCATCCTGACGGTAAAGTTGTCCGAGACCTCGAAGCACTTCAACGACCGCGAGGAGTTGCGATACTCCGGTACAATTGAGTGGGAGTGATCAGGTGGCTTTCGCTGCACATGGCCGTGCGCCGGACGTTGCGCACAGCTGATGACGGTCGCTGACTCGATGCAAAGATAGAGAGCCATTGCCAGTCTTTCGTCGTTGGGATCGAACGCCGAACGCCGAACGCCGATCGGGCCCAGTCGTAGCGTTCAGCGCGTCAGCAATGCCGCCAGCTGTTTGGCAATTGCAGCGTGTCCTGCAGGCGCCGGATGCCAGGCCGCACCCTGCCGTGCGTCGTAGCCGGCATGAAACCCGTGACTCCAGGGGTCCTTCGCGCACGACGTATGTTTGCGCGATGGGCGATCCGCGGCCAGCAGCAGCGCACCATTCGCGGCTGCCACCCGTGCGGTAATCTGGGCCAAGCGTCGGCCGATCGCACGGCTGTTCGCCGCATCATTCGGGGTGATGTCTGTGGCCGCACACAGCGTCTGCGGTACTACGGTCAAATACTGCACGAAGACCAACCGCGCCCCTGGCCCGCGGCGCGCGATGTCCTGGGCAATCGAGTTCAATGCGGCTTCGAGGCGTTGGTATTGCGCGGCACTGGGACTGACCACCGGAGTACAGGGTCCAGGGCGAGAGGCCACTCCGGCGCGGCAGCTGCCGCCGAACAACGCGCCCATGTAATCGAGATCATTGCCACCCACCGTGACCGTCACCAGTCGCGTCGAATCGGTCACGGAATCCAGCTGCGCCGGCAGCTCGTTCCATGGACCCAGCAAATGTGCGGTCTTGGCTCCGCTGCAGGAGGCATCCGTGAGCTGCAGTTTGAACCGCTGCGCCAGCAGGCTCGCATAGTTGTTGGTGGTACGCTGGCAGCGCACAGGCGCGCCAGGTTGCGGCGGACCGATGCCGGCGCCCGTGGCGAACGAACTGCCAAGCGCAACATACTGCGTCCCCGCGCTCAGCAGCGGCGTCGCAACCACCGCCTGCATCGCGCAGCTGGCGGTGGCAGCGGTTGCCGCGGCGACCACCAGAGTCGCCATCCAGGATCGGGGCGATTCAGAGTTCATATTTGCCGTCGGTTGATGCCGTCGTCACCCTACGGGCGACCAGCCTCGATTGCAGCAACTGCGCATTGCGGGTGCTGCGAAATCTGACCAGCGACTGGGAAACGTTGCCCGGAGAAAGGCACCCCGTGCGAGCGCAGTTCGCCGTTGGCGACTGTGACCGACTCGCGTGGTCTGCTACCTGTCAGATTCCCCAGACAATCAGATTACCTCACATACCCCGCCTGTGCCATCGGCATCGGTAGTGTCATGAGCACGAACTGGACCGCGCTGCAGAGCTGGTTCAAACTCCCCATCTGCCGCGTACTGAGGCACGACATCCGCGCCGCAAAACAACGGTCGATTGCGGGCCGATGCCCCCTCCGCGGTTGATATTGCGTACCGTTCGCGCGACCTTTCGAAACCGGAGTGCTGGATGTCTATTCTGCGAATACCGACCGGGGTTCCTGCAATCCTCACGGCGTTCTGCCTGGCGCTGGCATTGAGCACACCTGCGATCGCGAAAGTGGCTGCCGCGCCCGCGGCGCCAGTCGTGAAGCAGCAGTATGTCGATGGGCCCTTCGGCCAGATACATCTCCGCATCGCCCGCCCGGCGCGGCGCAGTGCAGAGCAGCATCCGCCGCTCGTCTGCCTCCACTACTCGCCAGGCTCGAGTCGGATGTATGCAGAGCTGATGCCTTATCTCGCGACGGATCGCGTCGTGATCGCGTTCGACACGCCGGGCTATGGCGGGTCCGATGCACCGCCCACCCAGCCGACGCTGGCGCAGTACGCGATCGCGCTGACCGACGGTCTCGACCGTCTAGGCTATGGCCCGCGCGCCGGCAAAAAGATCGACCTCGTCGGGCATTTGACCGGTTCGTTGATTGCCACAGAACTTGCCGCAACCCAGCCGCGCTGGGTCCGCCGCGTGATTCTATCGCAGGCGCCGAACTTCGATTCCACGCGCCGCCGCGACTACGTCGCAGAGATACAGGCGATGGGCGAAACGCGGCAGAAGGATTTGCGCGGTCAGTACCTGATCGATCGCCTCACTCGCGGCCTGCAGGGTCTTGGCGCAGGTGAAGCACCGGAGACGTACATGGGCGTATTTGTCGACAGCGTGACTCCGGGTCACAAATGGACGTACGGCGAAATCGCAGCAATTTCATATCCGGCGGAAGACGTCTATCCGCGGCTCACGCAGTCCGTGTTGCTGTTCACGTACCAAACGAGCCGACCGCAAGACTTCGAGCGGACCGCAAAGCTGTTGCGCAACGTGCACGTTCAGGCGGTAGTCGATCGCGGACCGCGTCAGTGGCAGACCGCACCTGCCAGTGTCGCTGCGACCTTCCGCGAATTCCTCGACGCGCACTGACGTGCCGATCAGTTCGGCGTGGCCGCTTCGATGTAAGTCGCGACCAGTTGCGTGACGCGCTCCGGCACCTCGAGCGGCGGATAGTGGCCGACATCCGGCAGGATCACCGTGGAGACCTGCGCCTTCGACAGGTAGCGCGCGAGTGCCTTCATCGCATCCACCGGCAGCAGCGCGTCGACGCCGCCCCACAGCAGCAGCGTCGGTGCCGTCACCTGCGCCATCAGCTGGCTGGCCCGCTTGCCGTCGCCGATCCGCGCGGTCAGCGCGATCGGATGCTTCTCCGGTACACGACGCCCGAAGTCGAAGTATTCGTCGCGCTTCTTCGCGCTGATGCGCTGCGGATCGCCCGAAAAGTAGCCCAGGTACTCATCCCAGAAATGGCGGGACTTGTAACCACCCGCGAGTTTCACCTCTTCCTGGGCGCGCTTGAAACTCTCTGGCTGCACCATGTGGTCGTACTGCACCGGGTCGGCCGGCGTATTCGAGAGGATCAGCCGGCCGACCAGATCCGGGCGCTTCGCCGCGAGGAACATGCCGAGCGTGCCACCGCTCGAGTTCCCAACGAAGCTGACGTTCTTGACGCCCAGCATTTCCAACAGCCCGATCGGAATCTCGACCGGATCGACATTCGCTGCCGCGTCGTCGGACACGCGCCCCGATAATCCCATGCCCGCCACGTCGAAGCGGATCACGCGATAGCGCGACTTCAAGCGCGCGGCCGTCGTATCCCAGATGCGCAGCGAACTGTTCGAGCCGTGCACCAGCAGCAACGTTGGCCCGCTGCCCTCGTCCTTGTAGTGGATCTCGAGCCCCTTGATGACGGCGAACCTGCTCTCCGGATCCTGATACTTTGCGCGCAGCTGCTCGACGCTCAAATAGTCTGGAGCCTCCGTCCCCGCCACAGCCGCGGCAGCCTGCGGTGCGCGCAGCGCGAAGAGCAGCAGTCCGCCCAGCAACAGCGTGTTTCGGAACATGGAGCCTCTTTTCCGCCGAGCGGTCACTGCTTGGACTATAAACGTTGTAGCTTTCGTGCGGGGGAGCCAATCATGTCCAGAATGACGCGCCGCGATTTCGGGATGGCACTCGGCGCCACGGCGCTGGCTTCCAGAACCGTCGCCGCGGCGTCGGTCAATCCGCGGCGGCGCCCGTACGACGTGATCATCATAGGGGCCGGCATGTCCGGCCTCAATGCCGCCTGGCTGCTCGAGACGCAGGGCGCACGCGTGCTCGTACTCGAAGGCCGTCGTCGAGTCGGCGGACGCGTGCATACGTGGTTCGATCTGCCCGGCTTTCCCGAGATGGGATTCAATTCGATGGGCGACGGCTACGGCCGCGGGCTCGACTGTGCGCGACGCACGCAGCTCGAGCTGTTCGACGTCGGCGCCCGGTTCCGCGGCAACGCACCTCAGGAACTCTATCTGGACGGGCAGCGCATCCCGCGCGATCAATGGCCCACCTCCGCAGCGAACCCATTCCCCGATGGTTATCGCGCCTCGATGCCCTGGGAGCTCGTGAGTCAGCTGATAGCCGCGGCGAAGCGGTTGCCGGATTTCGCCGCGTGGCTGGATCCCGCGAATAGGGCTCTCGATATCTCGCTGCACCAGTTCCTGTCCGAGCACGGCCTCAGTCAGGCCGCCATTCGCCTCGCCAACGATGTTTCGCCTGGCTACGGTATCAGCGCGCGCGACCTCTCTGCGCTGATGCTGGAGTTCACTGACGGCTTCTCGAAGTCGCAGCGCACGAGGAGCCCGACGTCCTGGTCGATTCAGGGCGGCAACGAGCGACTGCCCCAGGCGATGGCGGCGCAGCTGAGCCACGAGGTCCTGCTCGGTCGTGAGGCCGTCGCGATCGACAGCGGTGGGCGGTTCGCCACCGTACGCTGCGCCGACGGCAGCGTGTTCCGGGCCGCGAACGTGATTTGCAGCCTGCCGTTCTCTGCACTGCGGCACGTGCATCTCACGCCCGCGCTCACGGGCTCGCAGGCGCGTGCCGTCGCGTCGCTGCCGTATCAACCATTGTCGATGGCCTTCCTTACGGCGCGCGAACCGTTCTGGGAGTCGGACGGGCTGGCCGCCGGCATGTGGACCGACAGCGTCCTCGGCACCGTGCTGCCGCAGCGCTTCGGTGCGTCGGCGCAGGAGGTCACGGGGCTCGTCGTGCAGGCGCGCGGACAGCTCGCGCTCGACTGGGATCGAATGGGCCACGCACAGGCTCTGCAGAGCATCACCGCAAAGCTCGAAGAACTGCGGCCTGCCTCGAGCGGCAAGCTCACCGCGCATCGGCTGTTCAGCTGGGGAGCGGAGCATTTCAATCGCGGTGACTGGGCGTATTTCGCACCAGGGCAGCTGTCCGATTTCGTGCCCACCATGGCCGATACGGTCGGCCGCATCCACTTCTGCGGCGAGCACACCTCGAAGAGCGCACGCGGCCTCGAAGGCGCGCTCGAATCGTCTGAACGCGTCGTCACTGAGATTCTCGCCGCTTGATCCGCATCACCGGAGTCCATGCATGAAGAAGCCGACTAGCCTCGAGGTCGACGTCACGCGACGCCACACACTCGGCCTGCTCGCCGCTCTCGGCGCGTCGTCCATCGCTGTGCCAGCGCTCGCGGCGAACGCGGGTGCTAGCGCCACGATCACGAGTCCTCGGGATCGCATGCGGACTTTCATGCTGATGCGCGGCGCCCTCGACGACCGCCTCGTCATGCACTGGCTGCAGGGCCGCTACTACGGCCTCGTCGACGGGGAAGTCACGCCGTTGTTTGGCCTGCTCAGTGCGCAGTTCTCGCGTTTCCGGTCCGATGGCGAAGGCGGCTATTTCAACGTGCGCGCCGAGGCGTCGTTCATCACGAATCCGGACACCGGAGAGGCCATCAGCGAGATTCGCAATCCTTACACCGGCGCCACGATGACGGCCCCCGCGCGCAATTACCCGCCCAGCTCGCCGCACATACGCGCGGATCTGAAATTCGATATCGTCCAGCAGCCCGGTGCGACGCTGCGGCATGAGGTCGAGGGCATCTTCGCTAACGGCGGCGATGTCTGGATCTCGGAGATCAGCACGGCCAAGACGCCGGTGCCGAATGCGAAGCCCTCGTTGTATAACGAAATGCTGACCTACCACGCGCGCGCCTCGGACCTGCAGCGGCGCGGTGCGAAGCGCGTGCCGTGCAACATCAGCTTCACCAACACTGTCAGTTGGCGATCCTGGATGAACATGGGCGACCACGCGGGGCATCTGCTCGTCGTCGGGGCGGGCCGGTATGTGGACTCGATGGACGAACTGCCGCTCGCTTGGTTGCGCGCCGCGCGCGCAGCCAAGCTCGCGTTGGTGCAGGATCCGCTCGCCGTGCTGGCGCCAGTGTGGAACGAACTGCCATTGCCCGATACCAAGGGATCATGAAGTCCCGTTCGGGAGTCCCCGCGATGCCCGACGCCTCCCTGACGTGTCGTGCTGTTCTGCTCGTCGCGCTGCTTTGCGTTTCGATCGCGCAAGCCGCGGAGGTTGTACCGATCATCACGATCGCGCAGGGCTCGCTGCGCGGCGCAGTTGAGCAGGGCATCGAGGTCTACCGCGGCATTCCGTTCGCGGCCGCGCCGGTGGGAGATCTGCGCTGGCGCGCACCGCAGCCGGCACCGGCTTGGCGCGGCGTGCGCGACGCGACGCGCTTCGGGCCGGTGTGCCCGCAATTGCTGAGAGGGGGCTATTCGCTCGAAACGCTGGCGGACCGGACGATGTCGGAGGACTGCCTGCACGTGAACGTGTGGTCGGCCGACACTAAGCCAACATCGCCTCGTCCGGTCATGGTGTGGCTACTGCCTGGGGGCTTCACCGCCGGAGATGCGGGCATGGAGCGCTACGACGGCCGTGTGCTCGCCACACAGGGTGTCGTCGTCGTCACGTTCAATTATCGCCTCGGCATGCTCGGCGTATTCGCGCATCCCGTGCTGAGCCGGGCCCAGCCCGGCGAGCCTCTCGGCAACTACAACTTGATGGACCAGATCGCTGCACTGAGGTGGGTGCGCGCAAACATCGCGGCGTTCGGCGGTGATCCAGCCAATGTCACCATCTTCGGCATGTCGGCTGGCGGCATGTCGGTAAACTATCTGATGGCGAGCCCAGCGAGTGCAGGCCTGTTCGACAAGGCGATCACGGAGAGTTCGGCAGTGCGAATGCTGACTGAACGGCATCTGAACAAGGAGCAGCCGAACCTGCCGTCACTCGAAACCGAAGGTCATACGATCGCCGGTCGGTTTGGCGTGGACGGTGAAGATCCCGGAGTCGTGCAGCGGCTGCGCGCGCTGACGATGCAGCAGGTGCTGGACTATCAAGCGAGGCACCGACTCGGCGTCGGCGGTGGCCTCGGGCCTGTCATCGATGGCCAGATCCTGACGCGTCCCGTCGGTGAGGCGTTTCGCGCCGGCGCGCAGCACCGCGTGCCTTACCTGACAGGCGCGACCAGCTGGGAAAGCAGCCTCCTCGCAAAGGATACGCCCGTTGCGCCGGTGCTCGGTGTCATCAACGTCACGCGCGAACAGGCCGACGCGCTGTATCACGAGCGCGACGAGACGGCACTGAGCAACAAGATCTACGGCGAGTTCTTTCTGAGCACCCAGCGGTATCTCGCAATGCAGCACGCGCGGGCGGGGAGCCCGAGCTACGTCTACGTGTTTTCGCGCGTGCTCGATCAGCACGTCGGCGATTTCTTCGGCGCGGCGCACGGAGCCACCACGCGCTATGTGTTCGGCACGCTCGACGGCTCGGCTCTGCTCGAGAGTGCGGATCGACCCGGCAAATTTGGCTATCGAGTGGTTGATGGCGATCGCGCCTACGGCGATTTGATCCGAACGTACTGGGTGCAGTTTGCGAAGACCGGAGATCCCAACGGCGAGGGTCGTCCTGGCTGGCCGGCCGTCTCGCCCGGCAATGATCTGATGCTGGAGTTCGCGCAGCACGGACCGGTGCTGCGACGGGACTATCACCTCGCGCCGTGGAGATTCTTCGAGGCGCACTTCGAGGCAGGCAAGCTTTGAATTGCTGCCGACCCCGTGAGCTGTCCGTTGAAATTCTCGGTTCACCGCATCGATGCGCGAACCACCCGCCACGCCGGCCATGCCATCAGTCAGATCGCTCACAAGGTCATCGAAACCGTGTTCGGCGATGCCGAGCAGCACGGAATCTTGAGGCAAGTGAAGCGGCGCGGCCTCGATCGTGTCGAGATGCTCTTCACGCTGGCGGCGACCGTCATGAACCTGCGCCGGCTGCCGAAGCTCCTCGAGCCCCAGTACCGTAGATAGCACGGCAGCAGGAGAGGTGCGTCCGGGGCGAGCCGAGGAGCGCCGAAGTGGGCGATGCAGCCTCCGAGAGCACGAAAAGCAGCCCTTTTCGCATCTCGCCCCGATGGATGGATCCACTCGCATCGTGGTCAACGGCCTGATTTCAACGGACTGTTGGATGGCCTGGCAACAATTGAGTGGGAGTGAGGGGTATTGCGCTCGCGGCGCAGGACTTGATGGGGGGTCCAAGCTGCCAAGTGCCGCCCGGAATGCAGCGCGCAGTTTCCCCGCGTGAGGCGCGTACGAGCTACAGGGACAGCGCGCATTCCTGGGCCGCCGAGCCGTTCTCCGCAGGCGACTGAGCCCGTTTCGACCGGGCCTTTTTCAAGGCGGCGCGGCAGCCGCGCGCGTGCCCGCCCGTCGCCCGTCCTTCAGCTCACGCAGCTTCAGCTTCTCCGCGACGATCTGCTCCGGCGTGAGGCCGAGGAGGGTTGGATCGACGGTATGGTAGATGCGGTCGTAGCAGCGCGGAGCCGCGACGCAGGCCGCCGTCTCGCGGGCGATGTCGGCGACACGCATCGGCGCGAGCTGCGAGTGATCCTCGCTGAGCACGCCCTTGCCGCTGGGCTCCCCGCCGAGCAGCACGCCGGTTCGCACGATGGTGAAGCGCAACCCGCTCGCGACGAGCGTCTGCTCGGCACGCGTCTTGTCCTCGAACACCTGGCGAGCGAACTCGTAGATCGCCGGCGGCACCAGCGCGGCGCTGTCGCCGGAGCCTACCGTTCCCACCTGCACGAGCTGCGTGACGCCGGCGGCGCGCGCCGCGGCGGTGATGCGATCGTTCCCGGTCGCATAGATCGTCACGCCCTGCGTGGCGGTGTCGTGGTCGGTGCGCGCAATGGCGCTGACCACCACGTCAATGCGCCGGTCGCGGAAGGCCGCTGCGACCGAGGCCGCGTTCTCGACGTCGCCCGTGACGAAGTCCACTCCGAAGGGCTCGAGACCTGCGCGGTTCGAGCTCGGGCGGACGAACACGGTGACCGGCAGTCCGCGCGCACGCAGCTCGCGGACGATCTCGCCGCCGATCATGCCCGTGCCGCCGAACACCAGCACCCGCGGTGCGCCCGCGTGCGGGTCGGCGGCCGCTTCGGCGGCACGGCTCTGCGCTGTCACAGAGGCGCCGCCGGCGAGGACGAGCAGTGCCCAGGCGCCGAGCCGTGGCACGCACGAAACGGCGCTTCGGATCGACTGCGGTGGGCGACGCATGCCACGACGTTACCATCCCGGACACGAGGCTCACGCCCGGATGTCGGACCGTCACGCGATGCGCCCGACCCGGCAGGTCAGGCGATCCACTAAGCTCGCCGGATCAGCCCGCAGCGGCCTCGATCCAGGACGACCCACGATGCACCGCAACGATTCCCGGTACCCGGGCCCGCCCTCGTGGCTGACGCGTCGCGGTGCAATGCTCGGTGCGCTGGCCGTACCGATGCTCCCCAGGTCCGGTGCGGCACAGGTGCCTGCCGCGGTGTCACGACCCGTCCCCTCGACACCGATGGCACCCGGATTCGGCGTCGCGCGAGCGCTGCCTGCACCGCATCCGTTGTCCGCGCAGGACGCGCGCCGCTTCCTCGCGCTGCGCGCCCGCCTCGACGGCAAGCCGGTGTTCGCGATCGCCCGCGGCACCGATTTCGCCATTGTCGAAGGCCGCTCGATTCCGCTGCGTGGCAACCTGATCCTGCAGGCGACCCGGGCGATCGACCTCGGCGACGGCGGCTGGGCCTTGCCCTATGTCGAGACCACCGTCGTCACCGAACACGGCTCGTTCGTCCACCGGCCCGAATGGGAGAACCCGCTGACCGGCGTCCGCCAGCCCGTCGCGACGCCGCAGGTCTCGCTGGTCCGACTGCGCATGGATGCAGCGGGGGCGCTGTCGAATCACCTCGAGGTGCCGAGCGGCCTGGTCGTCGACTACGACGGTGTGGTCGCCGCGCAGGCCGGCCTCGAGGGCGCGGCCTGGGCCACGCAGTCGCTGCACCTGCACTTCCGACGCCCCGGCGGCGACGAAGAAGACGCCTATGTCACGACCACGATGATGCAGACCGGACCTGAGCGCCGCGGCTTCCTGCCCACAGACTCCAACTCGGTGTCGTCGCGCCCGCGCATCCCGAGCGCTCTTTCCGGAGGTCGTCCGGGCTCGCTGCTCTCGACGTTCTTCGGCCGCAAGTACGAAACGCCCGACAGCCTGCGGCGAACGCTGGAGCCGGCACACCAGGCGCTGCTCGCGCCGTACTTCGACCACTGGCGGTCACTGTTGCCCTGAGGCGGTACGAGGATCGTCCCCGGGTTCGAGCAACGGCGCCCAACTATAGCGTCGCGAGCGCCTAGTCAGAAATACGAGCCCGCTGATGGACAGATAGAAAGCTCAACGCCGTAGAGAGACTCAATTTACTCACTACATCAGTAGTGTCCCAACGCACATCGAACAGATTCATCGAGCGACCTACCAGCGCGCGCAGCTTTCAGAATGGGGAATAGTGCTGCTCAACCAATCGGTATAGCCGCGTCGTCTCGGACCGGTGACGCGCATAGCCCGGCGGAACCACGAAGGCAGGCGCGCGCTCTGGCCGCGTGCATGGCCCATTTACGTCTCGCGCCTACGATGACTGACGCCGGTCGGAGGCGTCGCGGGCTCCTTGCGGTAGGGCCTCAGGCGAGGGCGGGACGGAAACATTGGGCATGGATGACTCGCGCAATGCGTTCAAGGCGGAGACTACCGGTACCCAAAATTTTGAGGGCAGGTGCATCATCCATCGTTCGCACGGCGGGGGCCCGCGAGGCGCTCATTGAGCGAGTGCTCCAGGTTCTGGAGGCCTACGCTGAAGGTCAGCAGAGACGGAATGAGGAAAAACTGCAGCCACCCGCACCAGGACTTCCAGTCCTGGTGCGGGTGCGCGGCGCACACGGTCCGAGAAATCGGCGTCGCCGTTCCCGATCAGAAGTTGAAGGTTGCCTTCACACCAAAGAAACGTTCTCGCTGAGGTGCGACAGCGACGCCCTGGTTGGCGGTGCTGGCGACGCTGGGCGCCGTGAAGTCAGTCCATCGCGACGCGGAGGCATAGGCATCTTCATCCAGAAGATTGTTACCGAAAAGCTCGAAACGCATTTTCTCGTTGGTGAAGCCGATGCGCGCGTTGAGCAATGTCTGGGAAGGCGCCGAGGCCAGGTTGCTCTCGTCGATGAAGTACTTGCCGAAGTAGAGCAGGTCACCGCGGCTGAACCATGACCAGTCGCCGCCGCCTATCGGAGCGGTATAGCTGGCGCCGAGATTGCCCTTCCATTCCGGATACCGCGGGCTGGAATTGCCCTTCATTTCGCGCGTGCCGGCCAGCGGCTCGACGAAGTTGAAGGTGAATGCCGTGTACTCGTTCTTGGTGTAGTCCACGCCGGCCTGCAGGCTCAGGTTGGATGTGACGCGCCAGTTGGTCTCGAGTTCGATGCCATCCAGCTTCGACGACCCCGGCACCACGATCTGCAGGGATCGACCGAAGTCGTTGCAGTCGTTGACGTTCGCGGCGTTACGCACCGTGCACGAGGCTGAGTCCCGCACGTACGGGCCGTTGGAGTTGCCGTTGAAGTCGACGACGCCCACCGAAACGCGGCCCTTCTGGTTCTTCCACTTCATGTGGTAGATCGCGGCGGTGGTGGAGAGGCGTCCTTCCAGCCACTGCTGCTTCCAGCCGAGCTCGACGCTGGTCAGTTCTTCACGGTCGATGAAATCCTGCGCCGTGGACACACCGAGAGTGCCCGTCTCGAAGCCCGGCAGTGCCAGATAAGGCTGGGCCCCGTTGCGGATCTGGTCTCGCAAGGAAACGATTTCCGCGTCGGTACGCATGCCCGCCGGTCCGAAGATGTACTCCGCGTTGATGTCACCGGGCAGCACGCCCTTCGAATAGCTCGTGTAGAGATTGGTTTCCGGCGTCGGCTGGTATTGCACGATCAGGCGCGGCAGGGTGTCTTTCCATTCACCCGCGGCCACCGGCTTGCCGAGCTGGGCCGCGATGATCTGACCCTTGGTGACCTTGTCTTTCTGGTACCGGGCCTCGGCCGACGCTGACCATTGCTCGTTGAACTTGTACGTCAGGCCGCCGAACACGGCGTTGTATTCCTGCTCGACGTTGTTGACGAGGCTGTTGAGGAAGTAGACGGCCGGCCGCAGCGTGGTGCCGGTGGGGGGCGTGCCGCTGGTCAGGACTGTGCCGCCGTTGCCGCTCTGCGTGTATTCCATCTTGTAGTACGACACGCCGAGCACCCAGGTCAGCTTCTGCTCCTGGCCGGACGTCAGCCGAAGTTCGTAGGTGTCATCGGTGAGGTTCTGCGGGTCCGTGGACCACCAGGCCTCGGCTTCGGTGAGATCGAAATCACGCAACCAGTTGGCGTGCATTTCGTTGCGACCGACGACGGCGCTCACGGTCCATTTGTTGGGCAGGTCATAGTCAGCCGTCGCGCCGAGGAACAGGTTGTTGCGCTTGAGGCCGAAGAAATCCAGGCCGAGCGCATCGAGCTGCGCCGGATCACGAGCTCCGCCTTCCAGCAGGCCGGTGGACACGATACCGGGCACGCCTATGCTGGCGGCGTTGAAGGTGGTGTTGTAGCTGAACAGGCGGTTGTTGGCGTTGGCACTGCGCACCGAGTTCACGCCCGGTATTTCGCCGCAGATATAGCGCACACGTATTTCACCGTTCGGGCCGCGCGTGCCCGTGCAGGTATCGTTCAGGCGACCCGAGATGAAGCCGGAGCCCGGCTGGCCGTCGCGGTCTTCCGAATACTGCGCGCGCAGCTTCATCTGGAAGCTCTCCGAGGCGTTCCAGACCAGCTTGGCGGCGATGGAGCGCGTCTTCTGCTCGCCCAGCGGGCTGCCGTCGTTGGTACTGCCGAACACGCCCCCCCGGTCGTAGAAGCGAGTGGTCACGCGGAACGACAGCGCATCCTGGACGATCGGGCCCTCGATCGAGCCCGTGAACTCATTGTCGTCACCTTCGGCCAGGCTGGCCGAAACGCGCGACTTCCAGTCGTTGCCCGGGTCCTTGGTCACATAGTTGACCGCGCCGCCAAAGGTGTTGCGCCCGAAGTAGACCGCCTGCGGTCCCTTGACCACTTCAACGCGGGCCAGGTCTTCGGCACCGAGGCTGTTGCATCCCGATGCAACGTAGATGCCGTCGATGAAGAGCGCGCCGAGCTGCGCCACCGCTTGCTCGGAATTGACGTTCATGCCGCGGAAGCGGATGGAGCAATTGAAACGGCCGGGGATCTGGCCTGCCTGCTCGCTGAACTGCACGCCCGGCGTGCGCAGTGCGATGTCTTCCAGGCCCTTGGCGCCGATCGCCTCGAGTGCAGCCGCGGAAAACGCCGTAACGGCGATGGGTACGCTTTGCAGCGATTCTTCGCGCTTGCGGGCCGTGACCACAACCTCTTCGAGTCCGGGTCCGGCGGCGGCGCCGGACTGGCCATGGACCGAGGTCGAGGTGCCCGCGAACAGCAACGCGCTGCCGACGAGGCTGACAGAGATGATTTGGCGCATGACTGGGCGATTCCTCGGAGATTTTGGTTGTTGAAATGATCCGGCGGCCGGGTTGAATCGTCTTGACACTATTACAACCGTTGGCGCTAGGCAACGGTGGCACGCAGCGCGCCAAAATCGACGTCGGCTGAGGCGATACGCCCCGGACCGGTGCGTTGCGCCTGCGCTACACGCGGAGCGTCGATGCACCAAAGTACTGCCAGACGGGAGTCGCGCGGAGCGCATCATGGGCGAGCGCGGACGCGCGGCGCGATCGGATCGAGCCGGTAGCCACGCGCCCGTACGACGCCGATATGCCGCTACCTGGCAGCAATCCTTTCGGCAAGGCAACCACGCTGCTGCTCGTCATGGAGTCCCGGCTGAGGCGCGAGCAGCGGGCCTGCGTAAGCCATGATCCGGGTTTAGCTCGAGACTACGCTCCGGATGGCGCAGGTTGCGCCGCTGGTCTTCGTGGACGACACCTTCGCGCTGAAGGGTGGCACGGCGATCAACTCGTTCGTGCGCGTCACGCCGCGTCGAAGTGATGCAGCTCTATGCGCATGAGGGCATCACGCCCGGTATCCGGCGTGCATTTGCTGCCTATCTGGCCTGTGTCAAAAGGCCGATCCACGAGTTGCTGTTCCCGCAGCTGCGCGACCTGAGGCACGACTATGCGCACAACTTTCGGAGAATGACCGCGGAGCCGGCTTTGCTTGCGGCGCTGCTCGCGACTCGCGATCGCCCGGTGCAGCAGGTTCAGCGAGAACTGGAGGACGATGAGCGCCGATTCCTGCTGCCGCATGCTCGATGCGAGCCCGAATGTGGTCTCCTTGGCATTGCGCATCTCGAGCGTCTGCCAGGAATTTGCGGGAGGCTGCACAACTCGACGCAGTTGCAGAAGACCAATGCGAGGAAGTTCACCGAGCCGAGCGATGCGCTGGCGGCTCGGTTTGCGGGTATTGCCATCGACCGACGACCTGCCGACCAGCCCGTGCTATGCGTCTAGGCCCACAGACATGACCTCGCTGGCGTCGCACTGTGGTGGATCGTGAGAGACCTCGCATCATCACTCCGCTGGCTGAAGTGGCCGCTCGTCGCATTGGCAGGCCTGATCGCGCTGCTCCTGGCAGGGGTGATCGGCACTGCGGCACTGGTTGAGGCAGGCTATCTGCACGAGCCCATCCGCAAGCTGTTCGTCGCAAAGGCACATCGGGAGATCCGCGTACTCGGGCCAGTAACCACGCACTTGATCTCGCGACATCCCTCGCTGACGGCCGAACGGGTCGTGATCCAAAACCCACCGTGGATGCCTGCCGGTATCTTGGCTGAGATTGGCAAGGTATCGTTCGACCTCGAGACGCCCACCCTGGCCGAGCCGCTGCGCTTCCGTCGCCTCGAATTGCAGTCCGCCACGTTCAACTTGTCGCGCGACGCGTCTGGCAAGGCCAACTGGCGCTCCACTTCGGGTCGAATGGGCCGCACGCGTCCACCGCTGATGGGTAGCCTTTCGGTGCCCGATGCGTGGGTACACCTGCGCGACGCGCGGCGCCACCTGACCTTCGACGGCAAGGTCTCTACGATCGGCCTCGGTGCGGACAACCTGCGGATCGATGGCGCTGGTCGGTTGAATACCCGACCCATGACACTGGCGATCGTCGCGGATTCGCTGGCCACGGCGCGCCGCGACAAACGCTATCGTTTCCGCTTCGAGGAGCGTTCCAGCGGCTCGACCATTGTCGGTCACGGCGCGCTGGCCAGTCCCTTCGACGTGCGCAAGCTGCAGTCGACACTGGAGGCGAGCGGCGAGGACCCGAAGGACCTGTACTTCCTCGTCGGTGTGATCTTCCCCGACACCGGCTCCTATCGCATGTCGGGCAAGCTGCAGCGCTCGGGGCTGCAGTTCACGTTCACGAAGGTGCACGGCGAGACCGGTGAGAGCGATATCGCGGGGATCGTGCACGTCGACTCCACCGGCGCGCGAACGCAGCTCACCGCGGATCTCCATTCCGGGCAGCTGCGTCTTGTGGACCTGGGCAAGCTGAAGCTCAACACCCTGGTCGCGCACGTCAAGGTGGACCGCGGCGTACTGACCGCAGCGCCGGTGTCCGCAGAGTTCGCCGACGGTAGCGCGACCGGGCAGTGGACGTTCGACGGATCAAAGGACCTGTTCGCCACGCGAGTCGCGCTGGCCATCGACGGGCTGCAGCTCGGTCAATTCGGCCGCCGCGACGAGGACCAGCCCCCGCTCGAGGGACTGATGCGCGGGCGGCTGCAACTTGCTGGAAGGGGGCGCTCTCCGCACGAGCTGGCCGCGAGTGCCGACGGCACGCTGACGTCGAAGGCGCTCGTCTTCGACACCGAGCCGGTGCTGATTGCCGGGACAGGCGGGGTCGACCTGGACTCCGAGGCGCTGGACTTCCAGATTCGTGGCCACCCGAAGCACGTCGGGGTGCGCTTGCGCACGCCGCTTGCGGCTATCGCGGCCTTCATCGACCCCGGTCGCGCCCAGGACGCCGATTGCGCGGCCCTGAAAGCGACCAACGACGGTTAATGCGGGCCGCCAATGCCGGCGCGGAACCGGTCGGGTTCCATCAAAGCATGCGCTCCCAGATTACCCAGAAGCGCTCGCGCATCTTCTGTGCAAAGGGCCGCTTCTTCCACTCGTTCGCCGTGATCGGCGTGGCCTGCCTCAAATCCTCTTCGAACAGCGCGCGCATTTCGCCCGCGAACCCCTGGTCGATCACGACGATGTTGATCTCGTCATTGCGCGCGAAGCTGAGCCAGTCCCAGTTGGCCGATCCCACGGTGCTCCAGATGTCGTCTATCGCGAGCGTCTTCGCATGTAGTAGGGAACGCCGCTCCTCGTAGATCGCGATGCCGTCCTTGAGCAGCCTGCTGTAGTGAGCGCGGCCGGCTTCAACGATGCCGCCGAAGTCGCTCAGGCCTGGCAACAGCAGTCGCACCTTCACGCCGCGCCTGGAGGCGTCGCGCAACGCGTCCTCGAGTTGACTGTCCGGGGAGAAATACGCCATCGTGAGGTCGATCGTTTTCACGGCGAAGGTGACCGCCGAAAGCGCGGCGATATAGGTCTCGTTGCGGTGCGAGTCGACGGAGCTTGCGTCGATCCGCAATAACGTACTGCCCGCCTCGAGCGGCGCGGGCAGGTAGTTGAGCGCCGCCATGTCCGGGCATTTCTGTTTGGTCCAGGTTTGCAGGAACAGCCGTTGCATCTCGAGCGCAGCGGGCCCCTGCACCTGGATTTGTGTGTCGCGCCAGCCCTCCTTTTTGGCGTCGACTATCCGGGGGCGACGCGAACGCGAGCTGCTGGTGTAGGCGGCGCTGAAGTTGATGCCGCCGGTGAAGGCCATCTGCGCGTCGACGACGACAATCTTGCGATGGTCGCGCTGCGTGAAGTCCCCCGTGCGGCTGGCGGTCGGATCCAGTGGGTTGAACGCGCAGAGCGCCACGCCGGCGACGCGTAGCTTGTCGAATACCTCCGGTGGCGTGGCGCTGGAGCCCACCGCGTCGTACATCACATTGATCGCCACGCCGTGGGTCGCGCGGTCGACCAGCAGATCCGTAATGGCCTGCCCACCCTGGTGCGCCTCGTCGAAGATGTACATTTCGATGTTGATGTGCTGCTTTGCACCAGCGATGGCCGCAAACATCGCGGCATAGGAGCGCGGGCCATCGACCAGCAGCTTGACGCGATTGCCGGTAATCAGCGGCGCGTCGCTGACTGCTTGCATCGTGGCAAGGTGACGCTTCAGTAGGTTGTCGTCGCCGAAGCGGCTCAGCCGCTGCGTGAGGCGCTTCCGCGCCTGGCGGGCCAACTGGCCGTTCGGACCGATAACCGACAGCGTCGAGAGCTCGGGCTCGGCGTCGGCCGCAGGCGGTGCGGGCAGCGGGCGGAAACTGGCGCAGGCAGACAACGTCAGCACGAGCGCGGTCGCCACGAATCTGAGCATCGGCCTGGCTGGCGCGTGCATGCTGTGAATGCTACGCCGTCAACTTCAGACGGGAGATCCGTCGCATCGGTCAAACGGCGTAGACAGCGCTCCGCTTCCGATCAGGATGGTGCTTCGGTTCATTCCGCCAGAGGCCGAACGTCATCGGCATGCGGGGGATAGGGAGCCGCGGCGCGCTCATCGACGGGTCTGCCGGCCAGTAGGCTCGCGAATCCATGATTGATGTCGCGGTGGTGAGCCTCGTCCGCCCGCACGACCATCACGACATCGCGCAGCGTCGCGTCATCAGGCAGTCTCCAATAGTGTCTCGCGATGGCCGGCGCCGGGACGTTAGGCGAACGGCCTTCGTCGAGCTCCTGCAGGTAGAGCGTGTAGGAGATCACCGCTTCTTCCTCGAAGTACCCGACGACGCGGTGCGCGGTGCGCGCGGACACGAGGTAAAGGAGGAAGAAGCCGATGAAGAAAATCGCCTGGGCGAAAAGGATGACCAGCCGCTCGAAGAAGGTGGGCTTTGCAATCTCGACGAAAGTCATGAGATGCAGGCGCTCATTCTCGGCTTCTTCCATGAGCGTGCGAATCCACCCCTGGTCATCGACCATGCGCCGCAGGCACTTGAAGTGCGTCAGCATGGCCCCCACCATGCCGGGGACCGCGGCCACGGTTTCGAGGACAACGGCGCGATGTCCGTAGCGCTTGGCGAAGAAAGTATCGGCGCTGAGTCTGAGCAGCTTGGTGAAACCGAGCGCGAAGCGGTCCGAAAGGCCACTCGGCGGGTGATGAGTTGCCGGTTCGGCGTTGTTGGTGCCGATGGTCCGATTGGCGGCAAGAATTGCTTTCACCATACTGGTCACTCGCTGAGTGACACCATGGTGGCAGTTCCAATGCACACGCCGTGTCGGATAGGCCACATAGCGGACGATGAGACCGTCGTCCATCAGCGTCTCCATGGTCGGCAGTGTAACCAGGGCCACAATGACGTCGGTTGCCGGCGCACCTACTACCCTGAAGCGATGCCCTGGTTGCAGGCCGAGCTGCCGGGCTGAAGGCGGCGCACCTGCGCGCGCAGCAGCAGGAGCAATCCGGCTTCGACCAGCGCCATCACCACGAGCAGGATCAACCCCCATTGGAAACTGTCCGTCCCGTCCCTCAACACTCCCCAGGCGAAAGGCGTCACGAATGCGCCGATCTGGCAGATCGTGTTGATGGCCGCCGCTCCCACGGCCAACTCGCGCACATGTAGGACTTCTGCCCAGCCCGATGAGATCAGCGCAGGCACCGTGAAGCAGGTGGCGGCGAACGCCAGGTAGGCCAGCACGGCGATGACGGGCGCAGGCGAGAACGCCAAGGTCAGGAACGCGCCGGCCGTCACGACCACGCACCAGAAGGCGTTGATGAAGCGATCGCCATGACGGTCCGCATAACCACCGGCGAAGAGCGTTGCAATGGCGCCGACGAGGCCTCCGACGCTGATCAGATAGCCGACATGCCTGGCTTCGAGGCCCGTACTCCCGGCAAGCACCATCGGTGCGGACAGGATGAAGGTCGTAATGGTGCCAATCGTCATGAAGCCCATGGCGCCGAGTAACAGCACCCGCGGGTTGCGGAATGCCGCGAGCACATTGTGACGCCGGGGCTCCCCAATGCGCGCCTGCTCCTCCGCCAATCGGGTTTGTATCCAGTCCTTCTCGGCCTGGCTCAACCAGCGGACAGTCGCCGGTGTGTCGGGCAGGAACCGCAGCACAATCAGGCCGACCAGCACGGACGGAAGTCCCTGGACGAGGAACAGCCATTGCCACCCTCGCAGGTCGGTGAGGCCGTCGAGACTCAGCAACCAGCCCGACATGGCGCCCATGACGACCGAGGCTAGCGGGCTCGCGACGTAGAAGCGGCTGACCGCCCGCCCGCGATGGCAGGCCGGGAACCAGCCCGAGAAGTAATAGATCACGCCTGGGTAGAACCCGGCCTCGGCGATGCCGAGCAGGAACCTCAGGACATAGAATTGCATCGGCGTCTGCACGAACATCATGCCCGCCGACAGCAGCCCCCAAGTGACCATGATCCGCGCGATCCACTTGCGCGCACCGAAGCGGACCAGCATGAGGTTCGACGGGATCTCGAATAGCGCATAGCCCAGGAAGAACAGCCCGCCACCGAGCCCGTAGACCGTCGCGCTGAACTTCAGATCCGCGTTCATCTGCGTCGCGGCGAAGCTGACGTTCACGCGATCCATGTAGGCGAAAAGATAGGCCAGCGCGATCAGCGGCAGGATGTGCCACTGGGCCTTGCGCATTGCCGATCGCCCAACAATTACGCTCGTATCCGAATGATCGTCCAACGTGAGTCCCCAGGAATGTGGCCCGCGCGATCAGGTCCTCGTCGTCAAACCATCCGCACCAGTTCCGCGAGCCCGCTCCACAGGATCTCGATGCCGATGCAGAGCAGGATGAAGGCCGCGAGTCGCATCAGCACCATCGTGCCGGTGCGGCCGAGCTTTATCAGCAGCGTTCCCGAATAGCGGTAGGTGAGATAGACCACCGCGGCCGCCAGCGTCAGGCCGACGAGCGCGCCGGCCGCCTGCGGGATCAGGTTGATCGCCTGCTCGGGTCGCTTCGAGCCGAGCGCAATGGTCGCCGCGATCGTCCCCGGGCCGACGGTCAGCGGGAAGCTCATCGGCATGAAACTGCGCTGGGCGATTTCGACCTCGGACATCATGCCGGTCGAGTCGGCGACCGACTGCTGGATCGCATCCTGGCCGGTGTCGTTCAGCATGCGCCATCCGGAGGCGGCGACCACCAGCCCGCCTGCAACGCGCACGATCGGAATCGACAGACCGAAGAAATCCAGCACGTAGCCGCCGATCAACAGCGCGCCGACCAGCAGGAAAAAGCAGTTGATCGCCACGCGTCGCGCCATGACGCGCGTGAGGCGCTCGCTGCCGCCGGTCACCGAGAGGAACACCGGCGCGCTCGCTAGCGGGTTCATGATCGGCAGCAGCGTGGCGGGGACGAGCACCGCCGCGGCGGCGAAGATTTTCAGCCACTCGCCCAAAGGCTCAGCCCGTGGCCGTCGCCGGCACTTCCGCGTTCATCTCGAAATAGTCGCGCCACTTCGCCACCTTCTCGCCGCGGAACTCCAGGATCCCCATGTAGGGATGCGCGACGCGCTTGCCGCTGCGGGTGTCGGTGTATTCCTCGTAGCCCTCGACCATCAGGAAGTCCGGGCCCTCGGCGGTACGCTCGATCCGCCACAGCGAGTCGGCCGTGACCGCGCGGTACTTGTCCATGAACTTGCGTACCCAGGCCTTGCCCAGCAGCGGCCGTGAGGTCATGTGGTAGTGGTACTCGACGTCCTCGGTGAGGTGCGCGAGGAAGGCCTCGGTGTCCTTGTCGAGGTTGGCCTGCATGATCGCCTTCAGCGTCTCGGTCTTCGCGGACATGGGTTTCTCCTCGGTGGGGTAGCGGTCAGAATTTCAGCTGGCGTGCGGTGAGGTCGTCGAGGATTTCCTCGGTGCCACCACCGAGCGCAAAGATCCGCGCCTCGCGGTAGGCGCGCTCGATGCGGCTGCCGCCGGTCCAGGCCGCGCCGCCGAGCAGATGCATAGAGTCGCGGGAACTGCGCTCGAGCGTGCGTGTCGCCTGCACTTTCAGCATCGCGATGTCGGCCACCGGCATCTCGCCGCACTGCACGCGCCAGACGCACTGGTCGAGCCAGGCGTAGGCCGCGTGCACCAGTCGCACCAGGTCGACCAGCCGGTGGCGGACGGCCTGGTGGTCGATCACTCGCTGGCCGAAGGTCTGGCGCGTTCGACACCAGGCGATCGCCTCGGCGAGGCAGACCCGCGACATGGCCAGCGTCGCGGCGATGCCGCAGAGGCGCTCGAGGTTGAACTGCGGCACCAGACTGGCGAAGCCGCGGTTCTCGACGCCGATCAGGCGCTCTGCCGGGACGACGACGTCGCGGAAGTCGATCGCGCCGTTGCTCGCGCTGTACCAGGCTAGCCCCGGCACGGGGTGGCGGGTCACACCGGTCGTGGTCGCGTCCACGAGTAGCAGTGAGATCCCGCCCGCACCGGCGCTCGCGGTGCGCACCGCTGTCAGCAGGAAGTCGGCGCGCATCGCGCCGGAGATCAGTGTCTTGCTGCCGTTGACCACCCAGGCGTCGCCGCGCCGCTCCGCTCGGGCGGTCAGCGCCGCGGCATCGGAGCCGCCCGCCGGTTCCGTGACCGCGAAGGCGATGCGACGCTCGCCGGCGAGCACCGGGCGCACCACCGTCTCGTGCAGCGCCTGCGTTCCCAGGGTCACCACCGGGGGCAGGGCGATCCAGTGGGTCGCCAGATCGGCAAAGACGACGCCGGTGCCGAGCCGGTGCAACTCCTCGGCGGCGAGGATGCGATAACCCGGATCAGCATCCGGCCGATGTCCGCCGAGTGCCTCGGGGAAACCCAGGCCCAGGATGCCGTCGCGGGCTGCCGTCCGGTACAACCCGTCGGGAAAGGTGCCGGCGGCGTCCCAGGCGGCAATGTGGGGGGCTACGTGGGTGTCGACGAACGCCCGGACCTGGTCGCGCCAGGCGCGGTGTGCGGGGGTGATCCACGGGGCCGGCGGCCGCAGGCCGTCGAAATCGAGTGGAGGGGCGCCCCGCCTGCCTTCCGGCTCGCCGCTCATCCGCCTCTCCTTGCCTGGCGCGCCGGTAGGAAGCCCGATCGCCGGCGCATCGAGGATAGGAGCCGGCGTCTACTAGTGCAAGCGACTCCCGGCCTGCCCGCCGGTCGGCGCCCCGATGACCGCGGCGCTGCCGCAGTGCAGGAAAGCGCCGTGGTCCGTTGCCGGCCTGCCTTATCATCCCGCCGTCGCGCCGGCCGGCTCCCGCCGCGATGACCCGCCACCCCGGAACAGGACGTCCCGCCATGCCCCCGACTCTCGACACTGACCACATGCAGCGCGCACTGGGGCTGGCGCGCGCCGCCGCAGCCCGTGGCGAGGTGCCGGTCGGCGCGATCGTCGTGCGCGGTGAGGAGACGCTCGGCGAGGGCGTCAACTGCCCGATCGAGCGCTGCGATCCGACCGCCCATGCCGAGATCGAGGCGCTGCGCGCAGCGGCCGCTGGCGCCGGCGACTATCGACTGCCCGGCACCACGCTCTATGTGACCCTGGAACCCTGCATCATGTGTGCCTCCGCGATCGTCCATGCGCGCGTCGAGCGCGTGGTGTTCGGCGCCTGGGATCCCAAGGCCGGCGCCGCCGGCAGCATCGCCGACGTGTTCTCGATCCCGCAGCTGAACCATCGCGTCGACGTGTTCGGTGGCGTGCTGGCCGAGGAATGCGGCTCGACCCTGCGGCAGTTTTTCGCCGAGCGCCGCGCATGAGGCCGGCCAGTTCCTCGCTGACGACCGGTTCGATCCCGCGCACCCTGTTTGCGTTCGCGTTGCCGATCCTGATGGGCAACGTGCTGCAGTCGGTCAACGGCTCGGTCAATGCCGTGTGGGTCGGCAAGTACCTCGGCACCGCTGCACTGACGGCGACCAACAACGCCAACATCGTGATGTTCCTGCTGCTCGGCGGCGTGTTCGGCATCACGATGGCCTCGACCATCCTGATCGCGCAGAGCGTCGGTGCCCGCAAGCCCGAGGAGGCCAAGCGTGTGGTCGGCACCAGTGCCACGTTCTTCATGCTGCTCGCGGTGCTGTTCGCCGTGGTCGGCATGGTGTTCAGCTCGCACGTGCTGGAGTGGATGGGCACGCCGCACGACGCGATGCCCTTCGCGGTCGCCTACATGCGCGTGATCTTCCTCGCGCTGCCCGCGTCCTACGGCTTTTTCTTCATCAACGCCGCGTTGCGCGGGGCGGGCGATTCGAAGACCCCGTTCTACTACCTCGTGCTCTCGGTCGTGCTGGACATCGTGCTGAACCCGGTCTTCATCTTCGGCGTGGGGCCGATTCCGGCGCTCGGCATCGCCGGTTCGGCGACGGCCACGCTGGTGGCGCAGGTCGTGAGCCTGGTGGCGCTGGTGCGGCACGTCTACAAGCGTCGCAACCCGCTGGCGCTGCACAAGGGCGAGTTCCACCTGCTGAAGATCGACTGGTCGATCGTGCGCACGTTGGTCACCAAGGGCATTCCGATCGGCCTGCAGATGATCGTGCTGTCCTCGAGCATGGTGCTGTTCATGCGTGTGGTGAACCGCTTCGGTTCCGATACGGCCGCGGCCTTTGCCGCCTCGATGCAATTGTGGAACTACGTGCAGATGCCGGCGCTCGCGCTCGGCGCGGCGGTCTCCTCGATGGCTGCGCAGAATATCGGCGCCGGGCTGTGGGATCGTGTCGGGCAGACCGCGCGCTACGGCGTGCTGTTCAACTTCGCGCTGACCGGCGTCCCGGTGGTGCTGATCTATCTCCTGAGCCAGCACGCGATTGGCGTGTTCCTGCCTGCGGGCAGCGTCTCGGTTGGTATCGCCGAGCACATCAACTACATCGTTCTCTGGTCATTCCCGCTGTTCGGCATCTCGATGGTACTGTCGGGCGTGGTGCGCGCGGCTGGCGCGGTCATCGTGCCGCTGGTGGTCCTGGCGATTGCCCTGTTGGGCGTGCGCGCCCCGATGGCCTACCTGACGGTGGGTCGCTGGGGAGCGGATGCGGTCTGGTGGAGTTTCTCGATCTCGGCGATCGTCGCGGCCGGTCTCACCGTGGCCTACTACCTGTTCGGCGACTGGCGGGCCGCGAAGATGGCGCCGGCGGCAGCGCCCGCGGGCTAGTGGAACAGCAGCGGTCCGAATTCCGGATCGCCGAACCGTCCAGGATCGACCTCTCGGTCATGTTCCGGGAGCAACGCCACCTGCGTTCGAAGTTCCCGAACTGGCGCTGACTCGCGCACCGCTGTCCGGCTGGTGCCGCGCGGTGGATCGCCACTCCAAGACGTTCGCGAACTGGCGGACGCGGTCCACCGTGTACTGCGCTTCCCAGCCGCGTGCGTAGCCGTTGCGGGCCTGCAGGTAAAACGCCTCGTCGGACAACAGCGGCAGGCTCTCGCGCACGTCTGCCCAGCGATCCGGATTGCCGCCGCGAGTCTGGGTGATCACGCGCGCGTCCTCGAGGTGACCGTAGCCCATGTTGTAGGACGCGATCGCGAACCAGGTTCGGTCGGGCTCCGGAATCCGTGCCGGAGTCTGGCCCAGCACCTTCAGGAAGTAGCGCGCGCCGCCCAGAATGCTTTCGCGGGCATCGAAGAGATCGCGCACGCCGACCTCGGCGGCGGTTTCGGGCATCAGCATCATGATGCCGCGCGCCCCGTTCGGAGATTCGGCGCGCGCGTCCCACTGCGATTCCTGGTAGGCGAGTGCGGCGAGAATCCGCCAGTCGACCCCGGTCTGCACCGAGGCCTGTTCGAAGTACGGCTGCAGTGGCGGCAGGCGCTGCTCGAGGTTCGAGCGGAATTCCCGCGCGGTCAGTCGGCGCATCTGCCCCGGCGCCTGCAGGGCGCGACGGCCGGCCTCGGCCAGGCGGCCCGACTGCCGCTCGCGCGCGAACCAGCCGTCGACGACAGCACGCAGTTCCTGCGCACCGCGCGGCAGAATCCACTGCACCGGCCGCGTTTGCGACAGCGTGAACGCGACGCTCACTTCCGGATGCAGCGGCCGCGCGAAGGCGAACTCGTTGGCGTCCACCAGTGCCACGTCCGCGGTACCGCCGCCCACGGCATCGAGTGCGTCGATGCCGCCGTCGCGCGGGATGACGACCCATTCCAGGTCGACCTTCGATTGCCGGGTCCAGCTCTCGAGGAAGGCCGCCTCGGCGCTGTCTTCCATGACGACAATCCGCGCCGCGGCCAGGTCTGCTAGGCCCGAGGGTTTGGGGCGGCCCCGCCGATAGACCCAGTGCTGCACCACCTGGTCGTAGGGTGCAGCGGCGAGGCCCTGCGCTTGCCACTCGGGGCCAAAGGTCAGTTGCGCGGCGGCGAGATCCGCCCGGCCCTCGGCCAGTGCGCTGCGCAGCGCGGTACGGCTCGGCAACTGCACGACCTGCAGCCGTACGCCGAGGCTGCGCGCGAAATCGCGGGCCAGCTGGAATTCCAGGCCTTCGGGGCCATGTGTGCCGAGGTAGTAGACCGTCGGGGCGTTCAGCATGGCCACCCGCAATTCGCCGCGCGCCTTGATCGAGGCGGGCGTAGGCGCCACCACCGGGGGGGCCTCGGCGGCGCAGGCCGGCAGGGCTGCCATCACCAGCGCAATCAGGCCCCACCGCCACCGGGACGGGCCGCCACGAACGCCGTTCAGGCCTGTCACTTCAGCCGCCATGTTCCGCTAGAATAGTGGGTTCCGGAGAGGTACCGAAGTGGTCACAACGGCGCCGACTCGAAATCGGATGGTCGGTTAATCCCGGCACGTGGGTTCGAATCCCACCCTCTCCGCCACTTCCTTCCGGCCGCCATTTCCGCAGGATGTCCAGCGGCTCAATCCCGCACCGGGGGCTTGATCGCGTCCCGGTAGGCGCCGGCGAATTTCTCCGCCGCCAGGTGCGGCAACGTGCCAGCCACCGGGGTCTCGGTCAGGGTCTTGTGAAGCTCGCGGTAGAGCTCCCAGTTGGACGGTCGCGCGCCCATCAGGTTGCGTTTGGCGGAGCGCTCGAAGCGTCCCTCGAGCTCCTTCGGCTCGAGCTGCCGGATCAGCTCCTCGCAGGCGGCGAGGGCGCCCGCGGCCAGCCCCTCGTCGTGCCGCTTGGCCTGATCGAAGTTCTGGCGCAGCCACTGGCCAGCGTCGAGCCGCCGGCTGTCATGGCTGGCGAGCATCTGTCGCAGCAGTTCATCGGCCGGCGTCGAGAGCTTGAACGGGGGGTCCTCGTTCCCGGTCCGCAGCGAGCCGAGTCCAAACGTCTGCCCGTGTTCGTTCTGCTTCAGGTCGAGATCCTTGAGGCCCACGATGGCCTCGCGCAACAGGCGTCCCGCCAGTTGCAGCATCGCCGCCGCCGATTCCCCAGGCAGCGCGCCGGGCTCGAGACCGGCGCCGCGGCACAACGCCTCCAGTCCCGGGCGGGCATCGGCGGGCAATGCGGTCGCGGCGCCGCCGGAATCGCGCTCCCGGACCAGCTTCTGCAAACGTTCCATCCGGCGCGCCGCGATGATGTCCGAGTTCTCGGCCGGCGCTGCCGGGCGCGACGCCGTGCGCGCGTTCCCAAATGGCACCACGACGGCCTGCCCGAAGGCATTGCCCACGCGGAAGTTGTCGCTCTGCGCAGCGTCGCCGAACAACGTGCTGGTGTTCAGCGACGCGTCGAGGTGG
Source organism: Pseudomonadota bacterium (assembly GCA_043748075.1). GTDB lineage: Bacteria > Pseudomonadota > Gammaproteobacteria > Steroidobacterales > Steroidobacteraceae > UBA964. The sequence continues at coordinate 33,171 of JAYTNX010000339.1, forward strand.
CCCTCCACCTGCGGCGGCAGGGTCGCTGCGGCGCGCACGCCCGAGTCGCCGAGCAGTTGCTGCTCGAGGTCGACCGTCGCCGTGCGCTCCGGTGAGCCTTCGATGGCGCCGTCGATTGAGACGACGATGTGGTACTCGCCCACCACCAGCACGTCGCCGTTGTGCAGCTCGCAGGGCGTCTGCTTCGGCATTGGCGAATCGGTGTCGTTCAGGTAGGTGCCGTTGGTGCTGGTGTCTTCGAAGAAATAGCTGCCGTGGCGAAACAGGATCCTGGCGTGGCGGCCCGAGACGTAGCGCGACGGGTCTGGCAGAACCCAGTCGTTCTCGGCCGAGCGCCCGACAGTGCCCCCGCCTGCCCCGAACACGATCGTGCCGCGCTGGCCCAGCGCACGGCGATGTTCACTGACGACGCGCAGTCTTAGAGCCATGGTCCGGATTCAGGCCTCGTCGTGGACAGTTCGCCCGGTCCCGGCCGGGCGGCCAGGCACTCACCAGCCGACGGAGCGGCAGGCTTCGGCCCTATAATGAGCGCCCACGTTATCAACCGGTTATGCCAAGCCGATGGCCGCAAGTCACATTTTCAAGATCGCCTTCGTGAATCAAGGCAAGGTTTACGAGATCTACGCCCGCAAGGTCAGCTACGGCAGCCTGTTCGGGTTCGTGGAAGTGGAAGACCTCGTGTTCGGCACCCGCGCCTCGGTGGTGCTCGACCCGGGCGAGGAGCGCATCAAGGCCGAGTTTGCCGGCGTGAAACGCACTTTCCTGCCGATACAGTCGGTGCTGCGCATCGACGAGGTCGCCAAGAACGGCGTCAGCAAGATCACCGCCCTCGAAGGGTCCAACGTCTCGCCGTTCCCGATCTCGCCCGTGTTCACGCCGCCCGCGGGTGAGCCCGGCACCAAGAAATAGCCGCTCCCGGCATGTTCGTCCTTCGCGGCACTTCCGCGCTCTCCCCGTTCCGGGTCGCGAAGCTCCTCGAGCGCCTGTCGGCGGAGGAATCGGCCGTGGCCGCGGTCGAGGCACGCTGGGTCCATCTGGTCGATGCCGCACGGCCGCTGACGCCGGAGGAGTCGGCCCGACTCGAGGCGCTGTTGCGCTATGGCCCGCGTGAGCCCGTCACGCCGGGCTTCAGCGCGGCGCCGGAGGCTGGCGAGCTGGTGCTGGTCGTGCCGCGCGCCGGCACGATCTCCCCCTGGTCGAGCAAGGCGACCGACATCGCGCGGGTCTGCGGGCTCGAGGCGATACGGCGCATCGAGCGGGGCATCGCCTACCGGCTGCAGTCGCGCGATGTCGCCCTCGCCGGGCCGCGGCTCGCGGCGCTGGCGCCGCTGCTGCACGATCGCATGACCGAGTCGGCGCTCTACGAGCTCGGCGCGGCTGACGCGCTGTTCGATCATGCGGAGCCACGGCCGCTGCGGCGTGTGTCGCTGGAGCGCGGGCGCGCGGCGCTGGTGTCGGCGAACACGGAGCTAGGCCTCGCGCTCTCGGGCGACGAGATCGACTACCTGCTTCAGGCCTTCGCCGCGCTCGGTCGCGATCCGACCGACGTCGAGCTGATGATGTTCGCGCAGGCCAACAGCGAGCACTGCCGCCACAAGATCTTCAACGCCAGCTTTGAAATCGACGGCCAGCGCCAGGAGCACAGCCTGTTCGCGATGATCCGCCACACGCACAGGCTGGCGCCGCAGCACACCGTGATCGCGTATTCGGACAACGCTTCGGTCATGGAAGGCTCCAAAATCCAGCGTTTTTATGCAAAATCGGCCTCTAGTCCAATGGATATAGGCACCACCAGCTATCAAACCTATAGCAGTACGGATGAGGTGCTGACGCATGTGCTG
>JAYTNX010000340.1:0-1571 GCA_043748075.1 Pseudomonadota bacterium
GTTGGACCGAGCGGTGCGAACTTCACCGGGAGTGTTTCCCCGGTATACGGATTGCGCCACTGCGTCAGTCGCGCACCGCTGTCGAGGTCGGCGAGGAACACCATCTCCAGCGAGGTGAGGTCGAAGCCGCCGTCCGCACGCGGCGTCACGCGCTGCAGCGTGCCGACGCGCGTGCTGTACAGCGGCGTGAGCGTGGTGCCGACCTGTCCGTACTTCGGCCCCTGCAACCACCACCACAGCAGCCCCGCATCGCTGCGATAGTGCAGCTTGCGATACAGCGAAATGGGATCGAACGCCGCGGGACCCGCCGGGCGGGGCCGCGCCGGAAACGCCGTCCGGCCGGGTTCGGCGGCCGACGTTGCCCCGCCCGCGGCGCCGAGCACGACGCCCGAGGCCGCGCTGGCGGCGACCTTGATCCACGTACGCCGGTTTACGGGCGATGGCTGCGATCGTCTCGGCATCGGACTCCCTCCTGTAATGGACGGCAGCACTGTACTCCGCGTTCTGCCCGCATGCCGGCCCCGCCAAGAGGGGCGGCTCACTCCGCCCGCGAGGATCTGGCAAGGTGACGCGATCGCTGCCGCCAGGACATCCCCATGCCGCCCCGCCCACCCCGGCTCGACCGCCGTCAGTTCCTCGCCGTGTCGGCCGCCGCAGCCACCGCGGTGGTCGCCCCGGGCGTGCCCGGCGCGCCGGCCGCGGCGGGCAAGCGCCGCGCCACGACGGCGACCGACACCGACGTGCTGGTCATCGGTGCCGGGCTCTCGGGGCTGCACTCGGCGCTGCTGCTGGAGGAGAACGGCGCCCGGGTGCAGGTGATCGAGGCGCGCGATCGCATCGGCGGCCGGGTGCATTCGCTCTTCCACCTGCCTGGCGCACCCGAAGTCGGCGGCAATTCCTTCGGCGGTGCGTACGGGCGCGTGCTGGATCGCGTCCGCCAGTCGAACCTGCCGCTGCTCGACTACTCGCCGCGCCGCGCACTGCAGCCGCAGCTCGAACTGGTGCTCGGCGGCGAACTGATCCCGCGCGACCGCTGGGCCGGGCATCCGCGCAACCCGTTCCAGGGGCCGCTGCGCGAGCGCTTGCCGTGGGAAGTGTCCGGCGGCCTGATCAGTCGCAACAACCCGCTCGCGGCGCCCGAGGACTGGCTCGCTGCGACGCACGCGTCGCTCGACATCGCGGCGCACGACTACGCGCGCAAGCTCGGTCTCGATGACGCGGCTGCGACGCTCGCGTTCTCCGTGAATCCCTATTTCGGCTCCTCCGGCCACGACGTCTCGGTGCTGATGCACCTCTTCAACGACTGCTTCGTGAAGCAGAACATCGCGATCTCGCTGCAGTCGCTGAGTGTCGTCGGCGGCAACCAGAAGCTGCCCGAGGCCATGGCCGCGCGGCTCGCCCGCGAAGTGCACCGCGGCCGGGAAGTGGTGGCCATTGCCCATGACGACCAGGGCGTCGCGGCGACCTGCGCCGACGGCACGACCTACCGCGCCAGGACCTGCATCTGCTCACTGCCGTTTTCGGTGCTGCGCGGCCTGCACCTCGCACCCGGCCTGCCGGGCGCGCAGGAC
>JAYTNX010000341.1:0-1805 GCA_043748075.1 Pseudomonadota bacterium
GCTCGCGCGCGCTTCGACGCAGCGCAGCGCGCCGTCACGTCGCCCGCGAACCCGAACTCGAACCCGAACACGCCGGACACCCGACCATGATGCACACCACCGTACCGCGTGAATGCGCCTCCGCCCGGGCCGCGGCGCTGCTGTCGATGCTCGCTTTGACCGCCCTGCCGCTGCAGTCGCTGGCGCAGACCGCGGCGCCGCCCGGCGCGACCGCGCCGGAGGTCATGCCGCAGCGTGACATCGAGCGGGCGCTGTCGGCGCCGCGCACACGCGGCCTGCGGATCGCGCCGCGCGCCGAGACGACCACCCCGGATGTCCCGGGTGGCCAGGCGATGCCGGCGGGCGGCACGACCGCGACGGAAGCGACGGTCGCCGAGGGCGGAATGTCGGCACAACCGGCGGCGGCCAGCGTCGCGCTCGACGTCCCGTTCGAGATCAATTCGAGCGCGCTGCGACCCGCTGCGGCTGCGCAACTGCAGCAGCTGGCGGGCGCGTTGCGCTCGGCCGAGCTCGGCCCCTACCGATTCCTGATCGCCGGCCACACCGATGCCAGCGGCGATGCGGCCTACAACCGCCGGCTCTCGGGCCGGCGGGCGGATGCGGTACGGCGTCGCCTGATCGACGCCGGCGTCGCCGCCGAGCGGCTGGACGCGCGGGGCTTCGGCGAAGACGAGCTGCTCGACCCAACGCACCCAGGCGCCGCCGCCAATCGCCGCGTCGAAATCCGCAATCTCGGCGTCGCGGCGCACTGACGATGGCGGGCCCACGCACCTCCCGGACGACTCGATGGGCCATGGCCCTGCTGGCGGTCGCCGCAAACGCCACGGCGTTCGTGCCGGCTTTCGCGGAATCGCGCGCGCTGCTGGTCGGGGTGGGCCGATACCAGTACCCGGGCATCGACCTGCCGGCGATCGACCTGGACCTCGAGCGGATGCGCGAAACGCTCAACCGCCTCGGTTTCGAGAATCGCCAGATCCATACGCTGCTCGACGAGCAGGCGACCTCGACGGCCGTCGTGCGCGAGTTCTCCACCTGGCTGCGCGAGGGCGTGAAGCCGGGCGACCGGGTGGTGTTCTACTTCAGCGGTCATGGCAGCAACGTCCCCGACCGGGACGGCGACGAGAGCGATCGCGCCGATGAAGTGCTGGTGACCCACGACATGCGTCGCCGGACCGTGGCGGGTCGTTCCACTCTGGAGGGCGTCGTCACCGACGACCAGATCGGCGCGCTGATCGCCAAAATTCCGAGCCGCAACGTGCTCGTGGTGGTGGACGCCTGCCACTCCGGCACGGTGACGCGATCCTTCACGATGGACAATCGCAGCCTCGCCCGGGAACCGGTGTTCGTGAAGTCCTTCGTGTATCCCGGCATGCCCGAGAGCCGTTCCGGCTTCACGCGCGACCTGTCGCGAGGCGCGGAGTCCGGGCAGAACTTCGTATCGCTGACCGCCGCAGGCGATGGCGAGAAAGCCATCGGCACCATGAGCGGCGGCATCTTCACGACGGCCATCACGCAGGCGATCGCGACCAGCGCGACCGCGCACCGCCCGATCACGCTGTCGGAGCTGCGTGACCGCGCCGGCGAGTACATCCGTGCCAAGGTCGATGCGCGTGAGGTCCACCATCCGCAGATCACCGGCAATCCGCAACTGGCCGCGCTGGCTTTCACGTTCGACACGCAGCCCTTGGCGGCGGCGCCGAATCGCGCGCGGCTCCACGATCTCGCGCAAGCGCGGCAGCAGCGCCTCACGATCCGCACCGCCCGCGCCAGCTATGCACTCGACGAACCGGTGAAGCTCGACCTGA
>JAYTNX010000342.1:0-3532 GCA_043748075.1 Pseudomonadota bacterium
GGATCGAGCGCCGTCGAGCGTTCGAAGGCGGCGCGTGCTTCGGGCAACCGGCCGCTGCGATAGCGCGCATTGCCGAGCGCGAACCAGGCGAGCGGCTGCGTCGACCAGCGCAGCACGGCCGCGTCATAGCCGCTTGCGGCGATCTCGCGCTGGCCGACCTGTTCCAGATCCGACATCGTGGAGAGCCAGCGACGCGTTTCCGGCTGCGCTGGCCATTCTCCGGGGCGCAGCGTCACGAAGCCCCAGCGCTGCGCCCACGCCCAGCTGCGCAGGAACGAGCGGTGTGACAGGCGTAGCGTCGCGCGGCGCCCGGAGCGTAGCGTGACCCGGCGCGCATCGACGCCGATGACGACCGCATAGTGCCAGCGCGGCAGGCGCGGCAGGGCCAGGTTCTGCAACACCAGCACCGGCCGCCCCGCCGCGACCTCTGCAGCCAGCGCCTCGAGCGTGCCGTCGATGACGTAGGGGATGCGGCCCGCGTGTCGGGTGGCCGCGATCAACTCGGCCTGGAAGCTGCCGCGCCGGCCCGGCACATACACGCGCTCCGCCAGCGCTTGCGGATCGGCCTCGAGTCCGGATGCACCGAGCACGGTCGCGAGTGCGGCAGGCCCGCACTGGTGCAACGCCTGCGGATGGAACGGCACGAAATCGAGGGTGCCGAGCGCAGCCGCGGCAGCGATCGACGACTCCGCGACCGCGACGGGTGTCTGTGCGGGCTCCGGCGACGGCGCCGGCAGCGCTGCGCACCCGCCGAGCCCGAGGCACAGCAGCAGGGAAACTGTGGGCGCCTCGAGGCGAGCGGCGCGACGTGCCGGATGCGGGGCGACGCTCAGAGCTTCTTGAAGATGTCGATGACGCCGACCAGCTCGAGGATGATCAGGACGACGAACACCAGGCCGACCAGGGCGAAGCCGTCGCCGCCCGCCGGCGCCTGCTCGAGGCGCGTGGCGAACGCCTGCAGTTCGGCGTCCGTCATCGCATCGACCCGCTGCTCGACCATTGCCGTGTGCACACCGAGCTGTTCCAGCTGCGCGGCCACGTCCTCGCGTCGTAGCGCAGTGTGGACCTGCCGCAGTCGTTCGCCGCGAGCGCTGGCGGTGAGCACGGCAGGCGTATCGATGATTTCCGCGTGGGCATAGGGGAGCAGGGAGGGAATCAGCGCTAGCGACGCGGTGACCGTGACCAGCGTCCGGCGCAATCGTGACTGGGACATTCGATTTCTCCTCGGGTGCGGGGCAGACGAAGATCGCCCGCTGCGTCGACGCCATTTCCCGTCATCGTCGCGTCCACGTCAAGGCCGACGTCAGGTCGGTACGGCGCGCAGCGCGCGACGCAGCGCATCGACGGCGGCGAGGATCTCGTCCTCCGTGGAAACGAAGGGCGGCGCGAGCGCCAGCGTCTCGCCGGTGAACCTCGCCAGCAGGCCGAACTCGAGCGCCCGCTCGAACACCTGGAACGCGCGCAGCGCGGGACGACCGGGCACCGGTGCCACGTCGATCGCGGCAGCGAGACCGAGATTGCGGATGTCCGTGACGTGCGGTTCGCCGCGCAGGCCGTGCACCGCCCGTTCCAGCACCGGGGCAAGGCGCGCTGCGCGCTCGATGAGCCCGCCGCGTTCGAATTCGTCGAGCGTGGCGTGGGCGGCGGCAACGGCCAGCGGATGGCCCGAATAGGTATAGCCGTGGAAGAACTCGATCAGGTGTTCCGGCCCCGTCATGAAGGTTTCGTAGATCGCATCGGCGACGAGTACGCCGCCCAGCGGCACCGTGGCGTTGTTGACAGCCTTGGCGAAGGCGATCAGGTCCGGTTTGACGCCGAAGAAGTCTGCCGCGAATGGCGTGCCGAGGCGACCGAAGCCGGTGATCACTTCGTCGAAGACGAGCAGGATGCCGTGCTTCGTGCAGATCTCGCGGATGCGCTCGAGGTAGCCGCGCGGCGGCACGATGACGCCGGTGGAGCCCTGCATCGGTTCCAGGATCACCGCCGCGATGTTCGAGGCATCGTGCAGTGCCACGATGCGTTCCAGTTCGTCGGCCAGGTGCAGGCCCCAGGAGGGCAGGCCCCGCGAGTAACCCATCTGCGCCGGATCCCACGTGTGCGGCAGGTGATCCACGCCGGGAATCATCAGCGGCGCGAACATCTTGCGGTTGGCGGCAATGCCGCCCACGGAAATGCCGCCCATGCCCACGCCGTGGTAAGCCCGCTCGCGGCCGATGATGCGCGTGCGCGAGGCCTCGCCGCGTGCGCGATGCCACGCCACCACGACCTTTAGCGCGGTGTCCACGGCCTCCGAGCCGGAATTGACGAAGAACACCCGGTCGTCCGGCCGCCCGGCAAACCTCGCGATACGTGCGGCGAGCGAGAACGCCGCCGCGTGGCCCATCTGGAAGCTCGGGCTGAAATCGAGTGTCGCCACCTGCTGCTGTACTGCCGCCACGACGGCGTCCGGCGAATGCCCGAGCGGTGAACACCAGAGGCCCGACAGCCCGTCGAACACGCGCTGCCCGCCGGCGAGCGTGTACCACGCGCCCTTGCCCGATTCGATGAGCCGCGGATGCCCCTTGAAGTGGCGGTTGTGCGTGAAGGGCATCCACCACGCCCGCAGGTCGGCGGGCGTGAGGTCCGGATGTAGGGCCGCGGGCGCGCTCAACCGGCAGTCTCAGGCGCGTGCCGTGGCCATGACCGCGGCGAGGGCGGAGGCGACATGATCCACGTTCGCCGCGCTGACCCCGGCGATATTGATGCGGCCGTCCGGGGCGACATAGACATGGTGCTGATCGCGCAGCGTCTCGACCATGGCCGGTGTCAGGGCGAGCCGCGAGAACATGCCCCGCTGCTGCGTGATCCACGAGAAGTCGCTGCCCGCGATGCGCGAGTTCAACCCGGCGGCGAGCAGGCCACGCAGCCCGTTGATGCGCGCCGCCATCGCCGCGAGTTCCGCGGCCCACGAGCGGCGCAACTCCGCCTGCGAGAGCACGCGATCGACGATGGCCGCGCCATGATCGGGTGGCATCGAGTAGATCGTGCGCGCCAGACGGCCGAGCTGGCCCGTGGCGATGGCTGCGCGCTCCGCCGACGAGGTCAGCGCGACCAGCAGGCCGGTGCGCTCGCGATACAGCCCGAAGTTCTTCGAACACGAGACCGCGACCAGCATTTCCGGGACCTGCCGCGCGAGCAGGCGTATCGAGGCGGTGTCGCGTTCCAGGTCGTCGCCGAGGCCCTGGTAGGCCAGGTCGACGAACGGCAGCAGGCCGCGACGCGCGACGATGTCGGCGACGGCGGCCCACTGGGCGATCGTCAGATCCTGACCCGTCGGGTTGTGGCAGCAGGCGTGCAGCACCACCACGGCGCCGGACGGCAGCGTCTCGAGGTGCGCCGTCATCCGGTCGAACTCGACGGCCTGCTTCGTGGCGGAGTAGTACGGATAGCGCTGGATCCTGAATCCGGCGCCGCCCAGCAGCGGGATATGGTTCGCCCACGTCGGATCGCTGACATGGACCGTGGTGTCGGGTCTGGAGACCCGAAGGAGCTC
>JAYTNX010000343.1:0-3474 GCA_043748075.1 Pseudomonadota bacterium
GCGGGCGCCGATGCGATTCTGTGACGCAAACGACACAGCAGTCCGCAATTGGGCATCGCATTCGTTGACACTTCCGAGCGCCCTGTGCGAGTTTTACAGATGTAGGGTCCGGGCAAACCCGTCGCGAGGCGGGGACGCAAAGCCACCGGTCCACGGCGGCCTTCGGGCCGATCCGGCGTGGACAGCGGGGTTGCCGATCGGCGGGTGAGTTTGGTCGCTTGCACCGCAGATCGTTCCGCCGTCGGAAGCCGTCGCATCGACGGCCCGGCAGGCTGCGGCGTCCCCAGTCAAAGCAACCGGGTTGCAACCAACCGGGACCTCGAGGGTCCGATTCCAGGCGGCACGAGACGATGGGCGCATTCAAGACAAACATCCGGTCCCGGTGGCCGGCGGCGCTGGCGTCGCTGGCACTCCTTCCTACGTTCGCGCTGGTCGCCGATGTGGCGTCGGGCGCTGAGCGCGCGCTCGTCGGATCGCCAGCGCCCGATTTCGCGCTGCGCTCCGCGGCGGGCCCGAACCGGCGCCTCTCCGAACATCGCGGCGACGTCGTCGTGCTGTCCTTCTGGTCGAGTCGCTGCAATGTGTGCCGCGCGCAGCTCGCCGAGCTAGACCGACTGTATGCGACGTATCGTCCCGCAGGCTTCGTGGTCTTCGGCGTCAACGTCGACGACGACGTGACGGCGGCGCGCGAGTATGCCGCGGCACAGAAGCTTCAGTTCCCGATGCTGCTCGATCCGACCAAGTCGGTCGCGCGCGCCTACCGCGTCGACGCGCTGCCGATGCTGATTGCGGTCGACCGCTTCGGCGCGGTGCGCTTCCTGAGCCGCAACGACAAACCGACCGCAGCCACCGAGTACATCCCGGCGCTGCGCACGCTGATCGATGAGTGAGCAAACGACCCATGCTTAACCGCAAGATTTCCCGCCCCGCCCGCTCCCCCGTGCCGCGCTCGCGCGTGGCGGACCCGGTGCGTACCACCGCGCGCCGCGGCCGTTGGGCGGCAATGCTGCTGCTCGCGCTGGCCGTTGCCTCGTTCGCGCTCGGCGGTCCCCGTGCCCACGCGCAGGCTGCGGCGCCGGCGGTCGACCCGGCCGCTGCGATGCCAACCCCGGCCGCCGTGACGCCCGCGCCCGCGGTGGTTCCGCCGGCGTCTCCGGAAGCCACCGTCTCGGCGACGGCGACGGCGACGGCGACGACGCTGACGCCCGACGTCGCGCCCGGCGCCGCGGCCGACGCGGCGGTCACGGCAGCCGCCGACACGCGCGGCATCGACGAGGAGACGCAGCAGCTCAAGAAGGACGCCGTCGACCTCAATCGCGAGCTCTTCATGCTCGAGGAGGAACTGCTGTTTCCGGCCAATACCCAGGTTGCGGTGTTCGTCTCGATGGACGTGGGCGAGTTTTTCGCACTCGACGCCGTGCAGCTGAAGGTCGACGACCGCGAGGTCGCCAACTACCTGTACACCGAGCGCGAGGCGGAGGCGTTGCTCAAGGGCGGGGTGCACCGCGTCTATCTCGGCAACCTGAAGGTGGGCGAGCACGAGCTGGTCGCGATCTTCAACGGCAAGGGCCCGAACCAGCGTGACTATCGTCGTGGCGCGACTGTGAAGTTCGCCAAGGCCATCGGCGCCAAGTATCTCGAGCTCAAGATCACCGACCGGCAGCGCCGCGCGCAGCCGGAGTTCGAGATCAAGGACTGGGAGTGAGTCTCAGTCCCGTGCGCCGCGCATCGGCCCTCGTTCCGCCAGCCCTGGCGCTGGCATTCCTCGTGGCGGCGCGCCCGGGGTTGGCCGCGCCGGCCGCACCCGACAAGTTGCCGGTCACCCAGGTCCGCGACCTCAGCTACGGCGATGCGCTGTTCTATTTCTACCAGGGCGAGAGCTTCGAATCGCTGACGCGCCTGGCTGCCTATTCGGAGTGGGGCCGGGTACCGAATCACGAGGCCGAGGCGCAGCTGCTTCTCGGCGGCCTGTACCTCGAGCTCGGACTCCACAACGAGGCGGGCGAGCGTTTCGAGAAGTTGCTGACGCCCGACGTGCCGCTCGCCGTGCGCAATCGCGCCTGGTTCTATCTCGGCAAGGTCTGGTACGTGCGCGGCTACGATGACCGCGCCGAGCAGGCGGTGCGCAAGCTAGCGGGCGTTCTGCCGGCGGAACTCGAATCCGAGCGCATGCACCTGTTGTCGAACGTGCTGATGCGCCAGGGGCGCTTCGGTGAGGCCGCCGACCTGCTCGATGGCTGGCAGGGTCCGCAGGACTGGGCGGCGTTCGCGCGCTTCAATCTCGGGGCCGCCCTGATCCGCGACAACCAGCTGGACGTCGCTGCGCGCTACCTCAACGCGGTGGGAGCCCTCGAGACCGAGAGCCCCGAATTGCTGGCACTGCGCGATCGCGCGAACCTGACGCTCGGCCTGGCGTACCTTCAGGCCAGCGAGGCGGCCAGTGCCAAGCCGGTGCTGCAGCGCGTGCGCCTGGACGGCTCGTATGCGAACCGCGCGCTGCTCGGCGCCGGCTGGGCCGAAGCGGAGCTCGGCGACTACCGCGCCGCGCTGACGCCGTGGCTGGAGCTCAAGGATCGCAGCCTGCTCGATGCCGCGGTCCAGGAATCCTTCCTCGCGGTGCCGTATGCGTTCGCGAAGCTCGACGCGCCGGCGCAGGCGGCCGAGTACTACGAGGGCGCGATGCAGTCGTTCTCCCAGGAACGAGCGCGGATCGAGCAGTCCATTGAGCGAATCCGCAGCGGCGGCCTGCTCGACGGGATCCTCGTGAAGGAGGCAACGGGCGGCAGTTACGGCTGGTTCTGGCAGCTGAAGGACCTGCCGGATGCGCCGGAGTCGCGCTATCTCTACGCGGTGCTCGCCGGCCACGACTTCCAGGAAGGTCTGAAGAACTACCGCGATATCGCCTACCTCGAGAAGACGCTGGCGAAGTGGTCCGACGACTTCGATGCCTACCGCAGCATGATCGATACGCGCGAGAAGGCGTTCGCCGAGCGACTGCCGCGCGCGGACCAGCTGCTGGGGCAGGGCGGGGTCGAGGAACTCGGTCGCCGCCGCAACGCGATCGAGTCGCGTCTCAATGGCGTCGAGGCGAGTCGCGAGGTCGCCGCCCTCGGCAGCGCCGAGCAGCGCGATCAGTGGGCGCGAATCCAGCGTGCCGAGCAGGCCCTGGAATCGGCGCCGCCGGGAGAAGACACCGACGCACTTCGCAACCGCTTGCGACTGGTCAAGGGCGCGCTCTACTGGCGCCTAGCCGAGAACTATCGTGCGTCGATGTTCGGCCAACGGCGCGCGTTGCGCGACGTGGATGGGCTGATGCGCGAAACCCAGGATCGCTGGGAGCGTCTCGGCCGTGCCCGTGCGAGCGTGCCGGCCAACACCGGCGAGTTCGGCCTGCGGCTCGATGCGGCGCGGCAGCGACTCGATGCGATCCAGGTCCGGCTGGCCGCGGCCAAGCTGCGGCAGAACGAGTACCTG
>JAYTNX010000344.1:0-2451 GCA_043748075.1 Pseudomonadota bacterium
ATGGGGCCACGCGGCCGCAGCCCGCATCGCTGCTCGACCAGGTCGCGGATGGCGGTGTCGAGCGGGATCGCGTGGTCGCCGTGGTAGTCGGCGCGCCGAAACCAGGCGAGGGCGGGATGGCGCGCCGACCACAGCCAGAAGCGGTCGAACAGCGACGGCAGCTCCGACAGGTCGACGAGCGTCAGGAAGATCCGGTAGCGGAAGTCGTTCCGCTTCGGCGCAAAGCGCCGATGACGGATCTGGCCGACGTAGAGGCAGCTCTTCATGGCGCGCCGTTCAACTCGCCCTGCGCCATGGCAATGGCAATGGCAACGGCAGCGATGGGCGCTGCGGCTCGCGCGGCGCCGCGCTCAGCACGGGCGTCGTCAGCGTGGCGGGTTGCGGCTCGCCGCTGGTGCGCGCGAAGTCCTGCAGCGCCCAGAGCGCGCTGACGACGCCATCCTCGTGGAAGCCGCAGCGCCAGTAGGCGCCGCAGTAGTAGCTGCGGTTGACGCCGCTGATCTCGGCGCGCCGGCGCTGCGCGGCGACCGCGCCGGGGGTGTAGACGGGATGCTCGTAGCAGTACTCGCCGAGCACCTTGGACGGATCGATGTCACCGCCGCGGTTCAGCGTCACCATGAACACCTCGGGCGCGTGCAGCGTCTGCAGTACGTTCATGTCGTAGGTCAGGGCAACCGGGCCGCTCGCGTCCTCGAGCAGGTGGTAGTTCCAGGCGGCCCGCGCCAGCGGTTCGCGCGGCAACATGCGCGTGTCGGTGTGCAGCAGCGCTTCGTTGCGCTGGTACGGGAAGGCGCCGAGCAGTTCCATCTCGAGCGGGCTCGGGTCCTCCAGCATCGCGAGTGCCTGGTCGCTGTGGCAGGCGAAGAACACGTGGTCGAAGCGCTCGACGTCGCCGCGCCTGGTGCGCAGCGAGACGCCTGTCGTGTCGCGGCGCACGCCCACGACTGGCGTCGCGAGCCGCAGGCGGTCGCGGAACGGCGCCACGAGGCGACGCGCGTACTCACGCGAGCCGCCGGTGATCGCGCGCCAGACCGGCCGGTCGTTGACGTTCAGGAAGCCGTGCCGGTCGAAGAAGTCGACGAAGAAGCGCGCCGGGAAGGCCAGCATCGACTCGCCCGTGGCCGACCAGATCGCCCGGCCCATCGGCACGATGTAGCGCTCGGTGAAGACGGCGGAATAGCCGCCACGGCGCAGGTACTCGGACAGCGTCAGGGTGTCGTCCTGGGTCGCGAGCAGTTCGCGGGCGCTGGCGTTGAAGCGCAGGATGTCGGCGATCATGCGCAGGAACGACGGCCGCAGCGCATTGCGGCGCTGCGCGAACAGCGCGTTGAGCGAGGTGCCGTTGTATTCCAGCCCGCTGCGCTCGCAGCGCAGCGAGAAGCTCATGTTGGACCACTGCCACGAGGCGCCGATCTCGCCGAGCAGTGCGATGAAGTTCGGATACGTCCAGTCGTTGAACACGATGAAGCCGGTGTCGATCGCCCACGGTCGGCCGTGGCGCTCGACGTCGACCGTGGCGGTGTGGCCCCCGAACGTGGCATTCGCCTCGAACAGCGTGATGTCGTGGTGCGCGTGCAGCCGGTGTGCCGCGGTCATTCCGGCAATGCCGGAGCCGATGATCGCGATGCGGCTCATGCGGAATGGCCGAGGCGTTGCGCGCGACGCGTCAGCGCCGGCGCGGGCGGATGCGGCGCGCCGAATAGTCGCGGGCCGAAACCGGCACGGGTTTCAGGTCCCAGATGATCCCGAGCCACGAGAGCATCTTCAGCACGTACCAGGTGATGTCGATCTCCCACCAATAGAAGCCCTGGCGCGCAGCGCTCGGGTAGTGGTGGTGGTTGTTGTGCCAGCCTTCGCCGAGCGTGATCAGCGCCAGCAGCCAGTTGTTGCGACTGGCGTCGCCGGTGCGATAGCGCTGGCGGCCGAACACGTGCGACAGCGAGTTGATCGTGTAGGTGCCGTGGTAGCAGGCGACGGTCGAGATGAAAAAGCCCCAGACCAGCATCTGCCACGCGGAAGTGCCGAGCTCGGGATCCGCCCAGTCGAGCAGTGCGCCGAGACCGAACATGCCGAACGCGAGTGCGACGGGCACGAGGATGTCGAAGCGGTCGAGCCAGCGCAGTTCCGGGAACTGCAGCAGGTCGCGTACGCGGCGCAGGTCGGGCGCAAAGCCCTTGCGCGTCAGGAACCAGCCCATGTGCGAGCGGACGAAGCCGTGCACGATCGGCGAGTGCGAATCCTCGCGACGGTCGGAATAGGCGTGGTGGTGGCGGTGATGCGCCGCCCACCACACGGGGCCGCGCTGCACGGCCGCCGCGCCGAGCAGGCCGAACACGAACTGGCCGACGCGCGACGTCTTGAACGAGCGATGCGAGAAGTAGCGGTGGTAGAAGCCGGTGATCGCGAACATGCGCACCAGGTAGGCGACGATCGCAACGACGACGGCCACGG
>JAYTNX010000345.1:0-6962 GCA_043748075.1 Pseudomonadota bacterium
TGAGTTCGAGCGGGTCGAGCATCGCTACGCCGCCACCCTGTCCATCGCGTCGAGGAACACCTGCAGCGGCTGCGCGCCCGAGAACGCGTAAGCACGATCGAAGATGAAGGTGGGCACACCGCTGATCCCCCAGTCATGGGCCTGCGCCTCGAGCGCCGCGACCTCGGCATGGCGGCGCGGATCGGCGATCGCCTGCAGCGCCGCCGCGTGCTCGAGCCCGCAGTCGACCGCGAGCTCGGCGAGCACCTGCGGGTCCGCGATGTCGCGGCCCTCGCTGAAGTGCGCGGCGAGCACCCGCTGCTTGACCCGTGTCTGGACGTCGTCGCGGCGCTCGCCCGCCCAGCCGATCAGTACATGCGAGCGGCGCGTGTTCGGCGCGCGCCTGACCCGGTCGAACTGGAAGTCGATGCCGAGCGGGCGGCCGATGTCGAGCAGCTGCTGCTGGCCGGCGGCGAAGCGGTTGACGTCGCCGAAGCGGCGGAGCATGTAGGCCTTGCGGTCCTCGCCTTCCGGGGGCAGGTCCGGGTTCAGCTCGAAGGGCAGCCAGGTCAGCTCCACCGCGAGCCCGGACCGCGCCGCCAGGGCCTCCTGCAGCCGAGCGAGCCCGACGAAACACCAGGGGCATATCGTGTCGGAATAGACCTCGATCTTCACGTTCAGGGCGCCTTTTTCTGTCGCCAACGGGCTACAGCCGTAAGAGATCTCGACTGTGGTGGCCCGGCCGACGGCCGGGGTAAGATCGGCCAAGGATACTGGGGCAGCACGCCTCGTCACAGCAAAAGGGGATGCCCGCCGAGCCGCCACCGGCCGCGGCGGCCGGGCACAACGAGCCAGGAAGTGCGGAGCATCGGCCTACAGAACAAGTTCGTCCTGGCATCGCTGCTCGTCACGCTCGGCCTCGTGGCGGCGATGGGCGGCCTGCTGTGGTACCACGTCGTGCAGGACCGCGCAGTGCTGACGCGCGTGGCGCTCGAGGAATCGCGCGACCATAGGCAGCGTGAAGTCTCGCTGCGCGCCGGCACCGTGGCCACGGCGGCGGCCGCGCTCGCCACGTCCTCGCTGGCGCAGCGCGACCGCACCGACCTCGCGCGCCGCCTGCAACCGCTGCTCGACGATCCGACCCTGATGGCGCTCACCGTGGTCGACACCGAGGACCGCGTGCTGTTCGCCTCGCGCCGCAGCGCACCCGACGCCTCGCGGCCGATCGGTGTCGCCATCGCGCCGGTGCGCGCGATGCTCGAGTCGATCCCGGGCACGCGCACGCCACGCACGCTCGGCGAGGCGCGGGTCGAGCTGCTCGGGCCCGAATCCGGCAGTCTCGATGGCGCGGGCATCGGCACCCGGCTCGCCGGGGCGCAGGCCGGCCAGGTGCGCGACATCGCGCTCGCCACCGGTCTCATCGCGCTGCTCGGCCTGGCCGCCGCCGCGCTGGCTGCGGCCTGGGTCGGCCGGCGCATGACCGCGCCGATCGCGGGCCTGGTCCGCAGCGCCGAGCGTCTCGGCCACGGCGACTATTCCCGCCCGGTCGATGTCGCGCGCAACGACGAGCTCGGCGACCTGCAGGCCGCGCTCGAGCGCATGCGCCAGCGGCTGCGCCAGACCACCATCACCAAGGACTACCTCAACAGCGTGCTCGGCAGCATGACCGACGCGGTGTTCGTGACCTCCCCCGACGGCGTCATCAAGGTCGCCAACTTCGCCGCCTGCCGGCTGCTCGGGTTCTCGGAAGAGGAGCTGATGGGCAAGAGCATCGCGTTCGTGCTCGACGACTCGGAGCGCGAAGGCTTCGACCTGCAGCAGGCCTCGAACGACACGCGCGAGGCGCTGGTGCGCAACCGCCAGGGCCAGACCATCCCGGTCTCGCTGACCGGCTCGCCGATCGCCAGCGACGACCCACAGTTCCAGGGCGTGATCTTCGTCGCGCGCAACATCACCGACCGCAAGCGCGCCGAGCGCCGCATCCGCTACCTTGCCCGCTACGACGCGCTGACCAAGATCCCGAACCGCATGCAGTTCCAGCACCTGCTGCAGCAGGCGATCGCGCGCAGTGCGAAGAGCGGCACGGCCGTGGCGCTGCTGTACCTCGACATGGACGGCTTCAAGGAGGTCAACGACACCTTTGGCCACTCGGCCGGCGACCGCGCGCTCGAGGTGCTCTCCGAGCGCCTGACGCGCATCGTGCCGAAGGAAGCCGTGGTCGGTCGCCTCGCCGGCGACGAGTTCGCGATGTTCATCGACGGGCTGCCCGCGGCGGCCGACAACCGCGGGCCGATCGCCCACCTGGCGCGGGCGATCCTCGACGAGGTCGGCGCCGCGTACAACGTGAACCAGGAAGAGGTGTTCCTGACCGCGAGCATCGGCATCGCGATCTCGCCGCGCGACGCCGAGAACGTGATCGACCTGATCCGCAACGCCGACGCCGCGATGTACGCCTCCAAGCAGGGCGGTGGCAACACCTTCTCGTTCTACGTGCCCGAGATGAACGCGGCCGCGGTCGAGCGGCTGATGCTCAAGAGCAAGCTGCGCCGTGCACTCGAGCGTGACGAGTTCGTGGTGCGCTACCAGCCGAAAGTGGACCTGCGCACCGGCCGCATCATCGGCGCCGAGGCGCTGCTGCGCTGGCGCATTCCCGGCCAGGGCGACATCTCGCCCTCGCAGTTCATCCCGCTCGCCGAGGAGACCAACCTGATCCTCGAGATCGGCGAGTGGGTGCTGAATCGCGTCTGCATGGACTACCGGCGGATGCTCGACGAGATCCGCAACCCCGGCCGCATCTCGCTGAACCTCTCGCTGAAGCAGCTGCGACAGGCGAGCTTCATCCTTCGCTGCCGCTCGGTGTTCCGCAAGCATGCCGTCTCGCCGACCGCGTTCGAGCTGGAAATCACCGAGACCACGCTGATGGCGGATTCCAAGCGCACGCTGAAGCTGCTCGACGAGCTATACGCGATGGGCCTGCACCTCTCGATCGACGACTTCGGCACCGGCTACTCCTCGCTGTCGGCACTGCAGCAGTTCCCGATCGGCACGCTGAAGATCGACCAGAGCTTCGTGCGCAACGTCGGCGAGGACGAGAACGACGCGACCATCGTGCGCACCATCATCGAGATGGGCCGCAACCTCGGCATGGACGTGATCGCCGAGGGCATCGAGTCGGTGAAGCACCTCGACTTCCTGCGCTCGCGAAACTGCAATTTCGGCCAGGGACGGCTGTTCGGCGAGACCTTGACCGCCGACGACCTGCGGATGCTGATGCTGCGACAGGAGTCGGGCATCATCCCCTACGCCTCGCTGCTGCCCGCACCCGGTCAATCCTCGCTCAGCGCCTGAGCGGCGCACCATGATCACTCTCCGCGAGATCCGCCTGCGGCGCGGACCCGAACCGCTGGTCGAGAACGTCACGCTCAGCATCTTCCGCGGCGAGAAGGTCGGCATCGTCGGCCGCAACGGCGCCGGCAAGTCCACGCTGATGGCGCTGATCCGCGGCGAGCTCGCACCTGACGCGGGCGAGTTCGAGATCCCGGGCAACCTCGCCTTCGCCTCCGTGCTGCAAGAACTGCCGCATTCGCAACAGGCCGTGATCGAGCACGTGATCGACGGCGACGAGGCGCTGCGTCGCACCGAGGCCGAGCTCGCCGCAGCCTACGAAACCGACGACGGCCTGAGGCAAGCGACACTGCTCGCCGACTACGAGCATCAGGGCGGCTACACCGCGCGTGCCCGTGCCGCCTCGCTGCTGGACGGACTCGGCTTCGAAGCCGGTGCGATCGACCGCCCGATCAGCGAGTTCTCCGGCGGCCTGCGCATGCGCGCCAACCTGGCGCGCGCGCTGATGTGCCGCTCCGACGTGCTGCTGCTCGACGAGCCGACCAACCATCTCGACCTCGACGCGGTGCTGTGGCTCGAGGGCTGGTTGCGCGCCTACGCAGGCACGCTGCTGCTGATCTCGCACGACCGCGAATTCCTCGACACCGTGGTCAGCCGCATCCTGCACCTCAGCGACCGCAAGGTCATGAGCTACGCCGGCAACTACAGCCGCTTCGAGGAGCAGTCGGCGGCACAGTCGGCGCAGACCCGCGCCGCGAACGAGAAGATCCGCCGCGAGGCCGACCACGTGCGCAGCTTCGTCGAGCGCTTCCGCGCCAAGGCCAGCAAGGCGCGCCAGGCCCAGAGCCGACTGAAATGGCTGGAGCGCCTGCCGTCCATCGTCGAGATGCACAGCGAACATTCGTTCGAGTGGGCGTTCGCCGCGCCTCGCAAGCTGCCGCGCCCGCTGGTGGCGCTGGACGACGTCGCCGCCGGCTATGGCACGCAGGTCGTGGTCGGCGGCGTGAAGCTCTCGCTCGGCCCCGAGGCGCGGCTCGGCATCCTCGGCCGCAACGGCGCCGGCAAGTCGACGCTGATGCGGTTGATCGCCGGCGAGACGCAGCCGCTGGCGGGCACGCGCACGCCCTCGCCCGACCTCGAGACCGGCTTCTTCGCGCAGCTGGAAGTCGACCAACTCGACAAGGAAAGCACGGCGATCCTCGAACTCACGCGTCGCGGTGGGCCGGAGATGGCGCGCTGGTCCGAGCAGCAGCGGCGCGACCACCTCGGCCAATTCGGTTTCCGCGGCGAGCGCGTGTTCGAGCCCGTGGCGCGCTTTTCCGGGGGTGAGCGCGCCCGGCTGTCGCTCGCGATCCTGGTGGCGCGCCGCCCGAACCTGCTGCTGCTCGACGAGCCGACCAACCACCTCGACTTCGAGATGCGCGAGTCGTTGCTGCTGGCGCTGCAGGACTTCGCCGGCGCGGTGATCATCGTCTCGCACGACCGCTCGCTGCTGCGCGGCGTCTGCGATGAGTTCCTGCTGGTCGCCGACGGCGAGGCGCGACCCTTCGACGGCGACCTCGAGGACTACGCCGCCTGGCTCGGCAAACGTCGCCAGGGTGTCTCGCAGAAGGCGGCCGCGCCGGCCGCCAATGGCGCCGAGACCCACGCCGCGCGCCGCGAGCAACGCCGCGGTGACGCGGCCGCGCGCCAGAAGCTCGCGCCGCTGCGCCAGGAGCTGGAAAAGATCGAGACGAAGCTCGGGACGCTGACCGACGAGCGCCACCGGCTGGAGCGAGCGCTCGCCGATCCCGAGGTCTACGAGGTGCCGGCGACGCAGCGCGATCTCACCGTCCGCCACGCGAGCGTGTCGAAGGACGTGGATCGACTCGAGACCCGCTGGCTCGAACTGACCGAGCAGCTCGAATCCACCAAAGAAAAGGGCGGATCTCTCGATCCGCCCGAACGGGGGTCACTCGTCAGTTAGGACGGTTGACGAGTGGATTCTACGCTCGACCGTAGTTTTGTCAACTATTTGTACTGTCTTTGCCTGTACACAACCTATACCGTTGGACGTGACCGGCTCGCACGCGGACAGGACCACCTGATGGCTAGAATCCACCCATGAGTGTCGACGCGTCCGCGCAACAGCCAGACGCGACGACCCAGGAGGCGCCCCGCCCGGGCGATCCCGGGCGTCGCGCCGGCCGCGCGACGTGGCGCCGATACTTGCTGCGCGTCGCCTGGCTGCTCTTCCTCGGCGCCTGGGTCGGCCTCGGCGCCTGGCACATGACCAAGCCCCTGCCGCCAGGCCTGCGGCTCGCGACGCCGTGGGAAGAAGTGCCGGCGGATGCCTTGCGGCTGCTGGTAGACCTGACCACCGCCGACGCCTACGGCCAACCGGTGGTCCAGCAGCAGATTTTCGATGAGACGCTGCGCGTGGTCGCGGGTGCCCGCCGTTTCGTCGTGCTCGACCAGTTCCTGTTCAACGACCAGCGCGGTGCGCTGGGCGCCACGCCGGGCGAGCGCTCGCCAGTGTCCGACGGCGCGGCCGGGTCGCCGCCCGCTGCCGAGTCGCTCGAGGCGCCGCGACGGGCGTTGTCGCGCGACCTCAGCGACGCGCTCCTCAGCGCCAAGCGTGCGCGACCGGCGTTGCGAATCCTGTTCGTCACGGATCCGATCAATGACGTCTACGGTGGCGACCCGTCGCCCGAACTCGCGCAACTCGAGGCCGGCGGGATCGAGGTGGTGCGCACCGAACTCGACCTGTTGCGCGACTCGAACCCCGCCTGGTCGGGACTGTGGCGGCTGACGATGGGCTGGTGGGACAGCGATGCACGCGGCGCGGGCTGGTTGCCACACCCCCTGGAGACCGGTCCGTCGCGCGTCACATTCCGCGCCTGGGCGCGGCTGCTGAACTTCAAGGCCAACCATCGCAAGGTGGTGATCGCCGACGACGGCAGCCCCCGCGGCGCGCTGGTCGGCGTGGTCGGCTCGGCCAATCCGCACGATGCCAGCAGCGCCCACTCGAACCTCGCGTTCGAACTTCGCGGCGAGGCACTGCGGCCGCTGCTGCAAAGCGAGCTCGAAGTGGCGCAGTTCTCGGGCTGGCGCGGCGAGCCGCTGCCGCTCACCGATGCTGCGCCGATTGCGATGCGGCCTGGCGACACGCTGCGCGTTCGCGTGCTGACCGAAGGCGCCATCGGCCAGGCAGTGCTCGAGCAGATCGCAGCGACCCGCGCCGGCGACCGGGTCGACGTCGCGATGTTCTACGTTTCGCAACGCGAGCTCATCGAGGCGCTGCTGGCGGCCGCGAAGCGCGGCACGGAGATACGCCTGCTGCTCGACCCGAACAAGGATGCGTTCGGACGCCAGAAGGGCGGCATCCCGAACCGACCGGTGGCTTCCGAACTGGTGTCCCGCAGCGACGGCGCGATCCGCGTGCGCTGGTACCGCACCCACGGCGAGCAGTTCCACACCAAGCTGGTGATGGTGCGGCAGAGAGACCGCGTCTGGGTGACGCTGGGCTCGGCCAACCTCACGCGGCGCAACCTCGACGACTTCAACCTCGAGGCGAACCTCGCCGTCGACGCCCCCGCTGCCGCCGCGCTGTCGCAGCAGCTCGAGCGCTACTTCGAGACGCTGTGGTTCAACCGCGC
>JAYTNX010000346.1:0-3073 GCA_043748075.1 Pseudomonadota bacterium
CGAAACGCTCAGCGAGAATGCCGGCGAGCACGGCGGCTATCGCGAAGTGATCGCGCGGGTCGTGGGCCAGGGTGCGTTCTCGCGCCTCAAGTTCGAGTCGGGTGCGCATCGCGTGCAGCGCGTGCCGGCGACCGAGGCGCAGGGGCGCATCCATACCTCCGCCTGCACGGTCGCGATCCTGCCGGAACTGGACGAGGTCGAAGACGTCGACCTCAATCCGGCCGACCTGCGCGTCGACACCTTCCGCGCCTCTGGCGCCGGCGGCCAGCACGTCAACAAGACCGATTCCGCCATCCGCATCACTCACGTTCCGAGCGGTCTCGTCGTCGAATGCCAGGACGAACGCTCGCAGCACAAGAACCGCTCGCGCGCGATGGCGTTGCTGAAGGCCCGGCTGCTCGCCTCCGAGCGGGCGAAACGCGACGCGGCGCAGGCCCGCACGCGGAAGCTGCAGGTCGGCACCGGCGACCGCTCCGAGCGGATTCGCACCTACAACTTTCCGCAGGGGCGCCTCACCGACCATCGCATCGAGCTGACGATCTACCGGCTCGAGGCCGTGATGGACGGCGACCTCGATGAGGTGATCGAGCCTCTGCTGCAGGAACACCAGGCCGAGATGCTGGCCGAAGAGACATGAGCGCAGACAATCGGCTCGTCATCGACAGCGCCACGGGCGTCGAGCTCGCGCTGCCGCTCGTCGGGCCCGGCGGCCGCGCCTACGCGTTCGTGCTCGACTGGCACATTCGCCTCGCGCTCGCGCTCGCGTGGTATGGCAGCGGCGCCCTGCTGCACTCGGTGCTGACCGGCGGCGCCACGTCGCTGTCGGTGCCGTTCGACCCGGGCCCCTCGTGGTTCCTCGGGGTGGTGCTGCCCGCCGCCGCGATCTACTTTCTCTACCACCCGGTGCTCGAAATCGTGCTGCGCGGCCGTACGCCCGGCAAGCGCCTCGCGGGCCTGCGCATCGTCACCCTCGAAGGCAACGCGCCGGGCATTGGCGCGCTGCTGGTGCGCAACGTGTTCCGCCTGATCGACAGTTTCCCCGGGGTGTACTGCGTGGGCCTGATCGCGACGGTCGCGACGCGCCAGAGCGTGCGCCTCGGCGACCTGGCCGCGGGCACGGTGCTCGTTTACGAGCGCGAGCCCGTGCTGGCGCTGCCGGGGGCGGCGCTGGCCACCGCCGCACCCGACGGTACCGGCACCGCCACCGCGCTCGCCACCGGTGAATTGCTCGCCGAACTCGACGCTCGCTGGCAGGGCCTGGCGATCGAGGCGCGCGGCGCGCTGGCGCGCGAGCTGCTGCGTCGTCTCGGCGAACCGGAGGCGGTGCTGCGCGACGCCGACGACGCCGCGCTGCGGCTGCGGCTGGCGCGGCACGGCGGCCAGGCCGCAGTCACCGGGGCATCATGACGACGACACGCCGCGACATCGTGCAACTGGGCGAACTGCTCGCCCGCGCGCCGCAATGGCAGGCGGCACGCGAGCTGGCGGGCCGGCTCGGTCGCGCCCGTGCGGCCGACGTGGACGAGGCCGCCGGCGCGCTCGCGGCCTACCACGCGATCGCGCGCGACTTGGCGATCGCGCGGCGCCTCGCGCCGGCGAGCAGCGCGCGGCAATTCCTCGAAGGGACCTATGCGAAGCTGCACGCCGAGATCCATCGCCCGGCCGTGGATGCCGGCGATTCACTGCGGCGCCTGTTCCGGGACGAGCTGCCCGCCACCGTCCGCTGGCTGCGTCCCTACCTCGTCTGGGTCACGCTGCTGTTCGTCGTCGCCGCGCTGTGCGGCGCCTGGCTGGTGCGCAGCTACCCCGGGCTGATTTCCCTGTTCGCCTCCGAGGAAATGATCGCGACAGTGGAGCGCGGCGACCTGTGGACCGACGGACTGCTGAACGTGATGCCCTCGTCGGTATTGTCGGTGCAGATCCTGACCAATAACATCGTGGTGAGCCTGTTCGCCTTCGTGCTCGGTTTCCTGTTCGGGCTGGGCACGCTCTATATCATCGGGCTGAACGGCCTGATGCTCGGCGGCGTGTTCGCGTTCACCGCGCAGTACGGGCTGGAGGGCCGCCTGTTCGAGTTCATCGTGGCGCACGGCCTGGTCGAGCTGTCGTGCATCTGCCTCTCGGGCGCGGCGGGCGCAGCCGTCGGCGACGCGCTGGCGCGGCCGGGCCTGCAGTCCCGCGGCGCCGCGTTCGCGGCGGCCACGCGACGCGGCGGGCAGGTGATGATCGCCGTGACGCTGCTGCTGCTGCTCTGCGGGTTCATCGAGGGCTATGTCTCGCCGAACCCCGACATGCCGTTGCCGACGCGACTGGTGGTCGGCTTCGGCTACTTCACGCTGATGGTGGCGTTGCTGCGCGGCTGGTTTTTCGGGGGCAGTCGCAGTCGACGCGCGTAGGATCAGACGCGGCGACGACGGCGCAGCGCTTCGTACTCGTCGAGCACCGCCGCCTCGATCGACGCCTCGGAGGCGAGCACGACCGGCGCGCCGAGGCGCCGCAGTCGCGCGGCCTGCGACCGCACTCGCGACTCCTGCTCCGCGGCCGCCAGCGCCACCCAGGGATCACGCCAGTGCGTCGCCTCGCGGCGCGCGAGCTCGCCGGCATCGGGACTGTGGATGCCCGCGACCATCGCCAGGTGCGGCGGCGCGAGCAGCCGGATCGCGCGCGCCAGCAACGGATGCAGCGCGGCGTCCTCGACGTCGGTGAGCAGCACCACGAGGCTGCGGTGCTTCAGCAGCCGGCGCGCCGCGATCGCCGCGGCCACCGGGTCGGACTCGGCGCTGCGGGCCGACAGCCCGGCGAGCTGCTCGCGCAGGCGCACGACCGCACGTGCGCCGCGTTCCGGCGCGCAAGCGCTCAGCGTACCGTCGGACCAGGCGAGCAGGCCGATCCGATCGTCGCGCATCACGGCCGCCTCGGCGAGGCGCGCCGCCACATTCGCAAACAGCCCCAGCCGGTCGAGCTGGCCGGCGCCGACGCGCGACAGTCGCCCGGCGTCGATCGCGACCAGGATGTCCAGATGCTGGTCCTCGGAGAATTCGCGCGTGACCAGCTCGC
Source organism: Pseudomonadota bacterium (assembly GCA_043748075.1). Classification (GTDB taxonomy): domain Bacteria; phylum Pseudomonadota; class Gammaproteobacteria; order Steroidobacterales; family Steroidobacteraceae; genus UBA964. The sequence continues at coordinate 3,058 of JAYTNX010000346.1, forward strand.
CGCTGCGCGCCGAGAC
>JAYTNX010000347.1:0-48778 GCA_043748075.1 Pseudomonadota bacterium
GCGCTGTTGGGGGCGCTGCTGTACTTCGCCGGTGAGCGCGTCGCCCGCTGGCTGCCGTTTGCGATCGAGCAGCGCTGGGTCGGTGATCGGGTGCTGGGCCTCGACCAGCTTGCCGGATCCGGCGCGGCGTCGCGCGCGCCCGTCGATCCACGGATCGAGCCCTACCTGCAGCGCCTTGCCGACGGTCTCGCCGCGACGATGCAGCTGCCGGTCGGCATGACGCTGCAGGCGCACTTCGCCGACCTCGAGGCGCCGAACGCCTTCGCGACCCTGGGCGGGCACATCATCGTCTCCCGCGGCCTCTACGAACGCCTGTCGAGCGAGAATGCGCTGGCGATGGTGCTGGCGCACGGAATCGGGCACGTGCGCAACCGCGACCCGATCGCCGCCGTCGGCGGCGGGGTCTCGCTGGCGCTGCTGCTGGCGATTGCCGGCGGCGATGTCGGCGCCCTGGCACCGCAGGTCGCGAGTCTCGTGCAGCGCGGCTATTCACGCGACGCCGAACGCCTGGCCGACGCGGCGGCGCTGGGCGCACTCGAGCGCTTTTACGGGCACGCCGGCGGCGCCGCGGCCGTGTTCCGCGAACTGTCGGCCGCCGCAGCCGGCCAGCCGCGAATCCCGCCGCTGCTGGCCACGCACCCGACCGACGCCGAACGGATCGCGCGGCTCGACGCCGCCGCCACGGGCTGGAATCCCGCCGTGCAACCCCTGCGACCGCTCGCGGTGCCCCTGCCCCGCGCACCGGCGCGTTGACCTCAAGTTCTCGGCGCGCCCGCCGATAGCCGGGCCATATGAAGCTACGCACACCTGTCCTCGGCCTGCTGCTGCTCGCCGCGCTCCCGACCTCCGTCCGCGCCGACGATTCCTGTACGCCGATCGACAAGGCGGGCGTCTCCGCGCTCTTCGATGGCTGGAATCTGTCGCTGGCGTCACTCGACCCGGACACCGTCACGCAACGCTACTGGAACGACGCTGTATTGTTGCCGACGGTATCGAATACGCCGCGCACCAGCCCGTCGATGATCCGCGACTACTTCGTGCACTTCCTCGAAAAGCACCCGCGCGGACGCATCGACAGCCGCACCGTGCAGATCGGCTGCAATCTGGCGATGGACATGGGTACCTACACCTTTTCGGTCATGAGCCCCGCCGGGACCCTGAGCGAAGTCGCCGCGCGGTACACCTTCGTCTACGCCTTCCGCAATGGCGAGTGGCGGATCGCGCACCACCATTCCTCGGCGATGCCCGAAGTCGCGGGAACGGCGCCGGTGCCGACGCCGGACGCGGCGGCCCGCGGCGGTCGAACGGCCGCGACCGGGACCGCGACGGCAACGGCGACCGGCAAGCACGGCGCCAGGGACGAACCCGACGGCAAGGCGCTGGCGCAGGACGGTTCGCGCATGTTCCTGAACAAGGACGCGTCGCCCGACGTCATGGAGTTCTATCCGGTCGAGGCACGCGCCAGGCGCGAGGCCGGCAAGGTCGCGCTGCGAGTCTGCGCGGATCCGAACGGTGCAGTGGTCGGCGAACCGCGGGTGCTGAAGAGTTCCGGGCACGACCGCCTCGACGTGGCCGCGAGCCGCTGGGCCCAGGCCTCGAAATGGGTGCCGGCCACCGTCAACCAGCGCAGCGTCGAGGGCTGCACCGAGATCACGGCCGCTTTTCGGCCATAGCGCCGTCGCCGACGACGCGCCGCCGTCAGGCTGCGGGCGGCACGAAGCGCAGAGTCACCCCGAAACGCCGCCGCACATTGCGCTTCTCCAGGTCCTCGCCGACCGCCTCGCCGTCCTCGATCGCATCGAGGTTGCGGTTGGTCTCGTTCCGCAGGATCACCACCAGGTCGGCGCTCGAGCGCAGCGCGAACGGAAACTCGTGCCAGGTGCCGACGTGCATCATCAGGCCACAGTCGCCGGGGAAGCGGAATGCGCGCGCGGCGCTCAGGTCCGGCAGGCCACCCGTCGGTGTCGGCGGTGCCAGCACCACGGCGTACGGCTCGCGATTCAGCGGCAGGAACACCTGCGTGTGCTTGAAATGCCGCTCCATCCAGGTCACCTCGCAGGGTCGCGGCCGCACGCGGGCGATCGACAGGCAGGTGTCGGCGTCGGAAACGAATGGCGATTTCTCGACCAGTTCCACCGCGTCGTCGTAGAAGCGGGTTCGCGTGGTCGGCCGGCCGCGTCCGACTCCGAGCAGTTCGCCGAACGGCTCGATGGACGCCGCAGTCGCGTCCTCGAGCCGGAGATCCTGGTAAGTCATGCCTGTGCTCTGGTGCCCGTCGCGCACGCTACCACGGCCTAAAGATATGCGGCGCGCCGCCGATCCGGTCACAGGGAAACCGGACGAAGAGATGCCTCCGCTGCAATCCGCTGCCAGTCTCGACCGACCGCGCTCACCGGCCCTGGCCGCCTGGGAGGCCTGGCTGCAGGCCGCGCTCGACGCGCGGCTCGACCTGCCGCCGCTGTCCCGGACCAGCGCCGCGATTGCCGCCATGGCGGCGGACGGCGACGCCAACACCGCCGTGCTCGCACAACTGGTCGGCCACGACCCGACCGTCGCCGCCAACGTGTTGCGCGTGGCAAACTCCGCGGCGCTCGCGCCACGCATTCCCATCGTGACCCTGACGCAGGCGATCGCCTGGCTCGGCATGGGCGAGATCCAGTCGATCGCCATGGCGGTCGCGGTCCGCTCGCAATTGTTCGCGCGGGCCACACACGAAGCGCTGCTGAAGGAGATGTGGCGCACGGCGGTCGCGACGGCCTATTGGGCGCGCGAGATCGCGCGGCCGCGGCGCATCGCCGTCGATCTCGCGCATCTCTGCGGGCTCCTGCACCGGATCGGCCGACCCGTCGTCGTGCGCTGCCTCGCCCAGGCGCCGGACGGCGGCGACGCGCGGCTGCCCGCCCGCGAACGCGCGCACCTGATCGATCGCTTCGAGCCGGCCGCCGGCGCCGCGCTCGGCGCGGTCTGGAACCTGCCCGAGCCGGTGTCGACGACGATCGAGCACTGGCCCGATGCCACGTACGGCGGGCCCTGGGAACGCCAGATCCGCCAGGTACGGCTCGCGGCACTGCTCGCGGCGCGCACCCTCGGCCATCCCGCCGACGCGACGTCGGGCGAGCGCATCGCGGCAGCCATCGAGGCGCTGCAGATGACGCCCGACGAGATCGCGGGACTCGAGGTGAGCGAAAGCGCGATCCGGAAGGCGCTCGCCGCCCTGGATTAAGTCCGTCCGCGCGCAGCGTCGCCCGGCCCCGGGTCAACCCCGTTGGCCTGCCTCCGCCGTTGAACCCCTGTACGTTCCAACGGAGAGTCTCCATGTCACGACTTCGATCGGGCGGCACCGCCGCCTCGCACTGCGCGCTGCTATTGGCGGCGGCGGCGACGGCCCACGCCGGCTCGCCGACGACGCTGACCTCGACTCGCGACGCCGCGCCATCGCAGCCGCTCGACGTCGTGCTCTACGACCGCACGTCGGGCCGCACGCTGCCGCTGTACGCGCATCGCGGCGACCTCTACGTAGCGGGTGAGCCAGGGCACGAATACGAGATCCGCCTGCGCAACAGCGGCGATCGGCGCGTGCTCGCGGTCACCAGTGTCGATGGCGTCAACGTCGTCACGGGACGAACGGCCGCGACCGACCAGCCGGGCTACGTGCTCGACGGCTGGAGCAGCGCCAGCATCGACGGCTGGCGCAAGAACCTCGGCGAGGTCGCGAGCTTCTACTTCACGACGCCGGGCCGCTCCTACGCCGCCCGCACCGGCCGGCCGGACGATGTCGGCGTGATCGGGGTGGCCATGTTCCGCGAGGCGCCACGTTATGCGATGTCGGCGCCGCCGCCATCTCCGTCGCCATCTCGTTCACCATGGGGCGCGAACGGCGTCGACGCCGAGCGACGCGCGGACTCCCGCGCCGCATCGCGCGACCGCGCGTCGGCATCGCGCGCGACGCAGGCCGCGGCCGGCGCCGCGGAGTCTGCCGCGACGAGAGACGCCGGTCGTGGCGAGTCGGCCGTCGACGCGCCGCTCGCGGGTGAACCGTCTCTCGGCACCGGACACGGTGCGCGTCGCGATTCAGCAGTGACGCACACCCGCTTCGATCGCGCCTCGGAGACGCCCGACGCGGTGGTGCGGATCTACTACGACTCCTGGCGTCGGCTGGTGGCCCGCGGCGTCGTCGAAGCGGAGCCGCCCGTCGCGCAGCGCCGCCCCCAGCCGTTCCCTGGCGGCTTCGTGCCCGATCCCTGACTGCGGCATTGCAGCGCCGCGGCGCGCGATCCGCTAGGCTCGGCGCAACATTGCAGCGAGGACCTCGTCATGGCGACGATACCGTTGGGGACGAAGCGCGCCGCGGCAGGCTCGGGCGGCAGCCACCCTCCGCGAACGCGCGATGCGGCGACTCGCGCCTGGGTGGCCGTGATTGCGCTGTCCGCGACCCCGATGGCGCCGGTCGCCGCGCAGCAGCCGGCGCGCCCGGCCGTCGACGCGGCCGGCACGGTCACCAGCGCGGGTGCGGTGTCGGTACCGGTCTCCGACCTGCTGAGTCCGCAGGCGCAGGCACAACTGGCCGAGCGCCTGCGCGCCGCCCCGCCGGCTTCGATGGCGGGTGGCATCGAGGCCGTGCGCCGCGCCTCTGATGAGGTCGCGAAGGCGACGCTCGACCGATGGCTGGTCATCCATCCCGCGCAGATCGCCTCGACCGACATCGGCGGTGTTCGCACCGACGTCGTCACACCGACGAGTGGCATCGATCCGCGCAATCGTCGTCGCGTGCTGATCGGTGCACACATGGGCGGCTTCATGTCCGGCGGGCGCTACGGCGGCGCGCTCGAAGCGGTACCGCTTGCGGGACGCGGCCGGATCAAGGTGATCGCAGTCGACTACCGGCTCGCACCCGAACACCTGTTTCCGGCCGCCAGCGAAGACATGGAGAAGGTCTATCGGGAAGTTCTGAAGACGACCCGACCGCAGAGCATCGGTCTGTTCGGCTGTTCCGCGGGCGGCACGCTGGTCGCGCAGTCCATGGCCTGGTTCCAGCAGCGCAAGCTGCCCCTGCCGGGCGCGATCGGCATCTTCTGCTCGGGCGCGATGCCGACCTTCTGGTGGGGTGGCGATTCGACCTGGCTGAGCCCGCTGCTGAACGCCTCGCTGCCGAGCGGGCCCGCGCGCCCGCCGAACGCCCCGCGCAGCTACTTCGAGGGCATCGACACCCACCAGCCACTGGTGACGCCCGGCCTGTTTCCGGAAGTGCTGGCGCGCTTTCCGCCGACCCTGGTCCTGACCGGCACCCGCGACGTCTCGATGAGCAATGCGCTCGTCACCCATGCGCGCCTGTTGCAGGCCGGCGTCGATGCCCGCCTGTTCGTGCAGGAAGGTCTCGGGCACGGCCATTTCTTCGCGTTCCCGGGCACGCCCGAATCGGCTGCGGCCTACGACGTGATCTGGAAGTTCTTCGACCGTCAGCTCGAGTGAGAGCTCAGCCGAGATCACTCTCGGCGCGACCGCGCGCGAACTGCGACAGCGTCACCGCGACGATCAGCGCCGCGCCGTTGAACACGCTCGTCACCCACAGCGGAATGCCGAACATCGACAGGCCGGTGATGCCCGAGGCGAGGAAGTAGACCGCGATGAAGGTGCCCCAGGCGTTGAACCGCCCGGGCTTGATGCTGGTGGCGCCGAGGAAGGCCGCAGCGAACGCGGGCAGCAGGAAGTTCAGCCCCGAAAACGGGTCGGCTGAACCCAGCACCCCGGCGTAGACGATGCCCGCCAGCGTCGCCAGCACGCTCGAGGCCACGAGCGCGCCAGCACGCACGTGATCGACGCGGATGCCGTTGAGCCTCGCCACTTCGCGACTCTTGCCGACGAACAGCATCCGCCGCCCCAGAGGCGTGTATTCGAACAGGTACCACAGCACCGCCGCGACCAGCACCGCGACATAGAACGCGTAGGCGACGCCGAACAGCTGCTTCGTGATGATCCAGTCGACGAAGCCACCATCCAGGCCGCTGATCGTCGAGGAGTCGCTGAGCCACTGCACGAAGCCCGTCACCACCGACGCGCTGCCGAGCGTGACCACCAGGGACGGGATGCGCACGTAGACGATGAAGAACGCGTTGAGCGCCCCGACCAGCACGCCTGCGCCGAGTGCGACGCCAAGCGCGAGGCCGATGGGCTGCCGGTGGACGACGTTCATCACGCCGAGGATCACCGCCGCGAGCGTCACCGTGGCGCCACCGGACAGGTCGTAGTCGCCGCAGGTCAGCGGCACGATCAGCGCCAGCGCGAGCAGCGCGGCGGGCGCCTGCGAGGCGAACATCACCGCGAAATTCTGCCAGGTGAAGAACGAGCCGGGCAGCAGCAGGCTGAACACCGCGATCACCAGCAGCCAGGCGCCGAGCAGCGCGAAGCGCTCGATGAACGCGGCGACCGACGCGCGTGACGGCGCAGCGCTGCTCATGCCGCCACCGCCGCGTAACACTGGCGCAACAGCTCCTGCTTGGAGATCGCCGCGCCGCCGACCTCGGCCCGGCAGTGCCCGCGGGCGAACACCAGCACGCGATCGCAGAGCGCCTCGAGCTGTTCGAGATCGGAACTCGCACACAGCACGACCGTGCCGGCGGCCGCGATCTCGCGGATCGCCTGCCACAGGTCCTGCCGCGCGCCGACGTCGACGCCCTGCGTCGGCTCTTCCAGCAGCAGCAGTCGCGGCGCGATGTCCAGCCACTTGCCGAGCAGTACTTTCTGCGCATTGCCGCCGCTGAGCGACGAGAGCCGCAGGTCGAGGTCGACGGGACGCACGCGGTGGCGCGCCACGAGGCCGCCGGCGTGCTCACGCATGCGAGGCCAGTCGAGTCGCCCGCCACGAGCGAAGCGCGCAAGATCAGGAATGAGGAAGTTGTCGAGCACCGGCAGTGCGCCGGCACCACTCGCCCCCTGTCGGTCGCCCGGCAGGAACGCCAGCCCGGCGCGCACCGCGGCCGCCGGGGTCTGGCGCGCTAGCTCGAGCGGTGCGCCGCCCGACTGCAGCGTACCGCGCAGCGCAGGCACCGCGCCGAACAGGTGGTGCAGTACGCGCTCGTAGCCGCTGCCGAGCAGACCCGTCAGGCCGACGATCTCGCCGCGACGCAGCGTCAGGTCGAAATCGCGCAGTTGACTGCCGGCCAGCCCGCGGATCTCGAACGCTATCTCACGCACGATCGGGGCAGGCACGATCGGGGCAGGCACGATCGAGACGGGCCTGACCTGCGCAGCAGCGTCCTGGGCCGGCGCCTTCCGCGCGTGACCGGCGATCAGTTCGACGATCGCCTCGCGCCCGGTCGCCCGGGTCTCGAACGTACCGGCGACGCGGCCGTCGCGCAGCACCGTCGCGCGATCGGTGATCTCGAGGATCTCGTCGAGGTCATGCGAGATGAAGAGCACGCTCGCGCCTTCGTCGACCACCTGGCGCATCAGTCGGAACAGACGCTCGACGTCGTCGCGCGCCAGGAATGGCGTCGGCTCGTCGAGCACCAGCAGGCCGTGACGTTCGCGCGCCGCGCGCGTCGCGTCGATCGCCGCGAACGCGCGCACGATCGCGACCAGTGCGCGCTCGACCGGCGACAGCGCGGACACCGGCTGGTCCGGGTCGATCTCCAGTCCGAACTGCTGCAGCGCCGCCCGGGCCGCGCGACGCTGCGCGCGCCAGTCGACCCAGGGGCGCCCCGCGGCGGTGATTTCGACGACGCGCAGATTCTCGAGCACGGAAATCTGCGGCGCCAAGCCGAGGTTCTGGTGCACGAACGCGAGGCCGCGGGCCCGCTGTTCCGCGAGCGGCATCGGCAGGCGCTGCCCTTCGCCGTGCAGGGCGAGGGTCGCACCCGGATCCGGTGCGTGGTAGCCACTGAGGATCTTGACCAGCGTCGACTTGCCCGAGCCATTGTGGCCGAGCAGGCCGTGGATCTCGCGCGGTCCGACCGTGAGATCGACGCCATCCAGTGCGCGCGCCCCGCCGAAACTCTTCGCCAGCCCGCGCAGCGCGAGCGCGGGCTCGGTCACTTCGCGAGGCCCCAGAGCTTGCGATAGCCCGCCACGTAGTCCTTGCCGTAGCCCTGGTCGAACTGCGCCGGCACGCCCGCATCCTTCACGTTGCTGGCATCGAAGATGTAGAACGGCACGCCGATGTCCTTCGGCACCGGCAGCCCGCAGAGCGCGCGCAGGTAGCCATCCAGCGTGGCGTGCGCGATCCAGTCGAGGCTCTCGCCGATGTTCATGTCGACGTCGCCGTTGCGCACGTAGTCGAGCACGAAGGGCGTGCCGTTGAACGTGGCGACGCGCACCTTGCCCTTGCGCCCGGTGATCTGGATCGCCGGCACGACGAACTGCGACATGCTGTCGTAGATCGGAATGACGAAGTTCACGTTCGGGTTCGCGAGCAGCGCCGACTGCAGCGACGGCTGGATCTTGGTGGCCCACTCGGTGACGCCGACGTTGATCTCGTTGACGATGCGGCACTTCGGGCAGTGGGCCGCGAGCTCGTCGCGCAGCCCCTTCATCAGCGGCTCGGTCGGCGGCACTTCCGCGCTCTTGATCACGACGAGCTGCGCATTGCCGGCGGTGCGCATGATCGCCCAGTCCGCGAGCAGCTTGCCGATCCGGTTGAAGCCCACCGGCAGCGCCGCCGCCGTCAGCGGATTGACCGGCTGCGAGGGGTCGTAGAAATGCGCGGTCATCGTCTTGACGCCCGCAGCCCGGGCGGCCCGGATCTGCGGCTCGAGCGTCTTCGGGTCGACCCCGGAGATCAGGTTGATGATGTCGAACTTGTTGCGCACGGCGAACTCGACGCCCTGGGCCCACTGGCTCGGCTGGCCCTGGTTCTGCCACTCCTGCACCTGCAGGCCGAGTTCCTGGCCAACGATGACCTCCCGCTTGATGATCCCCTTCAGAAACGGATTCGCGCTGCTGTTGGGAATCGACAGCATCTTGCGTCCCGCGGCGCAGCGGCGCGCATCGAACGCGGCGCCCGGCGCAGTGAAAACGGGCCTCGCCCGATACACCTCGATCGCCCGCGTCGCTGCCGCGACACCGTCCGCGGTCGGATCCGCGGTGGCGACAGCGGACGCTCCGACACAGGCAGCGGTGGCCACCAGCACGAGGAAACGCGAACGGGCCGAAGTCGATGCGATCACGGTGAGCTCTCCCTGGGAGTGCCGCGGATGGCGGAATCCGTCGCTGCGGCAGGCCTCGACATAGTATCCCGGCCGTGCCCGGCGTATCCATGCGGGAACTCCGGACGTGAACTGACGAGAGCGCCAGGCCGTAGAGATCGCAGGCTCAGCGCCCCGGGCGCCTCATGCCGCGGCCTGCCGCACCGCACCCGCCGGAGTCAACGCGGCGTCGAGCTCGGCGAGCAGGCGCGACAGCTCACCCGCCATCAGCACGAAGTCCACGTCGAACTTCGCCGCGGCGTCGACCTCCGCATCGCCGTCCTCCGCCGTGTCCGAATCGCTTTCGATGCCGAGCAGCTCCAGCCGCTTCACTTCGAGCTTGTCGTTGAGGACCAGCGCCACGCGATCCTGCCAGGTGAGCCCGAGCCGCGTAACCTGCATCCCGCCGGCGAGCAGCGCCTGAACCTGGCGCGGATCGAACGGATGGCGCGAATAGCGGATCGAGCCGCGCGCCTTGTCGGGCGCCTTCAGTTCCAGCTCCGGGTCGATCGAGAACCGCGCCGGCAGGTCGCCGTGACGCAGCCAGTGCGCCATGGTGAGCTGCGGCGTGCGATCGCCCTTGAACGGCTGCACCGCAAAAGTATCGAGGGCCAGTCGCAGCGTCTCGACCACCTGCTCCGCCCGTGCCGCGCTGGCCGTTTCGACCACGAACCAGCCGCCCCGCGGGTCGACCCAGGCCCGCGTCACCTGCCGCCGCGTCAGCGCCCGCGCGCGCAGTTCCTCGAAGACACGCATCTTCAGGTCGCGCATCTGGCGCCGGCCGACGGGAAATCCCTGCTCGGCCGCCATCTCGACCGCGCGATCCTTCGCCACTTGTCGCACGATCGACGCAGGCAGCAGCTTCTGGTCGACTCCGAGCGCGATCAGGTGATGGCCGGACACGGTGTGCACGAGCCGGCCGGTCGGCGCCGATTCCACCCAGCCGCGGCTCTGCATCGCCAGCGGGCTGCAGGGTCGCAGGCGGTCGCCCTCGAGACGCTGCTCGAGGTCGGCGGCAGACATCGCCCAGCCCTCCGGCAAGCGGTAGACGATGAGATTCCTGAACCACATGGCAGGTTCCGCGGACGAAAAAGGGCGCGCAGTATATCGTCGCGGCTGCAGCGATGCGGCTGCGCCGCAACGACTGCCCGCCTTGACAATCACGCTCTACGGAATCCCGAACTGCGACACCGTGAAGCGCGCCCGACGCTGGCTGGACGCGCGTCAGGTCGACTACGCGTTCCACGACTACAAGATTGCCGGTATCGAGCGCACGACGCTCGAACAATGGTGCCGCGATGTCGGCTGGGAAACGCTGTTGAACCGCTCCGGCACCACCTTCCGCAAGCTCGATGAATCGCAGCGTGCCCACCTCGACGCAGGGCGCGCGCTGGCGCTGATGCAATCGCAGCCGTCGATGATCCGCCGCCCGGTGCTGGATACCGGAGTCGAGCGGGTGGTCGGGTTCGACGAGCCACGCTACGAGGCGGCCATCGGCCACCACCCGGACCGGTAGCAGCGCAGGTTGCGTGCCGTCTCGTGCGCAGACGGCTGGCGCGTCGACGACGCTATTTCAAGCCGAGCTGGAAACGCACCTTGCCGCCCTGCGCGCCGACCTTGCCCTCGGTGACGAGGAACACCCGGGACGGCGCGATTTCCCCGCCCCCCATCAGCGCACGCTGTATCGCGTCGGCGCGCGTGCGCGCGAGCGTCGCAAGCTCGCCCTCGGGCAACACGACGCGACCGCGGGCGGTGGCTTCCAGGAACTCGAGTTCGGCCTGCGCGGCCCGGGCCTTGACGTCCGCGCGCGAGGTTCCCGCGGCGGCCGGCGCCGACTCGGGAACCTCCGGCCTCGGGCCTCCCAGTTCCTTCAGCACGGCGTCGAGCACCTCGACCTTCTGCTTCGACGACAGGGTCTCGAAATGGGGAGGCGCATCGTCCGCGGCACGGCGCCGCAGCACCGCGCCGATGGCCGCGGTCCGCTGCTCGACGTAACGCCGCTCCCGCAGCGCGGGGGTGTCCAGTGCCGCCAGGCTTCCGACCGGGATGTCGATCGCGATGGCGGGCTTCTCCACCAGGCCTTTCGCCAGCGCCGCGAGCCCCTCTGCCGTCGCCGCATCGAGCGTCGCCTCGCCGGGCACGAAATCGACGAACTGCGCCTGCTCGGCGCCCGCGAACAGCGAGCCGAGCAGCGCGAACGGCGCCGTCACTGCCTTGACGATCAGGTTCTTGATGATCTGCCAGACGATCGGACCGAGGCGCAACTTCGGGTCGTCGAGGGTGCCGGTCACCGGCACGTCGAGGTTGATGACGCCATCGCGATCCTTCAACAACGCCGTCGCGAATTTCACCGGCAGGGTCGCCTCCCCCTTGTTGGCCGAAGCCTCGCCCCACTCGAGCTGGTCGATGCGGATCTTGTGCGCCGCGTTGAGCCTGCGATTCTCGATCTGGTAGCGGAGGTCGGTGGTCAGCTTGCCTTTGGCGATGTTGTAGCCGGCGAACTGGCCCGAATACGGATTGAACACCGGCAGCGCGATGTTCTCGAACTTGAGACCGATGTCGGTGAAGCGGTCGAAGGCGAATGGCTGCACGGTGCCACTGATCACGACGGGCGAGAACTCGTCGACCTTGCCTTTCAGGTCTACCCGGGCACGCGACGCGAATGCCGACGACAGCCCGGTCACCGCGCCGTTCAGCTGCCGCACTTCGGCGGAAAAGTTCGGCTGGATACTGAGGTCCGAGAAATTCATCCGCCCGCCCTCGACACGCACCTCGCGAATGCGGATGGGCATGCCCTGCTCGGGAGGCGGCGCGGGCGACGGCGCAGCCGCCGCGCCGTTGCGGGACGCGATCCGGGCGGCCTGCTTCACCGCCCTGGCACGGGCCTTCGCGGCCCGTTCGCGGCTGCGGCGCTCGGACTTCGATTCGGCGGCCAGCGCTGCCGCCCTGGAACGGCGAGCCTCCGCCTGCGTGGCGGCGCCTTTCGGATCGAGTACCGCGGAAATGTTGAGGATCTGTTCGCGGCTGATGATCACCCGGGCATACGGCGCACCGACGCGCACCAGGTCGATGTTCAGCGCGTCGGGCGCCATCTCGTAACGCAGCTTCTGCAGCTGCAGGCGGCGGAAGTTGATGAGGTCCTGGCGGATTCCGTTGTCGATCGAGCGAAAGTCGTCGATCACGACGTCGCCGGCGAAGCTCAGTTGCGGACCCTCGCGTTCCGGCGGCTCGAGCCGCAGCCGACCCTCCACGGCCAGCAGGCCGGCGCGGATCGTCAGGTCCGCGACCGGCAGGATGTAGGGCTGCAGGATCTCCATCCGTGCCTGCTTCAATGACACCACGAGGTCGGCAGACAGGGGCTGCGGCGTCAGTGTCCCGGCCACCGTCAGCAGCGCGTGATCATTGATCTTCGCGTCGATCGAGACCGGCAATGACCTCGCCAGGTCGAGACTCATGCCGCGCAGCTCCACATTCAGCGGCGCGACCGCGAAACGCTTCACGGGCGCATGCATCCGGTCCTCGAGGTCGAACGACGCCTGCTGGATCGCCAGGCGCGCCAGTGACACGGACCAGGGTCGGCCGGGTGTCGACGATGGCGATGGCGATGGCGATAGCGAAGTCGCAGTCGCAGTCGCAGTCGCAGGTTGGGGCGCCGGCGCGAGCAACTGCGTCAGATTCGCCGAGCCATCCGGGTTCAGCCACGCCCTGGCCTTCAGCCCGGCGAGAGTGATGCTGGAAACGGCGACGGTCCGCGCCGGCAGCGCGAGGGTCGCATCGTCCACGGTGAGCGCGGGAATCGTGACCCAGTCCGTGTCGACGCCGCGCGCCCGCACGGCGAGATCGGTCAGGGACACCCGGGGGATCTGGACATTCAATTCCGTCGCCGCGCCGAGCGACAACCGGTACCGACCGCCGAGATCGATGCGGCCGGAGGACAATCCGAACGGCAGCGCATCGGCGAAGAACTCGGCGATGCCCGGGGCCTGGAGTCCGGCGATCGTGAACTCCCCACGCGACGAGATCGCGGGCGAGAGCGCAAACCGGCCGTTCCAGTCGAGCTGCTCGCCGCCACCGCTGCGCGCCGACAGCCGGAATGCGCCGCCCTCGGGCGTGGTCCGGAAGTCCTCGAGCGCGAATCCGACGGGCGAAAATTCCCGCACGAACGGCTTCTGGCGTCCCGCCAGCTCGACGTATTCGGCCTTGCCATCGCGGATCGCGAGCGACTCGATCCACAGGCCCGGCAGTGTCGAGGCCTCGGCCGGCGGCGCAGCCGCCGCGGGCGCCGCCGGCGGCGGCGAGAGGTCGGAGAGATTCAGCGTGCCGTCGCGACGCAGCACCGCGCGTACCGCCGGGCCCTCCAGGTCCAGCTCGCGGAACACCCACGCACGCCGCCACAGCGACGAGACCTCGAAGTCGATGAACAGGCGCCGCAGCGACAGCATCGCCTGCCGGTCGCGATCCGGAAAGGCAAGGTCGCGGATTTCGACCTGCCACTGAAACGGCTGCACGGCGACGGCACCGATCTGCAGCTCGCGCCCGTAGGTCTCGCGAACCGCCGCAATTGCCTGCCCGCGGATCAGCCCCGGCGCGATACGGAACCCGACGAACGCATAGAGCGCGACCAGCAGCGCAACCATCGCAGCAATCCGGAATGCCGTCGACTTCAGTACTGCATGCATACGTGATCCTGACGCGCCAGGGAGCTGCCGGACCCGCTCCGGGCGCGGCCGCCGACTTCGCCACGGGCAGGACGTCGTTGTCGCCGGAGATCAGCCTACAGGACGGCGGTGGCGCGCGACCACCGGGCGGCGGGGCATTCGCAGCCCATCCGAACGCCCGCGGTTGCGCTGTGCGCGATCGGCGGCGTATACCGCTGCCATGCCAGCCACAAAACGGCCCGACGCAGCCACGAGCGTCCCCCCTCCCGGAAAGGCGATTTCAAAGCGCGAGTTCCTCAAGGCCGCGGGCGCCACCGCCGCGGCGCTCGGTCTCGGCGAGGCCTCCCTCGCTGCCGACGCCAGACCCTGGGACCTGATCGTCGTCGGGGGCGGCAACGCCGGGTTGCCCGCCGCGATTTTCGCCGCCCAGCGCGGCGCCCGGGTGTTGATCGTCGAGGCCGCCGCCGCCCTTGGCGGCACGCTGTTCCTCTCCAGCGGCCAGATGAGTGCCGCAGGCACGAAGCTGCAGAAGGCCCGAGGAATCGCCGATTCGCCCCAGTCCCATTACGACGACGTGATGCGCATCAGCCGCAATACGGCCGATCCGGTCCTGCTGCGGCTCGCCGTCGACCACGCGGCACCGGTGTTCGACTGGCTGGTGGAGCATGGATTCAAGCCCCGCGACGGTCAGCCCATCACCGGCACGACGCATGAACCGTACAGCCACGCGCGCTATGTCTGGGGTTATGAAGGCGGCCGGTCGATCCTGAAGGTGCTCACCGAGCAGCTGAAGCCGCAGATCGACGCCGGCCGCGTCACCGTGATGCCACAGACCCGGGTCGTCGAGTTGATCCAGGACGGCACGGGAACGATCACCGGTGTGGTCACGCAGTCCGACGGCGGGAAGTCCGCGCGACACGTCGCGCGCGCCGTGGCGCTGACCTGCGGCGGCTACACCGAGAACCCGCAGATGTTCGAGAAGTACGAAGGCGCGAGGGACTTCTGCCGCAGCACCTGGCCATTCAGCAAAGGCGCGGGCATCGATCTCGGGCTCGCCGCCGGCGGCTACGTGCGCGGCGGGCAGAACCATACGCCGTTGTTCGGCGCAATCATGGCGGACGCGAAAGTCCCGACGTCGATCCGCGCGATGGTGCGCCACTTCCCCGGCGACCGACCGCCCTACGAGATCTTCGTGGACGCCGCGGGCAAGCGCTTCTTGTGCGAAGACGTGCTGAGCCACGACGCCTACGAACAGGCGCTCGCGAAACTGCCCAATGAGCGCTGCTGGATCGTGTTCGACGACGCGATCCTGCGCGCCGCCAAGACACCGGCTGCGGGTCGCAGCATCAACGTGAACTGGACGCACCAGAACACGCTCGACGCGTTCGCCAAGGGCGACGTGCCCATGTTCTACCGGGGCGCCACCGTGGCCGAGCTCGCGGCCAAGGCGGGCATTGACGCCGCGGGGCTGGCGGCGACGATCGGGGCCTACAATCGCGCGCAGGCCGGCGGCGGCGATTCCCTGGGCCGCAAGTTCATGCCGCTGCCGATCGCGCAGGGGCCGTTCTATGCGATCCAGTTGCAGAGCTGGAACCTGACCAGCTACGGCGGCCTCGCCGTCGACGGCAAGCTGCGCGTCGTGCGCAAGGACGGCACCCCGATCCGCAACCTCTACGCCGCCGGCGAGCTGCTCGGCATGGGGCAGCTGATGGGCAAAGCGGTCTGTGGCGGCATGTCGGTGACACCCGCGCTGGCACTCGGTCGCCTGCTGGGCCACGAGATCCTGCGCTTCGAGGCTTGATCGCCTCGCCGTTCAGGGCGGCGGAGGCGTCGCCTCGGCGCGCAGGCTCACGCCGATGCGCCACACCGGCCAGGCGCTGAGCAGGTAGGCCGCGGCCGGGATCACCGCCGCAGCAAGATAGACGGCCGTCGGGTCGGTGCGCGTCGCTGCACCGGGCACCGCGAAACCCAGCAGCTGGAACACACCACCGACCACCATCGGCCCGAGCGCCGACGAGGCCTTCTCGACGAAGCTGTAGGCCCCGGACAGCAGGCCCTCGCGGCGCAGGCCAGTGCGCGCGAAATCCGTAGCGATAGCGTCCGGGATCAGCGACTGGCCCATCAGCAACAGGCCGCCGACGAAAACGCCCGTCGCCGCGCCACGGACCACCACCGCCGCCAGCCCGGTGCCCGGACCGGCCAGCAGCCAGCTGAACCCGACCAGCGCGAAACCGACCACACTCACCGCATAGACCGGAACCTTGCCGAAGCGCCGGCCGATCGCCGGCCAGAAAAGCATCGACAGGATAGACACGAGGTTGGAGGCGGCACCCCAGGCCGCCAGCATCGGCTCGCCGCCGCCGATGACGTCCTTGAAGAAGAACAGCATCGACGCGGAACTCGCCGACAGCCCCACCAGCTGCAGCAGCTTCGCGAACAGCAGCCAGGCGAACGGCCGGTTCGCCGCGACGGCCGTGAACATCGCGATCGCCGAACTCCGCTCGCCGCGGGCCGCGGTCGCGGGTGCACCGCGCGTCGCGAGGAAGGCCGAGACCATCGCGACGAACACCACCGCCGCCGCAACCATGCCGACGCGTGCGAACCCCTCGGCGCCACCGCCGCCCGAACGCGAGACCAGTGGCAACAGCGAGGTCGCAATCAGCGTGCCGACGCCGACGAAGGCGATGCGCCAGGACATGAGCGACGTACGTTCGAGCGGCGAATCCGTCATTTCGGCCGTCATCGCCAGATAGGGAATGTTGAACGCCGAGTAGCCGACCGAGATGACGACCAGGGTCGCGAACAGCGCCGGCAGCGTCGGCACCGGCGGATGGAACACCAGCAGCAGGCCTGCCGCGCACAGCACCGCCCCGGCGAGCAGGAACGGCCGCCGTCGGCCCAGGCGCGTGACGGCGCGATCGGACGCGTTGCCGACGATCGGGGCAATGAACGCATCGAACAGCTTGCCCGCGAACAGCAGCGCACCGGCCACGCCGGGCTGCAACCCGAGCACGGTCGTGAAGAAGTACAGCAGCAGCAGCGACTGCGAGAACAGCAGCACCTGGGTGCCGACCGAGCCGACGCCCCAACCGGCTTTCAGGCTCACCGGCAGCGGCAGCGCGCCCTGGCGAGGGTTCCCGGAATTATCGATATAATTCGGCATCTGGATCCATAATACAGCGTGCCCGCCGATCGGGGTCGAACCACGATGCCACCTGCTCCGAAACGTCCCTCCGTGATCAGCAAGTCGGTGCGACGCGCCTTCGCGCTGCTGGAGCTGTTCCGCCGCGAACAGCGACCCCTGACCGCGAGCGCGATCGAAGCCGCGCTCGGCATCCCGCAGCCGAGTGCGCTGGTGCTGGCTCGCGAGCTCGTCGAACTCGGTTATCTGGCGCTCGATCCGTCGAGCCGCGAATACTCGCCCACTTCGCGGGTCGCGGAACTGGGCGCCTGGCTCACCGCCTCCGCCATACCCCGCCAGCGCCTGCGCCGCCTGGCCGACGAGATCGCCCGCCTCACCGGCGAGACCACCACCCTCTGCACAGCGAGCGGCAGCGTGCTGGAGGTCGACTACTGCGCCGCCGGCACGCTGACCGGCAGCATCCTGTTTCGCGCCGGCCGGGCTGCGCCGCTCGCCCGCAGTGGCTCCGGTCGTGCGGTTCTCGCAACTTTCAGTGACGACGAGGCGCGCGCGTTTATCGCGGCAGGACTCGCCGCCGAACGCCCGGCCGGCCTCGACGCGGCCGCAGTGCTGCGCGACGTGCGTACGGCACGGCGCAACGGCGCGCTGGTCTCGACCGACCTGATGATCGCCGGCATCGGCGCGATCGCCTTTCCGTTGCCGGTGGAGGCGGCGAACGGCCATTTCGCGCTCGTCGTCGCCGCGCCGTCACCGCGGATCCTGGAGCGCCGCGCGGAGATCCTGCGTGACTGCACACCGCTGATCGCCCGCCGCCTGCCGTCCAGACCCCTCGCCGCGCGGCAGGTCCCGCCCACCGCCCGGCGCGCCTCCTGATCCGCACGTCGGCCAGGCCGCGCGCCACCACCTCCACCACCGCCACCTCCACCACCGCCAGAAGAGCCCGCATGACCCCCACGACGAGCCTGAACCGCCGGGACCTGATGCTCGCTGGCAGTCTTGGCGCCGGCGCCGCGCTGTTCGCGTCGCAGGCCTTTCCCGCAGATCGCTCGGCGCGTGCGGCCGCGGCGCGCAGCCTGCCGGTAGACGACCCCGACTTCGCGCTGCGCGCCTGGGCGCGCCTGAACGGCGACCCGGCCGGCCGCACCACCTGGTCGACGCACGGCGGCATGGTCTACGGCTTCCTGCCGCAGGGCGACGACGTCGCGCTCGCGGCCTTCGCCCGCCATCTCTACCAGTATCGCGCCGTCATGGTGCGCCGCATGCGCTTCGACGCCGACGGCAGTCTGCGAATTCGCCAGCGCGCCTGGTCCTGGTACGCCAACGCGCAGACCGGCGAGTTCCATCCGGAATTCGTGAACCCGTACACGGGCCTGACGGTGCAGTGCCCGCCCCGCATGTCCCCCGTCGGCGAGCAGGTGATGACTCGCAACGGCCCACCGCCCGGCGCGCCCTCGCCCTTCCCCGCCGAACTGTCGATCACCGGCCGGCCGCTGCGCCTCGACTACGCGGTCGTCGGCCCGCACGTCTGGGCACGCCGCGAACAGTTCTCACGCTTCCGCCCGTCCGACACCACCTGGTACAAGCTGGAGGCCGACATCGTCACGCACGCGGCGCGCCTCGACGACCTGCAGGAACATGGCCTCGATCACGTGCCCAACACGCTGTCGCACAACCTGGTCGCCGAATGGCAGACCTGGATGAACATGCACGGGTCGCCCGGGCACATCCTGTTCGTCGGTCAAGGCGCGAGCGTGTTTCGCGCCGGCGACCTCCCGGACACGGTCCAGGGGACGATCGAGCAGGAATTTCCCGGCACGCTGGCGGCAGGACTCGCCGCCGCCTGATCGCCCGCGATGCGCCGCGACGCATCGCGACGTGACGCATCGACACGCCACACACCGTGCCGTTCAGCCGGTTTCCGGCAGGTACCGCGCGTGGATCGCGAGAATCTTCTTGACGCCCTCGGCGACGTGAACGCAGGACAGTGTCGAGCCCGAGACGATCGGTACGAGTTCCTCCGGCAGCCATTTGCCGTGGGTCGCGCCGACCAGCTTCGCGCGCCACTCGTGGGTGAAGACCTCGCAATAGCCCTCGGCGCAGACCAGCACTTCCAACCCGCGAACCTTGCCATCGTCTCCCACCGCCACGAGATAGGTCACGACGTCGTCGCGCCCGTAGACCTGGTCGAGGAACAGCCAGCCCCCGGAGTCGACTCGCCAGGCTTTCACCGCCGGACGCAACGACGGCACCTTGTAGCTGAGTTTCAGCTGCGCATGCTGCTCGGGCGTCAGCCTGAAATCCGCGGGCGTCAGTGCGGCGCCCGGTGCGAGGCGCTGCTGGGCCTGCTGCAGCGTCTGCTGTTCGAAAGCCTCGGCGGGCTGCGACATCATGATCGCGATCGCCGGCAGGATCGCGACCGCGGGCGCAAGCTGGGCCGCCGGCACGAAGGCCGCTGCGGGCAACAACAGGAAGCGTGAATGGAAGGCCAAGGGGGTGACGCGCTAGATCGAGCCGTGCGGGCGCGGGCACGATCCGGACCTCGGGGCCCGGACCGAACGCGCCCGGCCCGGTGTCAGGCCGTACGGACGAAGTGGCGCACGCCGAAGCCCGGCAGCGCCGGCTTGGCGTTCTTCACCTGCGTGAAACCGCGCTTCGCGATCTCGTCGGTGAAGTTCATCGTGTGGTACTCGAGGCTCCAGACCTCGTTGTTCCAGCGATGGTCCCACCAGCGCTGGTACATCGAGCGCGCCGGCGACTTGTCGCCGCCCGAGTTGAAGTCCACCGGGTAGTAGACACCGCCCGACCGTGTCACGCGGTGCGCCTCGGCGATCACCTTGCGCGTCATCTCCGCCGGCAGCTCGTGATGCACGATGTAGCTGGTCACGAGGTCGAAATGGCCGTCAGGGAAACCGGTGTCCTCCGCGAGCCTCTGCGCGAAATTGGCCCCGATCCCTAAGCGCGCCGCGCGCATGTGCGAATACCGCACCATCGGGCCGCCGACGTCGATGCCCCAGACCTCGGCATCCGGGAAGCGCTCCTTCAGCGCCGCCGTGAACTGGCCGACGCCGCATCCCATGTCGAGGATGCGCTTGACCTTGCCGTCTTCCGGCAGTGGCAGGCGCGCCGCCGTGCCCTTGTGGACCTGGTCCTGCTCGTTGTGGCCAATGACGCTGATGTAGAAACTGTTGGTGCCGTAGTGATAGACGTGGCCGGCGAACGGGTCGCCGACGTAGCCACCCGGCTGGATGTGGATCTCGTGACGGGTGTAATCCGGAATCGTCATATCGGGCGAAAGCACCAGCGAGCCGGGGCCGGCCTTGTCCGCGGCTTCCATCTCCGAGAGGTAGTAGTCGGCGTTCCCGTGGTAGTGGTCCTGCAACGTCTTCCAGGTGACCACCTGGTTGGCGAGCCAGGTCTTCGAGGCGATGTTGATCGCCGGATCCTTGGCGATCAGGGCGCGAACCTGGTCGACCGTCAGCGGTGTGGTGGCATCCAGGCCTTCCGCTTCGAGTACGCGGTCGAAGATATTGATGGACGACTGACGCATCATCTTGCCGTGCATCAGGCGGAAGCCGAGCGTGAAATCCTGCTGGCTCTCGAGATCGAGCGTGGCCAGGCGCAGCAGACGCCCGTCGGCCCCGCGCGGCTGCATCGAAGCCAGTTTCTGCATGGTGTCCGCGGCCTGCGCGGGCGTGGCCGCCTTCGCCACCTCGCCCTGCAGGGTCTTGCCAAGCGCCACGGTGGCCGCGGCGGCTCCGAACAATTCACGACGACCGATCATGTCTTTGCTCCAGTACGAATGCGGGTCCAATCTGGTCAATTCAGCGCCGGGAAACCCTTCAGTTCAGGCGCCCGGCGCTACGACGCGCGGCAATCAGCGCTTCGGGAAATCCGCACTCACGGGGCGATAGCCCTCATTGGAGAGCGGCCCGAGCGTCAGATCGACGAAGCGGTCGCGGTCTTTCTCCCACGCCACGCGCTCGGCTTCCGTCGGCACGTACTTCTCGATCATCTCGGAGGTGATGCCGTTCTTCGCCATGACCGCTTCCATCACGTGCAGGCGACGCTTGGTCGACCACATTTCCGCGCCCATCGCGATCACGCAGCTGACCACGTTGTCGAGTGCGGCATTGCCGAGAAACAGTCCGTTCTTGACGTCCGATGGAATCGCCTCGGCGGCGTAGGTCGGGCGCTTGGTGTCAGTAGCAGCCATGGGAATCCTCCGGGATGCGGGATGTCGAAAGCCGATGGCGGATGACGGCCATCGAGACGGTTAGACGCGGTCCAGAAAATAGCACAAGGGTCGACGTGTCGATACGCCTTTGCGACACCGTCTCAGCTTGCGCAGTCGCACCCACCGTCAGTCGGGCATTGATGAATTAAGAATTAATAATCAATAGGTTGGAGCGCTTTATCCGGGCGACTGAAGACCCGTTTCCGCGCCGGCCACGGTCCGACGCTCACGTGTGCAAAAAATGCCGCCCCGACGCCGACGTGGCGACGAGCCGAGGCCGAAGTCTGTGACGACGGGTGCGCTCGAAAGGCCGCTGCGGGACGCAGACTTCAGGCTACGATTCCGCCGATGCACAGCGTCGAGCAGACACGGCTTTCGACCGACCGCACCGGAACCGGTTCGGCGGGATGGATCGAGCGGGCACGCCCCCTGCTCGGCACGCTGGTACGCATCGGCGTCGGCGGGCTGGAGCCATCGACCGCGCATGCCGCCATCGATCGCGCCTTCGGCACGATCGAGATGATTCACGCGTTGATGAGCTTCCACGAGCCACAGAGCGATGTCAGTCGACTCAATCGCGACGCGTCGAGCAGCCACGTATCGGTGAACCCGCATACGGTCGAAGTCTTGCGGCTGTCGATCGAGGTCGCCGCCGCGTCCGCGGGCGTCTTCGACGTGACCGTTGCGCCGCTGCTGGTGGAGGCCGGTTTCCTGCCGACGCCCGGCGCAGCGCCACGCCCGCACCCGGACGCCGACTGGCGCGACATCGACCTCGGGAGGGGCGGCGTGCGCTTTGGCCGTCCACTGTGGGTGGATCTCGGCGGAATCGCCAAGGGCTATGCCGTCGACGCCGCCCTCGAAGCGATGCAGCTTCCGCAGAACACGCCCGTCTGCGTCGACGCCGGCGGCGACCTGCGCGTGGCAGGCCCCTGGCCACGACGCATCATCCTCAACGCCCCGGATCAGCGCCGCGATGCATTGCCGACGATCGAGTTGACCGACGGCGCCGTCGCCAGCAGCAGCGGCTTCGTCGCCCGGGTTCGGCACGGCGACTACTGGCGCGGCATGCACATCCACGGCCGCGAGCGCGCCGCGGCACCCCCGGAGCGCTTCGCGTCGGTGGTTGCGCCGCGGTGCGCCATCGCCGACGCACTGACCAAAGTGGCGCTGTTCGCGCCGACCGGTGACGAATGCCGGACCGCGCTCACGCAGTTCCGCGCGAGCGCTCACGTTTTCAGTCGCGTCGGCGGCTGGGAAACGCTGGGGCACGCGGCTTGAGCTCACCGGCGTCGAGACCCCGGGTCGGCGCGCTGCCGGCCCGCCGCCGCCGCGCGGTGCACTGGATCTCGATCGGCACCTGGGCCACGGGCGCGATCTGGCTGCTGTTCAAATACTTCATCCGCGAGACCGACGAGTTCGGCTTCGAGAATCCGCACCCGATGCAGCAGTGGTGGCTGATCGCGCACGCCGTCGTCTCGGTGTTCGCGGTGTGGATGTTTGGCGTGTTGTGGCCCGGTCACGTGCTCCGCGGCTGGAACATGCGTGTCCGCCGCCCGACCGGTGGCATGATGTTCGGCGTGGCAGCCTGGCTCGCCCTCACGGGCTGCGCGCTCTATTACATCGGCAATGACGCCTGGCGCTCGTGGATCTCGATCCTGCACTGGGCAGTAGGGCTTGCGGCGCTGGTCGTGTTCCTGCTGCATCGTCGCAACGCGCCACGGTCTTGAGAATTCACGGAGTCCGCGTCATGGCCACCCCGATGTCGAGCAACGCCGATTCAGCGACCCCGCGCCTCGACGTACTGGTGAACGCGGCACGCGAGCTCGTGCCGATGATCGCCGCGGCCGCACCCGGCTACCGCAGCAAGGCCGACCTGCCGGTCGAGATCGTCGCCGCGATGAAAGCGGCCGGGCTGCATCGTCCCTACATGCCCCGCCGCTACGGCGGCTACGAGATGGACTGGGGCGCGCACTACGCCATCTCGCGCGAGATCGCCCGGGCCTGCGGCTCGGCGGGCTGGTTCGCGTCGCTGGTGTTCTCTCACATCATGTTCGTCGGCCGCTTCCCGCGGGAAGCGCAGGACGAATTCTTCTCCGTGTCGCCCGATGCGGTGCTGAGCACCGCCTCCGCCGGCGGCGGTGCGCTGACGGCCGTACCGGGCGGTATGCGCCTCACCGGACGTTGGGCTTTTGCCAGCGGCGTGAAGTACTCCGGCGGTCAGATGGTCATCGCGAAACAGGGCGACGGCGCGCTGTTCAGCCATTTCTGCCTGCTGTTGCCGGGCGAATACTCAATCGAGGAGACCTGGGACTCGGAGGGGCTGCGCGCCACCGGCAGTCACCACGTGCGCGTCGACAACCAGTTCGTCCCCGCACGACGCCTCGTCGAGCGCGACGATTTTCTCAGCATGGCGCCGCCCGGCTCGGCCGTGAACGACAGCTACATCTATCGCGTGCGGCCGGCCCCCTACCAGAAGAGCTGGTTCATGGGCGTGCTGCTGGGTACGGCGCGCGGCGCGCTGGAATCCTTCGTCGCCACGACCCGCACGCGTCGCGGCCAAATCTTCGGCGAGAGCGTCGCCGAGCAGGTACCGGTGCAAGTGAGCCTCGGCACCGCCGTTGCGGAAATCGACACCGCGGCGCTGGTCTTCGACCGCTACATCGAACAATTGCACGATCGCGGCTCGCGCGGCATCGATCTGCTCGGCGAAGACCTGCTCTGGGGCAAGCGCAACGTCACCTTCGCCTCGCGCCTGTGCCTCTCGGCGATCGACCGGCTGTCCGCGTCGATGGGTGCCTCGGGTCAGTCCGCACTGAATCCGGTGCAACGCCACTACCGCGACTGCCGCACCGTCACCACGCACATCGAGCTGAACTGGGACCATGCGCTGGCGCCGACGGGCAAGCATCGCCTCGGCATCGCGACCGGCGATGCGCTGATCGACGGCGCACCTCCCGCCCCCGGCACGGCGCAGGTGATGCTGGGCACTCAGGTCTGAGCGGACCCCTTTACGCGGCACGTCAGCCGCGCAATCCCGCCCCCGACCTCGCTGCCGCCACCTGCCGCGGCACCGGAGGCGGCGTTGGCCCATCGGTTCACCCCGTGCCGGCGGCTGCGGCGCTGTCCGCCGGTGGCGCGAAATACGTGGAGGCTCGCGGCGTCGTGAACACGCGCCGCACCAGCGGTGCGAAGTCGACGAGCGGCAGCGACTCAAAGGCCGGATCGAACGCCGACTGGTCGAAGCGTTCGCAGAAATCGGCCGTCAGGTCGAAATGCGGGCTGTCGCGGAATCGTTCGCGCGCATGCCGGTCGAGCCCGGCGAAGTGAAAGTAGTAGTAGCCCTGGAAGGTCGCGTGGTGGAGCACCATCCAGTGGTGCGCCTCTGTCACGAAGGGACGCAGGATCGCCGCGCCGATCTCTGGGTGGTTGTAGGCGCCGAGCGTGTCGCCGATGTCGTGCAACAGCGCGCAGACGACATACTCCTCGTCCATGCCCGCGCGCTGCGCGCGCGTCGCGGTCTGCAGCGAATGCGACAGCCGGTCGACCGGGAACCCGCCGAAATCGCCGTCCAGCAGCGCGAGGTGGGCGAGCACGCGGTCGGCCAGGCCCGCGCCGAACTGCTCGGCGCTGCGCACGATGAGGCGCATGTCCTGGGCGGTCACGTCCTTCAGCGCCGTGAAGCGGGCACGTTCGGCCTGGGCGTCGGAAGTCATCGGCGTACCCCTGTGGCAGCGCACGCTCAGGCGTGCTGGAAGAATTCGACGATCGCACCATCGGGCGATCGCACCCCGAACAGGATCACTTCGCCGTGCGGCGCGAGCCGGACGCGGGACGGCGACGTGAACAGCCCCTGTCCGCGCGCGACCAGGGCTGCGGCGAAACCGGCCGCATCGGGCACCGGGATGCGCAGCGCGAGAATACCGAGGTTCGGCGGCACGGCCCGGTCCGACAGGTCCTGCCCCCGGAAGTCGAGCCACTCGACCAGCTCTACCTGCCCATAGCGCCACGCGCCCTGCGCATCGCGTTCCGCCGCGGCAATGATCACGTTCATGATATTGCGGTCGACGAAGTTGGCAGGCATGCCGAGGTTGTTGCACTCGAGGCTCAGCGCCGCGTCGAACCAGGGCGTCCAGCCGAACAGCCCGCAGTAGAACGCCCGTGCGGCACCCATGTCGCGCACCGATTGCTGACCATTGAAGGCCATGCCGGCCTTCGCGTACCGCGGCTCGGGTGGCGGCGGCTGCAGCGGGCGATAGAGTCCGAAGCAGACGCCGTCCCAGGCCCGCAGCACCACGTTGCGCAGCACGCGCCCCGAGAAGTGCATGTCCACCGGGTCCTGATACGCCGACCAGCCGAGTCGCTGCGCCTCGCGGAACGTCGCATCGACGTCGCGCACGTTCACGAGAAGCGAAAAGAACCCGCCCGTATCCCAGTGCGCCGCGCTCGAGCGCGCCTGCACCGGGGGCACCGCATCGAGGCGCAGCAGGCGCACGCGACGCGGCGCGTCGTCGGCATTGACCAGCACGACGTCCTCGCCACGGCAGGTCGCCGGCAGCCGCCAGGCATGAAGCAGCCGCGGATCAACCGGACCCCGATGTTCGATCTGCCAGCCGAACAGGCGCTGCAGCGCGTCGATCCAGCGGTCGAGGTCGCCCACGCAGAGCACCGCTTCGTGCCAGGCGACCGTGTGGAGGGGTGAGGGATCGGCCACGACGAGGAGTATGCCTCGCGCCTGCCGCGGACGCCGGCCCGGGCCGCCAGGCCTCGGTCATCACCGAATGGCAGGTGGACATGCCGCGTCGGTATTGGTCGCAGAGGAGGGCCCGGAGCTAGCGTACGATTCGTTCGTCGTCCGAGCGCCATCCATGTTGCGTCTGTTTGCCCGTGCCGCCTTCGGCTTCACTGCCAGCCTAGCCGCCGTGTTCGGCTATGCGGCGCTGTTGTCATTGGCCGTGCAGGCCGGGCAGCCGCTGTCAGGGAGCTGGGAAGGCGTCGCTCGCAAGGACGCACTCGAGGTCAACCTGCGACTCGACCTGCGCACCCGCGGCGGCAAGATCGACGGCGCGTTCTTCAATGGGGAAGAACGGGTCACCTCGACCGCCGGCCATCTCGAGGGCGACACGCTGACGCTCGAGTTTGCGCACTACGCCACTCGGCTGGTCGCGACGCTCGAGGACGGCCGGCTGCGGGGCAGCTACGGCAGCACCCGCAACGGCCAGTACACGCTGGACCTGCACCGCGTCGGCAAGTCGCGCGCCTACGCAGCCGGGGCGCCGGACATCGCCGGCCTCTGGATCCTGCCCGTCGACAGCGCCAAGGGCGAGCGGGCGTTCCGCTTCATCGTGCGCCAGCAGGGCTCGAGCGTGCAGGCCTCGATCCTGCGCGTCGATGGCGACACCGGGCTGCTGACGGGCGGCTACGCCGACGGTGCCTTTCGGCTCGACCATTTCGACGGTGGCCGCGCCTATGTGCTGAAGATCGTCCCGCGCCCCGACCGCCGTCTCGACGTCACGCTGCAGGCCGCGATCGGTGCCGCGCGCAGCTTCACCGCCATCCGCGCCGCCGAGGCCACAGCGCTGGGCCTCGCCACGCCGTCGGACTTCGCGACGCACACCCGCTGGAAGGATCCCGCGACGCCGTTCCGCTTCAGCTTCCCGGACCTCGCCGGACGCACCGTCAGCAACACGGACCCGCGTTTCGCCGGCAAGGTGCTCGTGGTCAACATCACCGGAAGTTGGTGCCCGAACTGCCACGACGAAGCGCCGTTCCTCGCCGAGATCTACCGCCGGTACCGCGGGCTCGGCCTGGAGGTCGTGGCACTGAGTTTCGAGGAAGCGGAACAACTGGCCGACCCGGCGCGACTGCGCGCCTTCGTCGCGAAATACGCGATCGACTACAGCTACCTGCTGGCCGGCGAGCCCTCGCAGCTGGCCGAACGGATCCCCGGTGCAGACAACCTGAACGCGTGGCCGACCACGTTCTTCATCGGCCGGGACGGTCGCGTGCGCGGCAGCCACACCGGCTTCGCCGCGCCGGCGAGCGGCGCGTTCCACACCCAACTGCGGCAAGAGTTCGCCGACCGGATCGAGACACTGCTCGCCGAGCGCGGCTGATCGCCCCGTCGGCCGTCGGCGCGCGGGGCCGTGCGGTGAGTGCGCCCCCGATTCGTTGCGGACGAGAGGTCCATCTGCGAAGGTATCTCCGCCCAGTCAGGAGCCGCCTTACGCATGACCAGCCTCTCGATCAGCCGATCGGTCAGCCGGGCCTTCGAAGTCCTCGAGCACTTCCGCCACGGCGGCGCGCCGCGCACGATGCTCGAACTCGAAACGGAACTCGGCTACCCGTATTCGAGCATGCGCGCGATCCTGAAGACGCTCTGCGGGCTCGGCTACCTGAAGTTTGACGCCGAACACAAGAAATACTTCCCGACCCAGAAACTGATGGGCCTCGGCGACTGGGTGCAGAGTGCGCTGCTGAAGACCGACAGCCTGATCTGGCTGCTGGAGGCGACCCGCAAACGGGTCGGTGAGACCACCGCGCTGGCGACGCCGAACTTCATCTTCTGCAACATGTTCGAGGTGCGCAACGGCAACCCGCCGACCGCACTCGAAGTCCCGCTCGGCGTCGGACTGGCGCTGACGAATTCGGCCTCGGGCCGCGTGCTGCTCAGCCAGATGAGCGACTCCAAGGTGGAGGGCGTGATCCGCCACACGCAGTACTGGATCGGCACCACCCGCACCCCCATCGTCGCGAATCGCGGCGACGTGCTGCGCTCGATCGAACTGATCCGCGCCAACGGCTACTTCAGCAACTACGACAGCTTCCGTCCCGGGTATGGCACGGTCGCCTATCCGGTTATTTCGCCGCTGCATGGCGCGCCGATCGCGCTGCTCGTCAGTGGCGAGTCGCCGCGGATCCGGCGTGCGGAAGCGCGGATCCGCAGCACCATCGAGACCAATCTTGCGAGCTACGTCCCCGAACCGGCCTGAACCGCACCCCGGTTGCCGCCCGGCTGCTCCCAGGCGCCGCCTGCGGGCGCGTCGCATGACCATGCCGCCAACGCGCTCCATCGCTTGTCGGCACGCGGACCCCGCGCGATAACGACACGGTCAGCACCGCGCGACCGGGAGTCGGACGACATGGGCCAGACATTCCAGACTCTCGATTTCTCGATCCGCGACCGCGTCGCCGCCGTGCGCTTCACCACGCCGCAACAGCTCAACAGCATCGACGAGCCGCGCCTGGCCGACCTGCGCGCGGTCGTCGAGGCCGTCAAGGCCGACGAGGAGATCCGTGCCCTGACCCTCACCGGCGAGGGCAAGGCGTTCTGCGTCGGCCTGAACTACGACCTGCTGCAGAAGGCCTTCGATGACATCACCTACTTCGAGTCGGTGGTGCGGCGCTTCAACGACATTCTGCTCGATCTCGAGTCGCTGCCCGTGCCGGTCATCGCGGCGGTCAACGGCTACGCGCGTGCCGGCGGCATCGAGCTCGCCCTGGCCTGCGACTTCATCCTGATCGCCGACGAGGCGAAGATCGGCGACGTGCACGCGCAGTACGGCGTGATGCCAGGCGGCGGCGCGACCCAGCGCCTGCCGCGCCGCGTCGGCGAGCAGCAGGCCAAGGCGCTCATCTTCATGGCCCACTGGCTGACCGGCTCCGAGGCGGCCGCCTGCGGCCTCGCGCTGCGTTCCGTGCCGCTCGCCGTGTTGCCGGGCGCCGTAGAGACGATGCTCGAGACGCTGCGCCATCGACCGCGCGCGCTTTCCGCGGTGCTGAAGCGCACGATCCACGCCGCGCGCCATCTGGAGGGTCGCGCCGGTATCGAGTTCGAGACCCGCGAGTTCGTGCGCTACATGGGCCAGGAGCCTTACGGGCGCGAGGGCTACCGCGCATCGCTCGAGCGCCGTGATCCGTCGTGGTATTGACTCGAGCCCGGGACGGTCGTGCGCCACGCGCGACGGGTGCAGTGCCATGACGACGCTACCCGAACAGTATCGCCCGCTGACCCTGACGTCCGGCATCCACCTCGCGGCGCGGCGCACGCCCGACAAGCGGGCGGTGCAGGAAGGCACGCGCGGCCTCACCTACCGCGAACTGTCAGCGCGTATCGACGCCGTGGCGCAGGGACTGCTCGATCGCGGATTGCAGCGCGGGGACCGGGTGGCCGTGCTGGCGCCCAACTGCCTCGAGTATCCCGAACTGGTCTGCGGCATCGCCGACGCCGGCCTGGTGGCGGTGACGGTGAACCCCCGCGCGCATCCGCGCGAGCTCGCCGATCTCGTCGAGGACAGCCGGCCGCGCATGCTGTTCGTGCATCCCTCGCTGGTGCCGATCGCCGCGGCGGCCCCTGCTGCGGCGACCGACCCCGCCGAGCTCGCGAGCCTGCTCGATACGCAGGTCGTGCTCGGTCCCGGCTACGAAACCTGGCGCGAGGCACCCCGCGCCCGGCACGCACTTCCGGCGCTGACGGAATTCGATCCGCTCGTGCTCGTCTACACCTCGGGCACGACGGGCCGCGCCAAGGGCCTGCTGTTGCCGCACCGCGCGCGCACGCTGCTGTTCATGGCCAAGGCGATGCGCTACCTGTGCTATGGCCCCGAGGACCGGCACCTCGGCATCGCACCGATGGCGCTCGGCGCGGGCTTCGGCTTCGGCATGTGCGCGCTGTACTTCGGTGGCTTCCTCGAGATCCTGCCGGCCTTCGATGCGCAGACTGTACTGCGCAAGCTCTCGACGGAGCCCTTCACCAGCACTTTCGTCGTGCCGAGCCACCTGCAGGCCCTGCTCGACCTGCCATCCGAGGTGCTGCAGTCGCACCGCGGCGCGCAGCGCAGCCTGAAGGCGATCGTCTGCAACGCCGCCGCGCTGCCGTTCCCGCTGAAGCAGCGCACCGTCGAGTATTTCGGCCCGGGCCTGCTGCACGAGACCTATGGTTTCACCGAAGCGGGCATCGTCACCAACCTGCCGCCGGAGGACCAGCTGCGCAAACCCGGCTCGGTCGGTCGTCCGTTCCCGCTGGTCGACGTGCGCCTGCTCGACGATGCCGGCCAGCCGGTGCCGGTCGGCGAGGTCGGCGAGATCCACGTCAGCTCGCCGTATCTCTTCAATGGCTACTGGAACCGCCCCGAGGACACGGCCGCCTGTACTCGCGATGGCTTCGTCTCGGCCGGCGACCTCGCGCGCCAGGACGAGGACGGCTGCGTCTACATCGTCGACCGGCGCAAGGACATGGTCGTTACGGGCGGCATCAACATCTATCCGCGCGAGATCGAGGACGTGCTCGTCGCCCATCCGCAGGTCGCCGAGGTCGCCGTGATCGGCCTGCCCGACCCGCGCTGGGGCGAACGACTCTGCGCCTGCATCGTCGCGACCGGTTCGTCGACGCCAACGGCCGAGGCCCTGATCGAGTTCTGCCGCGCCTCGCTCGCGGGCTACAAGGTGCCGCGGGAGTTCCGCTTCGTCGACGCCCTACCCCGCAACACCAACGGCAAGGTGCTCAAGCGGGTGCTGCGGGAAACGGCAGCCACGGCCTGATCGTCGCACCCTCCTCGTCACACCAGGCGCGCGCAGCCTGCATCAGGATGAATGCTGTGCGATCCATCCGGGCTGGCGCGTATCGATGAGCGTGCGCAACTCGCGCGGTAGTTCGTCGACGGTGCGCAGCTTGCTTCCGACCATCTGGAAGCTGATGCCACCGGCCTCGTGGCCCATTCGCATCCACGGATACCAGGAGCCCAGCGTCTGATAGCTGCGCGACGCCGGCAACCAGGCCTGTGCGCCGGCCGCGAGGTCGCGGCGCGACGCCTCGTAGGTGTCGAGCGAGGTCGCGGTGAAAACCGGCAGGCCACTCTGCAGCGGATCGCCGGTCGCGCTTGCGCGGCCCGGACCCTTCACGATCAAGGTCTCGCCGACCCAGACCCGCTCGCCCGAGGTGACGGGCTCAGTGATCCTCCCCTCGAACTCCGTGCCCGACGGCACGGCCGCCATGGGCCGTCCCGCGCCCGACGCGTCGAAGCGCAGCGCTTGCGGCCCCATGAAATGTACCGGCGCGCACTTCAAACCGTTCATCGGGTTGGTCCAGTCGTCCGCCGGCTGTTTCGTCAGCGGATCGAGCCAGAACCCGATCTCGATCATGGTCATGCGCACGCCGCCGTCCGGCTCGAGCAGCAGCGTGTTGAAACTGCAGCCCTCGACGCGAAACAGCAGCCTGGCCGCATCGAGCGTGCGCTTGCCCCACAGCGACCCCGTGAACCACCACAGCGCGGGCCGACCCGCCGGGGCGCCGCGCAGCCGGACGAACAATTCGTTGCGAGCAGGCAGTTCAACCATCGCCCGCCCCCGATTGCCACGGCCCGCGACCACAGGGACGGCGGCCGGGGACACGTCGGGTGCGAGCGCCGCGACGGCGGTGGCGGTGGCGGTGGCGACGAGTTCGAGGGCTTGTCGGCGACTGATCGGCATGGTGGCAGCACTCCCGGGTCGGCCTCGCTGGCGCAGCGAGGCTTCGAAGGCCGAGCCAGGTCACAGGCAACGTTGCCCGAACTGTGAGCCCGGCCACAGGCGGACTTGGCCCGCTGCGCGAGGATAGCAGCGCGCCGTCTCCCCGATCGCTGCGTCCGAAACACCGGCTTGAGTGGTGTCTGCATTTGAAACGACGCGAACCGATATTGATGCAGGGCGTTCGACCAGGGGATTCCGGCGCACCAGTTTTTCGAGCCTCCGCGCACCCGCGCGCTGCCTGACACGCACGAACCCGCGGGATGGTCATTCCCCGGACGAGCCAGTTGCGGCCGCGCGCGGCGGGGTCGATGTGGCAATAATCCTCCGTCCCCCACGGAGCCCTGCCATGTCGCAGCACCCTTCACCGCAGAACGCGAACCTGGTCGATCCCACATTGCTGCCGGTCGCGCGCGTCGCGCACTCGGTGCTGCACCCGGGTTTCATCGCTGAACAGGTCATGCAGCGCTACGCGCTGCCGGACGTATCCGGCGCGTTCCTGCTCTATCGCGGCATCAACGACGTCTATCTGGTGCGCAGCGGCAGCGACAAGTATGCGTTGCGTGTCTGGCGCAAGACCTGGCGCGACCCCGACGACGTCGACGTCGAACTGCAGTTCCTGGAGTTCCTGCGACAGCGGAGTTTCCCCGCCTCCACGCCGATCCGCGCCCGCGATGGCCAGCTGTATTTCAAGGTGCAGTCGCCCGAAGGGCCGCGCGCACTCGCGCTCTACACCTGGGCGCCCGGTCGCAAATTCGGCGAGCGGCTCGATGAACCGACCGCGGCGCGCATCGGCGCGGCGTTCGCGCAGATGCACCTGCTCGGCCTGCAGTACGCCGGCGGGCGAGCCTTCGGCAGCGAGGGCATTTCCGGCTTCGGGATCACCGTGCCCGCGCTGCTGGAGTTCGTCTACGACCGCCCGGACGACCTGCGCGACTACGCGCTGATCGCGAAGCGCCTGCCCGAGGCGCTGCTCGCGCTGCGCAGCCAGGACGTGCCGATGGGCCTCTGCCATCGCGACTTCCACCCGAGCAACGTGCACGTCGCCGACGACGGCGGCATCACCCTGCTCGACTTCGACGGCACCGGCGACGACTACCTGATGCAGGACGTGCAGAACTACGTCTGGGGCAACCTGTTCTACGGGTTCAGCCCCGCTTATGGCGAGGCCTTCGAGCGCGGCTATGAATCGGTCCGCCCCTTCACCGCCGACGAGCGCCGGCACCGCGAGCTGTTCCTGCTCGCCAAGGCGTTCCGGCTGGTCTCGGGCATGGCCTACTCCTCGGCCAGCGTGGGCCGCGGAACCCTGCGCTTCCGCAACATGGACTGGTTGGGCGAGTACATCCGCGCGCGCGCCAGGCCGCTCGGCCTGCTCGGATGACGGTGGAGGCGGCGGCCTGGCCGGATCGACGCCAGGCCTGGTGGCTGATCGCCATACTGTTCTGCGCTTCGATCGTCTCCGTCCTCGATCGCAGCGTCCTCAACATCGTCGTCGATCCGGTACGCGCCGATCTCGGCCTGTCCGACGTCCAGATCAGCCTGCTGCAGGGGCTGGCGTTCGGCCTGTTCTACGCCACCGTGGGCTTGCCGCTCGGCCTGACCGCCGATCGCTGGTCGCGGCGCGGCCTGATCATCGGCGGCGTCACCGTGTGGAGCCTCGCAACGATCGCCGGCGGGCTCGCGCAGTCGTTCGGTTCCCTGTTCGTGGCGCGGCTGCTGGTGGGGCTCGGCGAGGCGGCGCTGTCGCCCGCGGCGATTTCGCTGATCGCCGACCTATTTCCGCCGCAGCAGCGAGGCCGGCCGATCAGCCTGTTCCTCACCGGCCAGGCGGTGGCCAACGGGCTCGCGATCTCGATCACCAGCTTCATCACCGAAAGCGCGGCGAGCGGCGGATTTGTCGGCGTCCCGCTGCTCGCGGCCCTCGCACCCTGGCGCGTCGCCTTCGTCTGCTGCGGATTGTCCGGCTTCCTGGTGGTGGCCGCGCTGCTGACGACGCGTGAGCCGCCGCGGCGCGATGCGCACCCCGAGCCGGACATCCTGCGCCAGGCACGCGCCAGCTTCGGCTACCTTCACGCGAATGCCCGGATCTTCGTTCCACTCTACCTCGGCTTCGCGATGTGCTTCCTCGCCGCGTATGGCGCCGCCGCCTGGGCACCCACGATGCTGATGCGCGCCTTCGGCGCGACGCGGCTGGAGATTGGCCAGTGGCTCGGCCCGACCTCGATGTTCTTCTCGATCCTCGGGCCGACGATCGGCGGCACGCTGGTCGATCGCTACGCGCGGCGCGGCGACACACGCGCGCGCTTCCGACTGCTGACGCTCGCGCCGCTGTGCGTGATTCCCTCGGCGTTCGCGGTGTTCGCACCGCAACTGCTGCCGGCGATCCTGCTGGTCGCCTCGAGCGGCGCGGTGATCGCAGTGATCGGCACGACGATGCTGGCCGCGCTGCAGTCGATGGTGCCGGCGAGCTCCCGCGGCTTCGCCGTGGCGTTGACGGGCCTGGTCAACACCATTGTCGGCGGCACCAGCGGGCCCCTGCTGGTGTCGCTGATGACTGAAAATGTCTTTCGGGATCCGACACTCGTCGGCCTGTCGATCGTCAGCGTGGTCGCCCCGGCGCTGCTGCTCGCGAGCGGGCTGTTCCTGCTCGCAGGTCGGGCCGCCGCGCGGCCGATGCGTGACCCTCGTACCGCAGTCTCCGTCTCCGGCTGACTGTCGCCGGACTTTCACCGGATCACCGTGGCCCCGACGCGCAGGTTCGCGGATACTCGACGGCACCTCCTCGAGGAATACTCCCTTGGCACTGCTGCGGATTGCCCGCCGCGTTCTCCGGATCGCGCCACTGCTCGTCCTGGCGATTGCCGTGCCGATCGCCGGCGCGACGGTGCCGCAGGTACCGCTGCAACCCGGCACGACGATCGTCGTCGCCGTCAGCAATGCGCCTGCGGCGGCGTCGCCAGGCGCGCAACCGGCCAATGCCTATGCGCAGGGCGACTACGACGTCGTCGTCGCGATCACCGGCATCGACGCGAACGGCTACCACGAGTCGGCCTTCATCGACGCGACAGATGCGGCGGGGGTTCGCCGGCAAGTCATCGTGCCGCGCACCGTCGCGGCCGCCGACCTCGAGGACGCGCGCCAGCAGCTGCTCGGCTTCGCCGCCGGTGACCCGAAAATCGTGGCGGGAACGACCTCGCTCGGACCTTCGCTGGCGGTGGTCCGCGACTTGCGCGGCACCGGTCGCAGCAACTACGCGTTCCGCAACTACCTCCCCGGCCCGCTGATTTCGGGCCAGTTGCGCCGCATCGAGGATCGTCGCGGGACGTTCTCCGTGCTTCTCAACGGCAAGCGGGTGGACCTGCCGGCGATTTTCGCCCACGGCCAGATGTCGGCCGGCGCGTCGACGCGTCCGTTCGAGATCGTGATCTTCGACGACCCGCAGCATCCGCTGTCGCTGCGGATCGCCTACGGCCCGCGCGACGGTGGGTTCCCGTTCGAGCCGGATTTCGCGCGCGAAATCGTCCGCATCGACTTCCGAGAACCCCAGGCCGTGCCGCTCGCCGACGCGCTGCAGCAGTACTGCCGGGTCGAAGTACCAGGGATCTATTTCGATTTCGACCAGGCGACCCTCAAGCCGCCGTCGAGGCGCGCGCTCGAGGATATCGCCGCCGTACTGCGCGGCCAGCCCGCGTGGCGCCTCTCCATCGAGGGCCACACCGACAATATCGGCGGCGAGCGCTACAACGACGAGTTGTCGGCGCGCCGCGCCGCGGCCGTGAAGACAGCGCTGGTGGAGACGCTGCAGGTCGACGGCCCACGGCTCACGACCCGCGGCTTCGGCCTGCGCAAGCCGGTGGAAACCAACGCCACGCTGGCGGGCCGGGCGCGCAACCGCCGCGTCGAGCTGGTGCGCGACTGCGGCGCGGGCCGCTGACCTCTCGCGTGGGTCCTCGCCGGAAGCCCTAAGATGGCCGCCTCTGCCGCCCCGACGCAGCAATCGACGATGACCGAGTCGCTACGAGTGGGACTGGTCCTGCTGTCGCTGGCCGGTCTGGTCGGCGTCGCGGGACGAGTTCCCCCTTGCGACCCCGCCAAGGGGGACGTCTGCGATCTCGAGCGCGCGGAGGACCT
This sequence comes from Pseudomonadota bacterium, assembly GCA_043748075.1. Lineage (GTDB taxonomy): Bacteria > Pseudomonadota > Gammaproteobacteria > Steroidobacterales > Steroidobacteraceae > UBA964. The sequence continues at coordinate 35,845 of JAYTNX010000347.1, forward strand.
CGTGTTCCTGCCGGGCTCGGAATGGTTTGCCGTCAGCACGGCCGCGCCGAGGACGCCCCTGGTCTTCATCCATGCGCCGTCGCGCCGTCGCGTCGCCGTCGCCGCGCCGCTCGCGGCGAACGGCATTTCGCTGCGCGAGCCCGGCGGCGCGCCGGCGCCCGTCGACGCCGGAGCGGCGGATTGCGACGGCCCGCCCCAGCAGTTCCACGCCGGCGGCAACGACGTCCGCCGCATGGGCCGCGAGTGGCGCCTGATCGTCCTCAACCGTTCGTCATCCGTGTCGACGCAACCTGATCGCATCGAGTTCTTCGCCGTGCGGATTCGCGGCGGCCCGCCGCGGGCACGCTGGATCGGCTGCATCAAGGTACCGGCGGCCTGGTCGCTGAACGACGTTGCGCTCGCCGCGGACGGAAACGTCTACGGATCGCACCAGTTCGACCGCCCCGCCACAGCCGCCGCCGCGGCCGTAACGCGCCAGCAGTGGCTCGACGGTCAGCCGACCGGTTACGCCGTTCTATGGCAGCGAAATGCGGGCTGGAGCCGAGTGCCGGACACCGAGGTCTCGTTCGCCAATGGCATCGCAGTGTCGCGCGACGATCACCAGCTGGCGGTCGCCGGGACCTACTCGAAGTCGCTCGTCCTCGTCGACCGGCACAGCGGAATCGCGCGACGCGTCGCACTGCCCCATACGCCAGACAACCTCACCACGCTGGCCGACGGCAGCTTCCTGTCGGTCGGCCACACGGGCGTGCCGGTCATCGGCGTCGACCCCTGCCGGCCCGCCGACGCGCTGCCCTGTGGTTTTCCGTTCTCGGTCGCGCAGATCGTTCCAGGTCGGGGAGACGAGGCGCCGCGGGTGCGCGTGCTCCTGGAGCACGACGGCAGTCGCATCCCCGGTGCGTCGGTCGCCGCGCCGCACGACGGCAAGCTCTACCTCGGGTCTTACTTCGGGGACCGCGTCACCGTCGTCGACGCCCCGACCGGCACACCGCGCGATTGAGCCGAGGCCTGGTGTATGGTCGGCGGGACGACACCGACGGAGACCGCCGATGACTACCTCTCGATCTTCTGCGGCGTGGCTGGCACTGGCCTTCGCCTTCGCGGCGACCGCCGCCGCGCACGCTGCCGTGCTGCCGGGGCTCGGCGAAGTCGCCGGCCGCATCGCCGCACCGACCGGCGCGATCGTCCCGGTCTATCTGTACAACACCGAGCGGAACGTCGGCTATGCGGTGTTCGCCGTCGACGGTCGCTACCGCGCGACCCAGATGTTCCCCGGCCGCTACACGATCACGGTCCGCAAGGCGGGCCTGGAGATGGCTCCGCAGACGGTCGAGGTCACCGCCGATGGCAAGTCGCAGGCGGATCTCGCACCGAAAGCCGTGCCGGCGCCGCCGAACTACACCGGCGGTCATACCTATCGCAGCGTCGTCGTCGAACCCTACGACCGCATCTACCCCGCAGGCCCGGGCCGCCAGCTCGTCGAGCGGACCTGCACCGTCTGCCACGGCGTCAATTTCCTGCCGGGCAAGCAGTTCGACCGTCGCACGTGGGAAGCCTTCGTCCACTACATGACGCGCGAGCCGGCCTTCCGCAATGGCGGCATCGTGCAGGCGCCGTCACTGATGGATCCGGCGCGTATCCGCGACGCCGAGATGCCGGTGCTGCTGGACTACCTCGCCGCGAATTTCGGTACCACCTCGAAGGTCCGGGCCGTGCAGCAGGACCAGGAGCCGCGGCTCGACCCCGCCGCACTGTCGAAAGCGATGTACATCGAGTACCGCTTCCCGAACACGCCGTCGATGGCGCTGCGCTGGACGCAGGAGCCGCATTTCGACCTGGAAGGCAACGTCTACGTCACCGACCGTGGCAATCCGGCGGCCATCGTCCGCATCGACCCTCGCACCGGCCAGTCGAAGGACTTCATCACACCCGTCACCTCCAGCTCACCGCATGGCCTCACCGTCGATGGCGACGGCACGGTCTGGTGGTCGGGTCGCGACAACTTCCTCGCGCACCTGGATCCGAGGACCGGCCTCACCGACCAGTACCCCGCAACCCAGCAGGGTCTGCACGGCCACACGCCGGTGTTCACGTCGAAAGGCGACCTGTGGTTCTCGATGCTGGTGAGCAACAAGCTCGGCCACTGGCAACGCGCGACCGACACGGTCACCTACTACGACACGCCGTCACCGCGTGGGCATCCCTACGGCCTAGTGATCGACCACCAGGACAAGGTCTGGTACGTCGAGTATTTCACCGACCACGTCGTGCGTTTCGACCCGGCAACGAAGACTTTCAAGCGTTTTCCGATCAAGAGCGCACCCGCGAGCCTGCGTCGACTCGGCGTCGATTCGCAGGACATCATCTGGTACGGCGTCTACGGCACGATCGGCAAGGCCGGCAAGCTCGGCCGCCTCGACCCCAAGAGCGGCGCGGTCACCGAGCGCACCCTGCCGATCCAGTATGCGAATCCCTACGACACCTGGCCCGACGACCAGGACAACGTGTGGATCAGCACCGACAACTACCTCACGAAGTTCGACCCGCGCACGGAAACCTGGACGATCTATCCGACGCCCGAACGCACCGACCAGCCCAAGATCATGCTGACGGGCGACGGCGCGACCTGGTTCACGCCGCGCCTCGCCGGGCGCGACGGCTACGGCGGCGCTGCGAGCGTGCTCTACCCGAACAAGGATGCAATCACGACGCTCGGCGCGTACTACTCCGACAAGAGCAGTGCGAACTACATCGCGAAGTACCGCGGGTCGTTCACCAAAGTGACCGGCACGGTCAAGCGTTCGAACGACGGCCCGCAGAATCCCGACATGCCGGGCGCGAAGACGGTAGGACGACCGCTGCAGCCCGCGACGGTCGGCCGCGCGGCGCGTGACAGTGCGGAGCGTGTCAGCGACTGATGCGCGCGGCGAGCCGACGAGTTCAGTAGGCGCGCCCGACTACCCGGTCGATCAGTTGTCAGCTGAGCCGGCGGAAATGACCCCAATGCAGCCGAAGATCATTCCCGCCGTGCGCTCGACTACGGCGTCGTCGTGAAGAAAGAAGTCGAGAGGGTCTGGTTACCGCCCGCTTCGATGGCCAGGACCTCCCACTCGTACCGAGTATCGCGCCGCAAGAATCCTGGCGGCACGATCAGGCTGAGGGCAGTAGGCGGCATCATCACATCGAGGGTGATTTTCGGCAGAGCCTTCACTCCGGTATTGGTTTGAACGATCAGGACCTGATAAGCGATTATTCGGCTGCTACCGGGTGCTGCAACCTTGTCCCACATGAGCGTCAGATTGTTGGGATCGACGGAGCCGCCGTTATCGAGTGGATACACCAGACGCGGACCGTCGGGGAGGTCGTGAGTCAGTATCGCGCTGCCGACGAGCCGTTCCCCGTCCAGGCCACGTCCTCGAAACCGGTACTCCCCGGCTGGAAACCGCTTGAGCAGGTCTTCCAGGGGCAAATCCGAGAACGAGGGCTCACCGCTCTCGAGAAACAGCTCTGTACCGCCGTTCGCTCCAATGCTGCCGGTGGTTTCCGCCTCGAACACCGTTCTGCCGCGAGGATCGAGAATGGTCATCGACTGCCAGGGTTCGGCGTCCAGAAAAATCTGAATCCCGCCGTCGCCTGCGGTGGCATTGATTTCAAACTTGATGCGCGCATCGGAAATCGGCACGGTTTGACGCGCCGACCGCGCACTGACCATATTGGCTTTCGTATCGGCGTGGACCGGTATCGCCGTCGCAGCGGCCATCGCGAGCACCAACGCAAGGTTTTGCATGTTCACTTTCCTGTCTCCTTTCCCACTATTCGGGCACATTGCCCACCGGTGAGACGCCACCGCGGCAACGACCAGTTGATCGCGGCATACGTCATTTGCCGTACGCCAAAGCGATATCCCTTTGCTAGACTTTCCTGACGCTGAACCGCGGCCTCGTTAAACGTGCGTTTCTCCCACCCTGTATCGACCTGGTCATGGAATTGGATACTGCCCGCGCTCGCAGTCCTCGCGGGTGTCGCCGCGATCATCGGCCTCGACCTGTTCGAGGATCCCAAATCGACACCTGCGGACATTTTCTCGAATCTGCTCGAAGAGCTGCCCCTGGTGCTGATCACCGTAGGTACGGTCCTGCTGTATCGGATGGCCCGGCGGCATGGCGCGATCAGCCGGGAGCTGTCGCAGGATCTGGCAACGGCAAAGTCACAAGGCGAGCAGTGGCGACGAAGGTCGCGCGAGTATCTCGATGGGCTTGGCCGGGCGATCGATGCCCAGTTTTCGCAGTGGAAGCTATCGGCCGCCGAGCGCGAGGTCGCGCTGTTGTTATTGAAGGGCCTGAGCACGAAAGAGATCGCCACCGTTCGCACGACCAGCGAACGTACTGCGCGCGAGCAAGCGCAGTCGATTTACGGAAAGTCGGGCTTGAGCGGTCGTGCCGCGCTGTCGGCCTACTTCCTCGAAGACATGCTCGCCGCTGTCGATGATGCGGACCGCGGCAGTCCTCCGCCGGGTGCGTGACGGCGGCGCGCCGACCAGGTCAAGCCGAGCACCCGCGAACTCGATTGACCAACGAGACAGCGTCAGTCGGCAGCACTTCACCACGCCAGGCCACGTGACCGTCGGGCCGTACGAGCACGAGTCGTGACCCATAGAGTCCGCCAATGGCCGCGTCGCGGATCTCCTCGAGTCGCAATGGGACGCGCACGGCAGCAGCAGCGGCCGCGAGGCGCTCGTCGTCGCCGACAGGCAGCCCGGGCCCCGGATCCGCAAACCGCAGCAGCACGAACCCGCGGCCGAACAGGTCGAGCGTCGAGCGGCCGTCGGCCATCCAGACATGCGGCGCCCGCGAGCCCGGCCACGTGGATGGCACCACCTGCAGCGGATCGTCCGGCGGCTCCGGCGTGCCGTCGGCCACGACCAGTGGCGAGTCGACGTAGCGATAGCCGAGGTGCGTGCCGGCGCTGTTGAACTGCCGCGCGAGCCATTGGATCTTGCGCGTCAGCAATGCACGGGCGGCCTCACCCTCGGCACCCGGCGCCGCGATGTCTTCCGGCGTCTCGTCCATCACCATGTCGATCTTGTCGGAGTTGGTGGCAGAAATCAGGCTGTTGCGCACCGCGATCGGCTTGCGCTCGATTTCATAGCTCTCCAGCAAGCCCTCGCCGCCCCAGCCGCGCAGCACTGCGTCGAGTTTCCAGGCCAGGTCGCAGGCATCGCCGATGCCGGTGTTCATGCCGACCCCGCCGGTCGGGGCAAACAGATGCGCCGCATCGCCGGCGAGGAACACACGATCGCGCCGCCAGGTGCGCGCGACGGACTGGTGGTGGTGCCAGTGCATCGTCTGCAGCAACTCGAACTCGAAGGGCTTGCCGACCGCGCGGAACAGGATCTTCGTCGGGTCGAGATCCGCGGTGGCCTTGGCCGGGTCGAGGAAGTAGTACTGGAAGTTCCACAGCTCGACGCCGTCGATTGCAGTGAACACGCCGAAGCTGTCCGGCGTGAAGACGAAATACAGGTTCGCCACCCCGAGACCATGCACGGCGAGGAAGTCGCGGCTGCGGAAGAAAAAGCTCACGTTCGCGCGCATCCGCCCGCGGCCATTGCGCCGGATGCCCAGCTGTCGGCGGATCTCGCCGCTGCCGCCGTCGCAGGCGACGAGGTAGTTCGCCCGCACAGTCTCGTTCCGACCCGTCGCCACCTCGACGAGGCGGGCGATGACGTGATCCGGGTGCTGCTCGAAGCTCTCGAAGCGCCAGCCCTGCCGCAGCTGCAGCGACGGCAGCGTGCGCGCATGCTCGATGAGCACGGGTTCGAGCGCCTGCTGCCCGATCTGCGTCTTGGAGTACGGCGACCAGTTCAACTCGCGGAACCGCCGCAACGCCTCCGGATCACGTTGCCGCCCCTCGTCGATCGACGGCGAGCGGAAGCGATGCAGCTCCTGGCCCGCCAGGCGCGTCGTGAAGACGATGTAGTACGGATAGTGGTTTGGCACGGCGGCTTCGAAGATCCGCGTGTCGAGCCCCCAGCGACGGAACAGCTCCATCGAGCGCGCGCCCAGCAGCGTGGCCTTCGGATGCGGCGCCGGCGCCGTGCGCTCTTCGACGAGCAGCGCCGATTGACCGCGATGGGCGAGGTCGATACCGAGCGTCAGGCCCACGAGCCCGCCGCCCACGATCAGGACCGGGGTTTCAATGATCGATTCGGACATCGACGCGGCGCGTTTCGGCTTCCGGCAACCATGCCCGGCCGACAAGTGTAATCGCTCCATCGATCGCCGCGCGCCGTCGCCGACGACCCCGGCCGATGCAGCTCGACAAGCGCGCGCGTTGTGCAACCATGCCGACCCGTCCCCCGAAGCGGAAGCCCCCAGACATGGATCCCACTTCAATTCCCCGCCGCTCCCTGCTCGCCGGCATCGCCACCACGGCCGCAGCTGCCGCCACTGCCGCCGCGCTGCCGGCGACGGCGTCGGACGCCACTCGTCGCGGTGCCGAGCCACGGCAAGCACCGGCACAACCGCCGGACCTGCACGACCCGAAAGCCCAGCTGAAGACGCTGATCCGCATGCGCGGCGCCCTCGACGATCGCCTCGTGATCAGTTTTCTCGAAGGCGTCTACTACGGCGTCATGGAAACGCGCATCCGCCCGCTCTACGGCCTGTCGGCGGGCCTCTTCCGCCAGTATCGCGCCAGGCCCGATGGCGGCTACGACTTCGCGAACTTCGAACTCGTCTACGTCACCGACCTCGACTCCGGCGAGCTGTTGACCGAATTCCGCAATCCCTACTCCAATCGCACCGGCAAACCACCCCAGACGCGACTCGGTCCGACCCGCTTGACCATCACGCCGACCCTCGAGGTGCGGCGCCCGGGCGCCGCCGAGCGCGCACCCTCACAAACGAGCTTCCACCGCTTCCGGCCGCCGCACGTCGTCGGCGACGACGTCTGGATCGTCGAGGAGTCCGCGGTGCAGGCGCCACCGCCGATGAACTTCGCGTTCAACGAGGTGCTGAGCTATCGCGCCAGCCTGCGCGACCTGTCGGACCCGACGCTCGCGCGCGTCCGCACTGACGTGCAGTTCACGCCCGTGATCGGCTGGCGCCCCTGGCAGGGCATGGACGGATTCGACGGGCCGCCGAGCCATGTGATGGGCGTCTGCGCAGGGCGTGTGGTGACGGGTTTCGATGAGCTGCCGTCGCGCTATCGGGAGTGGACGGCGCGGTTCCATCCGGATGTTGCGGCGGACCCGCTCAAGGCGCTTGCGGAAGCGTGGAGATGAACAGTGCGCCGCCGTTCCCCGACATTTCCTAGATTTTCCTCGGAGATCTCCCAAGATTTGGATCATCGCAGAGCCGCGAGATCGGGCGGCACTAGCAACCATCGGTTCACTCATGTAAGCGAACGCCCCCGTTTCGCTCAACTCCTCGCGCATCGTCGGCATCGTAGCCTTGCGAATCGGTGCTCGTTGGCGTCGCCGAGTAGAGGCTCAAGCGCTCGCCTAGCCCGTTCGAAATTCTACCGATCCTCAGCCTCGACCATTTCGAGAAACTCTGCTGGTTACGGCACTTGCGCCCACCCCGGGCTCCGCGGAAAAATCTGCGACGACAAAAGATCTGCGCGCTTACAAGGCTCGGTGGCAGGCGCAGCTGTTCTTTCGGATCCAACAGCATCTGCGAATCAAAAACGTTCTGAGCCCCTCGGAGAACCCCGTGAGGTCTCAGATCTGAATCGTCTTGCCGATCTATGTGCTCGAAGCCATCCTCAAGAAGCGGCTCCGCCTATCGCGCAGCCTCCACGAAACCCTGCATTGACAGGCAGGTACGCCCGCAGTGCGCGGAGTTGCCGATCAGCACCATGGGCACGGGCCGGCTATCGGTATGGCCGACTTGAAAGGCACGCCTTCCGTCTTCGGTCCTGAGATCCTTAAATGTGACCGTGCCGCCGGTGTAAGCCATTTCCGCAAATTCCTTGATGCTGCCGCGCATACACGGCATTGAATCGGAGGCGGCGTACACCAGATCAGTGACCAGTCGCGTTCACACTCGACGGTAGCGCTTGCACGAAACTTAAGTATAACTTAAGTTTCGTGAATGGCACGAAATTCCCCTATCGAACCTGCATGGCAAGCGCTCTACGACGTCGCCGCTGCCCAGGAAGGGCTCTTCACGACACGCCAGGCTGCGGCTGCCGGCTATTCCGACCCCCTGCTGGCGCACCATCGAAGGGTCGGTCGCATCACTCGCATACGCCGAGGCATTTACCGGCTCGTACACTTTCCACCGGGCGACCACGAGGACCTGGTTGCCGCATGGCTGTGGGCCGAAGCCGTCGGTGTGCTCTCGCATCAGACGGCACTCTCACTACACGGTCTTTCAGATTCACTGCCGGCGCAAATTCATCTCACGCTGCCGGCAGTCTGGCAGCAACGACGCCTTCGTGTGCCGAGAGGTCTCGCGCTGCATTTTGCCGACGTGCCCGATAGTGAACGCACCTGGGCCGGTCCCGTGCCCATGACTTCTGCGCGCCGCACTCTCGATGACTGCGCCCACTCCAGTCTCGCACCGGACCTGCTGCGCCAGGCCGCAATGCAAGCGCTCACCCGCGGACTTGTGACGAAGCTGGAACTGAAAGAAGTTGAGAGCGCGCTCAAGCACTTCGGAGGCACCAAAGGATGACAGCGCGTTCGTACTCCTCTCCACTCGCCTTCAAGCAGGCACTGGAGCAGCGGCTGAAAGCCGCATCGAGAGACGGTGTCGACTTTGCACGCCGACGGCAGCTGGTGGTCTTCGAGCGATTCCTGGCGCGCGTTTCGGCAGTCCTCGGAGATGCCGTTCTGCTGAAAGGCGGGCTCGTGCTCGAACGGCGGCTGGCACGCGCACGAACGACCAAGGACGTCGATCTGCGTGTGACAGGTTCACCGGACGGTGTCCTATACAGTCTTCAGCAAGCGGGAAGGCAGGAGCTCGGCGACTTCATGACCTTCGAGGTGAGTCCGGATGCCGAGCACCCGACGATCGAGAGCGACGGTATGCAGTACGAGGGGCTGCGGTTTCGCGCCGAATGTCAACTGGCTGGAAAGCAGTACGGGCAGCGCTTCGGCGTCGATGTCGCCTTTGGCGATCCCGTCTTCGGAGACGTCGATGTTGTCACTGCAGATGACACCCTCGACTTCGCCGGCATTGCGCCGCCAATCTTGCGGCCATATCCGATTGAAACCCACGTCGCAGAAAAGCGGCATGCCTACACGATGCCTCGCAAGCGGACGAACACTCGCGTCAAAGACCTTCCCGACATCGCGTTGCTCGCGGGAATACAGTCGTTGCAGGCGGAGCGACTTCGCGAGGCTCTGGAGCAGACCTTCACGCATCGAGCGACTCATCCGCTGCCACCTGCCTTGCCAGATCCGCCGACGAGTTGGTCGACTTTCTACGAGGAAATGGCGCGCGAGAACGAGCTTGCGTGGCCGACGCTCGAACAACTCACTGCCGTTGTCGCAACATTCCTGAATCCGGTGCTGGCCGGCAGTAGCGGCACCTGGCATCCGGATGAATGGAAATGGGAGTGGAGAGTCAGGAATCGGGCGGTCGAGGAGATTTGAAGGAGACAAGCCTCCCGGCGTCACCTCGAACTCCCGGGTGAATGCCAGAATCAATGCGGCGTTCGAGCGATAGCCAGCAACCTGAGCACTGCTATCGAGCGCCTGACCGACGCCATGGCGGCCATCGAAGGCGGTCGTGGGCGGCAGGTACCGACGGACCTGCACCACAGGTTGGGGCTGAAGATTCAGCCCTTCCCCTTCTTGGCGGGCCTCGACCTCTTTGTGCCATTCAGCGCAACGGCCTCGCGAACCAACGCCTTGAAAGCCGAAGCGTCCACGGTCTCGCCTTCCAGGATGTCGATGGCGCGGCGCGCATTGCCGTCGAGACTCGAATTGAACAGGCGCTTCGGATCCTCGAGCGACGCACCGCGGGCGAAAGTGAGCTTCACCTTCCCCTTGTAGCACTCGCCCGTGCACAGGATGCCGTCGTGGGACCAGACGGGCGTCCCCATCCACTTCCACTCCTCGACCACATCCGGATCTTCCGCGTGAATGAGCTTGCGCATCCGGCTCAGTGTCGCGCCGCGCCAGTCGCCGAGCTCGGCGATGCGGTTCGAGATGAGATCCGATGCCGAACCGACGCTCGTGCTGCGCTTCTTCATGCTGCCCTCGCCATGCCGGACACGCTCAACCTGCCAAGCCGAATTGCCGGGCGTATTCCGAATTCAGTCGCTGCCAGCCTTCGAACTTCAGGGTTTCCGGACCGACGATGCGTCCGATCGGCGTGCCGCCGAGCGCCTGGTCCAGAACGTCGAAGCAGATCTGCCAGCCTGCGGCGCCCATCGCGATGTAGCGGCGATCGATGTTGTGCCACAACGTGAGGCGCGTGACGCCGCCGAAATCTTCGAGCTCCCAGCGCGGTTCTCCGCCACCCCAGCTGTACTCCAGTACGTGAGGCGCGTCGGCCCGCGTGATCCGGGTTTCCGAAACCATCGGCGTGGGTGTGCCGACCGTGTTGAGCTTCACCGTGCTGCCGGCAATGCCGAGGTTCGCATCCGCGTCGAAGGGTGCCCAGTCGCGCAGCTGCGCCGGGTCCGTGAGCGCCTCCCAGACTTTCGCCGGCGAGTGGCGCAGCTGTCTGACCAGAACGAGAGTCCAGGTCTCCCCGTCCTTCTGTACTCGCGCCAGGTTGGCCTGGCCCGGCGTGTAGGGCGCGCGGGTCGTCATCGCTTTTTCCTCGGTTTCCTTTTCGCGGGTGTCTTCGGATCCAGGCCGTTGAGGTGGCGCTCGAGCGCGTGGACATGCCCCGACCAATACCGGCGGAATGGCGCCAACCAGGCGTCCACTTCCTGCAGCGGCCCGGGGCGGAGGCGATAGACGCGGCGCTGCGCGTCGATGGTCGACTCCACGAAGCCCGCTTCTCGCAGCACGCGCAGGTGTTTGGAAATCGAGGGTTGCGGGAGGTTGAGCTCGGACTGGAGGTCGCCGACGGAGCGCTCGGCCGTCGCCAGGAGCGTCAGGATGGCGCGGCGATTCGGTTCGGCGAGGCTGGTGAAGGCAGTTTCCACCGGTCTTTGTATACCCATATCGGCATATATCTGTCAATGCATATGCAAGCTGCGGATCGGGCGCAGCTTGAGCGGCAGCCACCCCTGACGCAGACCCTGCGCTTCGTTGCGGTGTCAATCGTAACGCGTTGCGGTAATTCGATGTCCCGCGCTGCCTCCACTTTCGTCGCGCCACGCGGCCGACCGCCGACCGGAAAGGCCGTCCCCGCAGCCTCGCGATGCACATCGCCATCGCGCGCAAGGTTGATCGCGATCCGCAGCGGCGACGCACGGCGCGACGCAACCTGGCTCGCTGGGCCCGTGGCCGCCCCGCCGAAGAAACCCCTCGATGGATGCAGACCTGGTCGACGCTGCTGCGACGGCCCTGGCCCGAGATCGCAGCACGCCTCGCCGCCATGACCGAGGAGGGCGCCCGGTTGCGACAGTCCTCACCGTTCGCCGGCGTGCTCACCGCCCCCGAGCGCCGACGCATTTATGAAGCGTTCCGAGTTTGAACACATCTGGACCGTCCCTTGTTTCGAGGTGACGCGCGCATCCGGTTGGCCCGGCCCGACGTAAAGGGGGGTAAGGCACACTCCGCCGTCGCCCGCTGCGGGTACCTTGGCGGCTCGTGGTAGCCTCTTCAACGACGGGAGACAGGACAGACTCAGATGGGCTCGGCAGCAACAGTCCTCGCGAACCTTGGCGACATCGGGCTATCGGTGGCCACCGTCGGCGGCAGACACCCCGTGGCGGCCTAACGTGTCGACGCTCTCCACCGATCACGCGACGCTGACGGCCCTGATCCAGCGCTGCGCGGCTCGCGAACATCGCGCACTCGAGGAGCTCTACAAGCTCGTGTCGCCGGCGCTGCTGGCGACGCTGACACGGATCTTGCGGCGGCGCGCGCTGGCCGAGGAGGCGCTGCAGGACGTGTTCGTGCAGGTCTGGCAGCGCGCCGATCAGTTCGACGAACACCGCGGTCGGCCGTATGCCTGGCTGGTGTCGACCGCCCGCTATCGCGCCATCGACATCCTGCGGCGCGAGCGCATGACGAGCGTCGACCCGGGTGAGATCGCGGAGACGCTGGCCGCCGAGGAGCCGGACGATGGCGCCGCCGTCACTTCCACCGGTGACGAGCAGCTGCTGGAATCCTGCATGCAGCGTCTGAACGTCGAACAGCGCGACTGCATCCGGCTCGCGTTCCTGTCGGGCCGCTCACATCCGGAGATCGCGGCGACGCTCGCCCGCCCGCTCGGCTCGGTCAAGAGCTGGATCCGCCGCGGTCTCGCGGCGCTGAAGGAGTGCATCGAAGCATGCGCGCCCCAGACTCCAAATTGATCGATCGTCTGGCGGCGGAGTACGTGCTCGGCACCCTGCGCGGCCCGGCGAGGCGCCGCTTCGAGCGCTGGCTCTCGAGCGCTGCCACCGGCGGGACAACCCAAGCGTCGGCGCGGCAGGCCGTCGCGCGTTGGGAGGACTATCTCGTGCACCTGATCGACGATCGTGACCGGGTGGACCCGTCGCCACAGGTATGGCGCGAGATCGAGCGGCGTACTCGGGCGCCCGCGTCGAAGGCCGTTCGCTGGCAGCCGTGGGCACTGGCGGCAAGCGTACTGATCGTCGCCTTCGGCGCCTGGTTTGCGCTCGATTCGCGGCGTGCGCAGCCCGACTGGCAGGTCGCTGCCGAACTGCGGCCCGAGGCGGCCGGTGGACTGCAGTGGCGCGTCGACTACGACTCGAAGTCCGCGGCGTTGCGCATCACGGCCGTTGCGCCACCCGCGATCGGGGCGGATGCGGTGCATGAACTCTGGGCGCTGGCCGACGACGCCTCGCCCCCCGTCTC
>JAYTNX010000348.1:0-44938 GCA_043748075.1 Pseudomonadota bacterium
CCAAATCTGTACGGCATGTATATGAAAAACCTGTCTCTGAAAGCGATCAGCGCCGGCAGCCGCACCATGCTCGAAGAGCTGCTGGCCGCGCTGGCGCAGAACCGGCTGCGACCTGCGATCGCGAAAGTTGTGCCGTATGCCGAGGCCGTGCAGGCCTACAACGAGATTCGCGACGGCGAGCATGTAGGTAAAGTCGTCGTGAAGATGATCTAACGCAGACGCGGCCCACGTCGACAACACCCCAGGCAATATCGGCGTAGACTTTCTTCAGTGGCGGCCCTGCTTTGACCTGCGCTGGAGCGACGACCATGACGAAACTATTGCCAAGTTTGCCGGTTCTCGCCGCGATGGCGGTTGCTGCTTGTAGTGGTGGCACCGCCGACGCACCGCCCACCACTATTGCCGCCACTGTTGCCGGTAGTTGCTACGTCGAGGCGACCGGCAATTGTTCTGAGTGGCTCGGTTCCGATTGGGCACGACTCACGATGGATCGACTCTGTGTTTCGCAGAAAGGCAGTTTTACGGCGGGGGCGGCCTGTCCGACCACCAATCTGGTTGGCAGCTGCCTGCGAGATCGGGGCAAGAAGTCCGAAAGTCGCTTCTTTTTCTACACCAGCTTTCCCGGCTACCGCGTCAAGCTAACGCCTGACGCGGTAGCAGAAGCTGGCAACGAGCAGTGCACCAAATTCATGAAGGGCGAGTGGCGTGGCAACGCGCCGTGAGTCGCAGCCACGCATTCTGCGAAAGTTGACAAAGTAACGCGATGCAGCGATTGCGTCATGCCGCGCGTGCCACTGCTGTTGTTCTGGCGCTGTACTCGCCATCGCCCGCGGGCAGTGCGGTCGTGCCTCGAAAACTGGGTCCTAACATCAACACAGATGCGCGCGAGATCGGTGTTGCTGCGAGTCCGGACGGCCGCTTTCTCTACATCACCCGTGAGGATGAGCCGCTGACGCCCGCGGAAGCGGCCGCAGCGGCCAAGGCACGCCCGAAACCCAAAGAAACCTGCACGGAGCTTCGTGATCTCGAAAAACTGATGCCCGGGTCGATGCCGGCGGATCTGCTCGAGCGCTGCGCGAGCACGGGCATCGAAACTCCCAAGTCCGCTCCGAGCGCACCGCAGCCCCGCCAGACGCCGCAACGTATTTTTGTCGCGGAGCGCAGCCGTAACGGCGAATGGGGCTTGGCGCAGCCGCTCGGCCTGCAGAGCAAAGGATCGCAGTCGACGTCGATCGTCACCGTCCTGCCAGACAACAACATGCTGGCGGTACTTGGTGATTTTCCCGAGCGCAGCACGGATTGCGAGCGCGTTCCGGGACGCAAGCCCAAGCCAGGAGTCCGCTGCGCACCCTACTGGCTGGCGCAACGCCGCGGTTCCGGCTGGGCACTGCCGCGTCGTCTGGACATCGCGTTTGCGACTCAGGCAACGCGTACGACAGCGGCGCTGCTGCCGAATTTGCAGGCGATGTTGCTGGACATGAAGCGCGACGGTGGGCGCGGTGGACGGGATCTCTACTACGCTGCGGCTACTGGCGAGACCAGCTTCGCGGCGCCGATCAACCTGGGATCGCAGATCAACACGCCTGCTAACGAGGCGGCGCCATCGCTCGCTGCGGATGGCAAGACGCTTTATTTCGCCAGCGATCGCGCCGGCGGCACTGGAGGCTACGATCTCTACGTCACGCGGCGTCTCGATGACAGCTGGCAGAACTGGTCAACGCCGCGCAACCTCGGAGCAGGCATCAACACAGTGCGTGACGAGGCGTCCATCACGCTCGACGCGAGTGGGCAGTTTGCGTACTTGATTTCCACCGACCCGACATCGCGCGAGGACATTTTCGAGTTTGCACTGCCGCCGGAACTGCGGCCAGAGCGTGTCGCGTTCGTCTTCGGTACCGTACGTGATCCCACGGGCAAAGCGGTCCCGGCCGGCATCTCCTATGAGCGCCTCGCGGACGGCAGATTTTCGGGTCGTGCCGGCGCCGATCTTCAGACCGGCGACTATCAGATCGCGCTGCCGGTGGGAATCCACTATGGCTTTCGCGCCACTGCCACCGGGTATGCGGCGGTGGCCGATCGCATCGATCTGCGTGCTGCCTCGGTCGACGCGCGGTACCGTCGAGACCTGCTGCTGGTGCCGCTGGAGGCGGGCCGCGCAATTCGCCTCAACAATCTGTTCTTCGATGTGAATGCTGCGGAACTGCTGCCAGAATCGAAGTCAGAGCTGGACCGCCTGGTTGCGTTGCTCGGAGAAAACGCCCGTCTGCGGATTCGTATCGAGGCGCACACCGATGCGGTGGGCAGCGACAGCGTCAACCTGGCGCTCTCCAGCGCGCGCGCAGCTGCTGTGTCGCGTTTCCTGGCGGCTGCGCGTGTCGATCCATCGCGAGTGGAATCGCGCGGCTTCGGCGAGACCGCGCCGGCGTCGAGCAATGACACCGAAGCAGGTCGTGCGCTGAACCGGCGCGTGGAGTTTCGAGTTCTGAGTTTGTAGGAGTGTGTTGCGATGCAGATGACTTACCAACCATCGATGGTGACGCGGGCTCCGTGCATCGCGCTGGTCTGCGCGATGGTCCTCGCGCTGCACGGAGGGCCGGCAGCGGCCCAGGCTCCCGATACCTCCAAGGCGCCGCCCGCTCGGGCGCTTGCGCTCAAGAAACTGGACGGTCTAACCAATGGCAAGCTGGCCTACGTCGTGACCAGGACCGGACGCGACGAACAGCGCTACTACACCAGCAATCTGCTGGTGACCCAGCCGGTCATCGTCACACTGAAGGCCGACGATCCCGCTGACGACATCCGGCTGCGCGTCACCAAGACGCAGTGGTCGAAAGCAGAACGTGAGGTCTCCACGGGCACGGCGGGGCGCGTGCAGGTCAAGTTCAGAACCCAGGGCGAGTTCGGCCTCGCTGTCGCCGCGGATGACGCCGGCAAGCCGTACCGCATGACCGTATGGGTCGGCGATGAGGTCAAGCGTCCGATGTCTGCCGTCGTGGTGCCGCGTTCGGCAATGAAGTCCGGGATGACGAGCCGCACAGCGTCGGCGCCCGCGTCGCAAAACACGGCGGTGCGCGAGGCTGCAGCGGCGAAAGACACGGGTGGTTCGATGGTGATCTGGTTGGTTGCAGGCCTACTGGTCGTCATTGCTGGCTTGCTGTTTGCCCTGTTGCGTAAAAAGCGGGAGTCATGACATGAAAAATCGATCTCGACATGCAGTGCTCTCTCTGGTCTGCGTGGGTGGCCTTGGCATGATTCCGGCCGCTTTGGCACAGGCGCCGTCTTTTGACGACATTTCCGGGGCGATGACGACAGGCGCGAAGCTCGGCAGTGACATCGTGGCTGCGTATGGCGCCTGGGAGGCATTCAGCGAGGCGCATGACGGACTGGTCCCCGACGACCGCGATTTCGACCCAGACTATGACCCACCCGGCTCGCCGCAGATCCCGTCTGCCTGCGCCGAGTCCGAGGAATGCAACGCTTGTTACGAGAAAGCGGTGCGGCAGATTAATTTCTATCGCTTCTCACTCGACAAAGGCCGTGGCATTGCCAACAACACCCTGCAATACGCGAAGAAAGCCCTGGCGTTCGGTGACACGGCCTCCGGAACATTCGGTGTGGGCGGGCTGTCCTGGTCGCTCGATGCCAGACCTGAAATCGAGAAAGCCACGGCGAAATTGCGCAAGACTTATCAGGCCAAATACGGCGAGTGGATCTCCGGCCTTGAAGCCGCACTGCAGGAACTTGGCCAATGCGAGGAAGAGAATTTCGGCGAGCAGGACTGGTACGGTCGGTTTGGGTACATCTATTACTCCTTCATGGCCGATCGATATAAGAGCCCCGACTGAACAGATCGGCGGTATGGGCACAACGCAGTGTAAGATCGAGCGGTGTCATTTACGGTGTACGGGAGTACAGAGCGCATGCACAGATCAGCAATTCGCATTATCTGCCTCAGTGTTAGCCTGGCTACGGTCGCATCCATCGCTGGCGCAGGTCCCGGTTCTGCAGTGGTCCGCACCCAGAAGCTCGAGTACACGGGCATTCCGGCTGGTAGCAACGCGGGACGTTTGTCTATTCGCACGCAGCGACTCGAATTCACGGGCACTGCAAGTTCAGGAGCTGCACGATGAAAATTATCCCAGTCATGACTCTGTTGTCTGCGCTCGCCATGCCGGTCGTTGCCGACGCGATCGAAGTCGAGTTTCAAGTGCCAGTCGAGCTTCGCAACATCGATGGCAATGCGACGCACGTTTCCGTTACCTGCGGAAGTTTTGGCGATGGGCGGTTCCTCAACTCCAGCAAAACCGAGACCGCGCTTAGCGGCGAATTCTCCAAGTCGTTCAGCGGCGTTGTGACGGTGGTGGTCGCGTGGCCCGGCGCCACGATACCGACCGGGACCTACCGCTGCACCATGGCGATGCGCACCACAACTTCGTTCATGGACTTTGCCGCGCGGCCGGCGGCGGTGAGCACTCGCGTCGTGACGACGGTGGACGGCGATTTCAGTGCTATCTCCATGCCATCGAGCGGCAAGAAAGTCATCGATACCAAGCTGCAGAACGCGCCTCGCGCGCCATCCATGCCGCCGCCGCGGTAATTCTCAGCAGAGATTCCTGCAGCCGCCATGAGCCTGGACGCGGGGTTGGACGTTACTGCGCGCGCTTGTCTCGCGTTGCCTTTTTGCTGAAGCGTGACTTGGGCCAGAGCCAGATGATGAGACCGGCTATTGACCAGTAGACCGCGTTGAACACCCAGCCGCCATACATGGCACCCCAAACCTGTTGAGCAACCGACCGAGAGTAGACAACGGCGCCACCGCTCTCCAAGCGAAGCAGCGTGCCGTCTGTTGCCGCCCATCCGAAGATGCCGGCTACTGTCGGCAGACTGACGTAGGTTGCTATGGCGTCACTCGATTGCAGCACTTTCCGCTGGCATGAATAGGGCACCCCGAGAAAGTCAATATTGCAGCCGAGCGTGATGCCGGACACCTCAAGGACCTCGGCGCATACAACCAGGCAGGTAGTAGTGGCTGCTGATCTACCCTGGGCAAACTGCTTGTTGGGTTGCAGGGCAGGGATGCTCAGCCATAGGGCTACGACTACCGGAGGCAGTGAGACAGCAACGATGCGCAAGGCAGGTACGCGTGACAATCATGATCTCCTGTTTGGAAATGAAACTTCCAATACCAAGCAGCCAATGTCAGTACGGAACGGCCCATGAACCTCTCCGGGTGGGCGACTTGCGTAGTGACCCGCTTCAAGCCAGAGCTCAAACGCCACATCGTAGAGCCGACCACTAACGATGTAGATCTCTTCTGGATAGTCGTGGCATTTGCCGCTGAATGAGCTGGTGTCGGCGCCGGGCAAGAATCTCGTTAGGCGCGTGTATTCGCCGTTCTCGGGATCGATACTGAGAGTCAATTCTTCAGCCATACCGTCGAGGCCGCTGCAGGGGGTCCATTTGCCACGGTTTTCCGTAGAGAGCGTATTCCAGTATGTTGACGTTGATTTAACCATAGTGCCTTCGCGAGCGAGATTTGCCATGAACGTTGCGGCGTGCTAACAAGTCGCCCAACGTCCCGCAGACCGCTCGGGCCCCATGCAATAGGGTCGGCGAAGGCAGTCTATCTCGGGTGTTAGCTCGACCATACCCGGCAGATTACTACCAGGGCCGTGAGCGGTCGAGCGGTTTGTTAGGCTACACAGCTTTTGCACTATTTTTTTACCACCTGCCAAGAAAGTAACTTGAGCAATACGCCGCTGCTACAAACATAAACCCCGTTCCAACCATAAGGATGTACGGCCTTAGCGCATTGCTCAGCGTTGTACCGGTTAAACTGTGGGCGGCGGGATACTCGTAGTTCCGAAGCAAAACAACTAACACTAGGGCTAAGGTGACTGAGGCCGCTGTCGAAAATACGCCCAGCCTGCTGTTGGGTTTGGCGATCGGTGCTAGGTGCACCAGGACTGTTGCAGCAACAAGTGGACCCAGAAGAAAAACCGTTGTTATTGCTGTTCTCATTGCAACTGCAGGGATTCGTCAGAAGGGCGCCAACGTGAATGTGTCGCCTAACGTAAATTAGCCGACCGAAACCTCGTCAAGAAATACGATCAAAGCGTCAACTAACATGCTGGCTGCTCCGTATGCGATTACTTCGATTGCAACACTCATATTGAAACACGTCAATTTGGCACCCCTACAGCGGTTACTCAGCACCGTCATTGGTATCCCGGCTGACCAACAGAAACCGGCCAGATGCTGCGCTCGAGCGCATTGCGAGCGCATTGAGTGTTTGTTCGGCAGACAAAATTGCGAGGCGGGCAGTCCATTGACGAAGGTCGAACGACAGCTAGTCGATTGCATGAACTGTTGGTTCGGCCGATCGCTCGATGGGTGAAGCGTAACGTTTCGCACAAGATCAGGGTCAGCACGGACGTCTGCAGGTATCGCGTCGACGCGCCGATGCGGTCCGATTCTGTTAGGAGAAAAATCCAAACAGGCTTTATCTGGTTCGGAAACAAACTGAGATTTATCCTAAACCATTGAAAAAGAAGGATAAAAATGGCGCTCCCTACGGGATTCGAACCCGTGTACTGGCCTTGAGAGCGGATTTTTGGGGTTCCAGTGACGTCCGCAGAAGTTCGCATAAGTATCTGAATTATAACATATAAATAAATTTTCTGTTCGCGGGCGTACATTGCAGTTCGGACCGGTTTGATTCCCTTCAGATTCCCATGAACCCTCCGACATTTGTTACATTGTTGCCAAGAAACGCACAATCTAGCGAGTGTTAGGTCGATGGCAAGGATTCGACGCGATACGGATCTGGGAACCCGTGAGGCGAGACGCCGGCTGCCTTCGCGACCCGAACCGTACTTCCTGATCATTGAGCGCGGGCTGTCGCTCGGCTATCGCAAGAGCGCCGAGGGCGGCGCCTGGATGGTGCGCCGATTCAGCGAGCGACTGCGGCGTCATTTTGAAAAGCGACTTGACACAGCCGACGATTTGCGGGAGGCGGACGGCGTCGAAGTCATGACCTTTGCGCAGGCGCAGCGTCGGGCGCTGACGGACGCCACCGACGAGGCAGAGCAAGCCATCGGTCTCCATTACACCGTCGCCGATGCCGTCCGCGACTACGTGGAGTACTTGAAGAATGAACGGCATGCGGGCGAAAACGAATCGGCAAAACTGAAGGCGTATGTGGTGCGTCCGTTGGGCCACTTGCGGGTTGCAGATCTGAAGCCGGCGGACTTTGACGACTGGAAAGACTTCGCCCTGAATCGGGCCGGACATCGACGCCAAAGTCTCCTGAAGCGTGAAAGGGCGGCCGCGGGAGCGCTGGGGAAGAAAGCCGATCAATTGGCCAAGTTGTCCGCGTCGGATCGGGCGGAATTATTACGTCGGCGTAAATCGACGGTGAATCGGGTCATCGCTGCCTTCCTCGCGTGCTTGAACCATGCCTACGCCAGGCGGCGCGTCGGGTCTCGCAATGCATGGCTCGATTTCAAGAAATTCCGGGGCACGGACGCGGCGCGATTGCGGTGGCTGTCGATCGACGAGTCGCGTCGCCTGCTGGAGGTTGCCCGGGACGACTTGCGCAGTCTGCTCTGGGCGGCACTCCTGACAGGGTGCCGTGAAGGCGAGCTGCTGGCGGCACAGGTTCGCGACTTCGATGTGCACTCGCAGACGTTGCTGGTGGCGCAAAGCAAGTCAGGCAAGTCCCGACGGGTACCCCTCACCGATGAAGGGGTAACACTGTTTCGCCGTTTGGTGTCGGGCAAGTCCGAGAGCGCGGTCATTTTCTCGCGCTCCGATGGCAGTCCGTGGTATCGAATGGCGGTGTTGCGTGAATTGACCGTGGCTTGCCGGGCCGCGCAGGTCGCGATGCCCGTCACCTTCTATACGCTCCGTCATACCTACGCGTCGCACTTGATACAGCAGTCGACCCCCATGCTCTATGTCGCCTCAGCGCTAGGTCATCGGGATGCGCGGATGGTCGAAAAACACTACGCGCACCTGGCGCCGTCGCATGTCGCGGCGACGATTCGTGCCAACTTGCCGTCGTTTGGATCTGTGGCTGCGTCAGATACCAATAAACGCCAGCCAGCGAGACGCGCGCGTGCGGAACGACGATTCAGCTAGTCTACTTGCGGCGTGGGGCACGCCAGATTTTCGTTGGTTTGCGCACCTCCAAAAACAGGCTGAACGAATGTGGGGCGCCACAGCCCGACGCCATTCCCGCGTTACATGGCGAGCTGATCCAGAGGGCTTAGCACTCCTTGGTGAGCGCTGGAAACGTGTGTGTAGATCATCGTGGTCTCGATGTTCTGATGGCCGAGCAAGGTCTGAATCCGCCGGATATCGACACCCGCCTGAAGCAGGTGCGTTGCGAACGCGTGTCGCAGCGTGTACGGTCGCATGGGGGTGTTTCGCGAGCAGGGCATTGAAGCGAATGCCACGCCAGCATTTGTTAGGGGTCGAACACCAAAGCGGCCACGCGATGGCCTCTTTCGGGCAGTGATGTGTTAGTTCTTGTTAGGCAGGCTTGCGGCGGGAAGAACGGGGGCGGGTCGCGCGCGGGGTCACGCGGCCCGCGGGGCTCGAGACGTCAGGGGACTCAAAGAGATAAAACCCCATGCCGAAGCGCATGCGCAAGGCTCGCGAGGAACACGATCGACGAGGTGATCGGCTCGGCACGATCGCTGACGTGCTCGCCGATGAACGCCTCTGCATAGCCGATACGATCGGCGAGCAGGATGGCCTCTCGATCCTCGGCATAGCTCAGGCTGAGATCCGTGCCGGCAGGATGAATCGGCATCGTGAAGAAACCGAGCTTTATACGAGTCCGTGATGCGGGATTCAGGCCTCGACGTTACGCGACATCCCATTGGGTTCTCATGCCCCGTCTGCATACCGCGATGCCCGTGTCAGCGCCGTAGATGGGCCGGTGCCGCTTGCCGTCGGCATATGGGCTTAATGTATCAACCTATACAGGGAATGCATGATCGACGAGGGGTGATTGAGGGCAGACTTCGGCAATCCGGTGAACCATGCCGGCGGTCGGGGGATTTTAATTATGGGCAATTTCATTGCACGACATTCGTATCGTGGATTCGCAGCACTCTCTCTAATCGGCGTCGCGTGTCTCGCCAGCATCGCGCCTGAAGCGTCGGCGCAGAGCAGCGGCGCAACCTCAGCGAGGGAGCTCTACGAAGTCGTCGTCACTGCGCGCAAGCGCGAGGAGACGATCGTCGCCGCGCCGCTGTCGGTGCAGGCGATCTCGGAAGTCGAGTTGCAGCAGGCGGGACTCAAGAATCTGTACGACCTGCAGACGGTCGCCGGCTTTACGTTCACGCAGACCGCTGGCACCGCCGCAGCCGGCCGTTCATTCGGCAGTCTGATCTTCCGCGGCCTGGCGGTCGACGGCGCGCTGCCGCAGGACTCTTCGGGATCGCTGTTCATCGACGGTGTGTTCGTCTCGGGTGGCCTGGCGAGTGTCAACTTCGCCGACGTGGAGCGTGTCGAGGTCCTCAAGGGGCCGCAGAACGCTTACTTCGGCCGCAGCACCTTCGGCGGCCTCGTGAATCTGATCACGAGCAATCCGTCGACCACGTTCAAGGGCAAGGTCAATGGTGAGTTCACGGATCGTGGCTCGCAGAATTTCGACCTGACGATCGAGGGGCCACTGTTTGGCGACAAGCTTCGCGGGCGGCTGATGTTCCTGAGCACCGAGAAAGCGGGCCAGTACACGGCCAGTGATGGCGGCATCCTCGGCCAGGAGAAGACCAAGTCGATCACGGGCACGCTGTACGCGGACGTCACCGACAACTTCTGGGTCCGGCTGCGTGGCCATTACCAGGAGGACGATGACACCTCGGCCGCGATCGGCTATATCAAGGGCAGTAACTGTTCGGGGTTCACCTACCCTGCGCGGTCGGACACGCTGGTCGACGTGGGATTCCGCTTCACCCAGGCGACCGCCCATTGCGGCCCGGTGCCCACGCTCGACTCGGGCAATCCCCGCATCCTCGTCGATGCCAACACGGCGCTGCTGCCGTCCGCCATCGGCCCGCAAATCAGCAATTCGCTCGGTGATGAGTTCCTGGGCCGGGGTCCGACGCTCGACCACATGGGAATGCGTCGTGACACGATCCGAATCGCGGGCCAAGCTGGGTACACGTTCTCGAACGACTGGGCGTTCGACTTCAACGCTGGCTACAACGATTCGGACTCGGTCGGTGCCTGGGACCTCGACCGTTCGCGGAACCTGAACTTCCAGAACATTCAACCGATCCTGTCGTCCGATCTCACGGTCGACGCGCGGCTGTCGACGGACCCGGCGAAAAAGGTCCGCGGTTTGATCGGCGCGAGTTACTTTCGATCCTCCGTTCAACTCTCGCAGATCGATCTCAACGCTGTTTTCGGCGCCACGGCTTATAGCCTCAACTCCGCCAACTACGTGAACAACCGCTCGCACGTGCCGGCAGTCTATGCGTCCGTGGACTGGGACATGCTCGAGACGCTGACGCTCAGCGCGGACGTGCGCCACCAGCAGGACGAGATCACGACCATTGTTCGCACCACCCGCGCGGAGATCAAGAACAAGACCAAGGAGACGATGCCGCGGCTGACGCTGAGCTGGAAGCCGCTTGAAGACTCCAATTTCTACATTAGCTACGCGAGGGGCGTGCAGCCGCTGACGCTGAACTCCGGTTACGTCCAGGCGACGCCGGATCAGAAGGCATTCCTCGAGAACCTGTTCCCCGGCATCTCCGAGTACTCGATCCTCCCTGAGATCGACAGCGTCGAGCTCGGCCTGAAGCAGAAGCTGTTCAACGGCCGGCTGCAGTACGCCGTGGCGCTGTATGACTCCAAGTGGAAGAACCGCACGACCGCGTCGTCCGTGTTCAACCCCGCAAGCTGCAATGGCCCGCCGCTCATTCAGCTTACGCCCGCCTGCCCTTTCAGTGTCGCAGGCTCCGGTCAGACGCTGCCCAACGATGCTTCGGTCCGGGGTATCGAGCTGAACGTCGATGGCGCCCTGACGGACCGCTGGACGGCGGGTCTGGCGCTGACCTACAACGATGCCACCTGGGACAAGTACTACAACACGACGTTTGCGGGCTACATCGGCCCCGTGCCGCCGGCGACCGCGCTGCCGCGCCGCTTCGACGGCAACACGCTCTCCAAGAGCCCGGATGTCGTCGCCGCGCTGAGTTCGACCTACCGCGCGCCGCTCAGCAACGACTGGAGCTGGTTCGTGCGCGGCGACCTGCGCTACCAAGGCGGCATGTGGGACAGCGACCTGAACGTCACCAAGAGCGACTCGTTCGCTCGTCTGTTCGTTCGGGCGGGCGTGCAGAAGGAGAACGTGTCGGTCGAGCTCTACGCCAACAACCTGACCAACAATACGGACTTCGACTACATCTACCGGCTGCCTGATCTGTCGCTCGTGCCGCTGACCAACTTCTCGTTCCAGGGCATTGCGGTCTCGCTGCCGGACAAGCGCGAGATCGGGATTCGAGTATCGTTCAGCTTCGACTAAGGCCATGAATCGCCGGGAATCGGTGGGCCTGATTGGTTTTGGCGCGCTCGGCATGGCTGGCATGTCGAGCGCTGCCAAGACGCAGACAGACGTTCTTGTGTTCGGTGCGGGCGCCGCGGGTCTCCATGCCGCGCGCGAACTCGAGAAGGCTGGGTACGACGTGGTCGTTCTCGAGGGCAGCACCCGTGTCGGCGGGCGTTGCTGGACTGGTTACGGAGTGCCCGGCCGCCCGGAGTTCGGCGCATCGGAGATTCCAGGTACGGGCCGGATCGTCGACGTCTGTCGCGAGCTGGGCGTGCGCCTGCAGCGTCCCTCGCCGCTGCAGCCGAGCGAATCGACGCCGCCGCAGCTCGCGGTGAGCCTGGGTGGTCGGCCGGCGGAGCCGATCCCATGGAAGGATTCGCCGCTCAACCGGCTGGTCGGCACGGATCGTGAAGTAAGCCCGATGCAGTTGTGGCTTCACTACGCGTTCAAGAAGACGTGGTTCCCAAGCAAACTAGACTGGTTCACGCCTGAGTTCGCGCCGCTCGACCGCATGTCCATTGCGGAGTACTACCGCTCGGTCGGCGCATCCCCGGAGGCGCTGCGCGTGATCGGTATCGGCAACACGACGGGCGACCTCGAGGACCAGAGTGCCGTTGACGTGCTGCGTCGCGCCGAGTTCGTGCGCCGGCAGGCGAAGAAAGGCACGCGCGGCTGGACAGCGACCGATGGCACCGAGTCGATCACTACGGCGATGGCGCATTCGCTCGCGCAGCGGCCGCGTCTGGACCACGCGGTCACGCACGTGGAGCTGACGCGCGACGGCGTGCGTGCGCGCTGCGCCAACGGCACCGAGTGGTCGGCGCGCGCGGCGGTCTGCACATTGCCGTTCTCGACCTTGAAGCGTGTGAAGGTGACCGGCGACGTCGATCCCGTCCAGCGCGAGGCCTGGCGGTCCATTCCTTACGCCAATTTCATGGGTGTCTACCTCGACTATGACGAGCCGTTCTGGCGCGAGGACGGCATGGCCGGCACCACGTGGACCGACGGCCCGATCGAGCTCGTGTTGCACACCTGGTCGGCCACCAAGCCCGACGGCCTGTTGTATGCCCACTTTAAGGGTGGCACGCCGCAGTTCCGCGGCATGGACGACCGCGAGATCGGAGCGTTCGTCGTGCGCGAGCTCGCCCGAATCCGTCCCGCGTCGCTCGGCAAGGTGCGTTTCACGCACCTGCACAACTGGCAGCGCTATCCCTTCGCGCTAGGCCACAAGGCGTTTTTCAAGCCGGGCCAGGTGCAGCGGTACTTCCTGCGCATGATCGCGCCGGCGGGTAACCTGTTCTTCGCTGGCGAGCATTGCGCCCGCGAGCAACTCGGCGTCGAGGGCGCCTGCGAATCCGCGGAAGCGGCGGTGGTTCAGGTGCGCGAGCGCCTGCAGGATCGCGTCCATGTCGCAGCCTGAGTTGATGCGGTTTGACGAGGGGCCCCGGATGTCGCGGCGCGCCTTGCTGCAGGTCTCTGCTGCGACGTTGACGTGCGTTCCTGCCGCATCGACGCATGCGGCGGTCGACAGGTTCGAGGACCTTCCACCTGTGCCCATGAAGCTGCCACTACTCGTGCGGCGCGAGTGTCGCTTCCGCGATGGCGCGACCATCCGCTATGTCACTGCTGGCCGCGGTCCCGTCACGCTTGTGCTCCTGCATGGGTCGAACTGCAATTGGCGGTTCTTTGCCCCGCAGTTCGCCGCGCTGTCCACGGCTTATTCCATCGTGGCCCTCGATCTCGCGGGTCATGGGGACTCGTCCCGTCGCGTTGGCCAATTCTCGGTGCAGGCATTCGTCGACGATGTAGCTGCCGTGGTCGAGCAATCGGTGCCTGGCCCATTCGTGTTCGTCGCGCATTCGACCGGGGGGCGCGTCGCATGCGCCGCTGCGCCGCAATTCGGCGACCGGCTTCTCGGGATGGTGGGTGTGGACACGTTCCACAATCTGGCGAAAGAGCCTCCGGCTCGAGCAGTAGTGGATGGTTATGTCGCAAGGTTGCGTACCGACTTCACCGCGAGCATGCGCGAGTACATCAAGCCCTTCTTCCAGCCAGGCACGAGTCCGCAACTTATCGCGTGGGTGGAGCGCCAGATGCTGCGTACCGTCCCGGAGGATGCCGCGCAGGCCGGAGGCGTGCTCGCGGCGTTTGATGCGCGGGTGCCGGTGACCGGCTGGCCGCGTCCGGTGGTGGCACTCAATTCCGACTGGGTGCCACTGGACTACCGAAAGGTGAGAAGCGTGCTGCCTGCGTTCGACCTCATCGTGCTGGCCGGTCGCGGCCACTTCCCCAACCTCGAGGATCCGGCGGTGTTCAATCCCCTGATCCGGGTTACCGTCGACCGCGTGGCTCGATCCGCGGGCATATAGGCAAACAATATGAATCGCAGAGAATCCATGAGCCTCATCTGATGCGAAGTAGCGTTGCCGTTCTGGTGGGCGTGATTCTTTCGCTGCTGGCATCGATCGCAGGGGCCGGCGAGACGGCAGACGAGACTGCGCTGCCCAAGAATCTCAGCCAGGAATACCTGCTCGATCGCTACGCTTCGCAGGAGTCGACGTTCGCCTACCTGAACCGCACGCTGGTCCATTATCGTGACGAGGGACGCGGGCCAGCTTTGCTGCTCATTCACGGGTCACTGCAGGACCTCTACGACTGGGATGTGTGGACCAAGACGCTGTCGGCCTCGTACCGCGTCGTCCGTCTGGACCTACCGGGCAGCGGCCTCACCGGTCGCGTCGGCTCGGGCGACTACTCGATCGACAACACGATGCGCACGATCGATGCGCTGATGGACCGGCTGGGCGAAAGGCGGTTCGCCGTCGTGGGGACGTCGATTGGCGGTGTGGTCGCGTTCCGCTACGCCGCGACCCGGCCGGAGCGGACGTCCGCCCTGGTTCTGATGAACTCGGCCGGCGTGGAATGGGGCAACGAGAAAATCATTCCGCCGCAGCCGCAGCGCTACAACGAATCGCTGACGGACAAGGTCAGCCGCAAGGACCTGCGGACGATCCTCAACGCCGTCGTGCCCGATCCCGCAAAGATCCCGCCAGGGCGCCTCGAGCGTGGCCTCGACTACGTGCGGCGCGAAGGGCGGCAGCACGAAGCAGCAGCCATGATCGGCGCGTATCGGCGCGGTGAGCCCGCGCAGATGCTGGGCAGGATCGAGTCGCCGGTGCTGCTGGTCTGGGGCAGCACCAACCGGGCACTCGACCCTACGGTCGCCGACCGGTTCGCCGAATTGCTCGTCCGGTCGCCGGCCGTCGAGAAATCGCTGGTGCCCGGCGCCGGCCACGGGCCGCACGTCGAGGCGCCGGCCGAATCCGTCCGGTTCGTCACGGCGTTTTTTACTCACCACTACCTGTCGAGGTAAAGATGAAGCTTCATCCGTGGATTGCAGCATCCGGCTGCGCCGCCTGGATCGCGGCAGCTTCGGGGTCGGCCGTGGAGCAGCCGCTACCGGCATCGGCCGGTACGATCACGCACGCGCAGATCGTCTCCAAGTACTCCGACGCCGGCTCCCGTTTCGTCGTGCTCGACGGCGTGAACATTCATTACAAGGATGAGGGCAAAGGACCAGCGGTGTTGCTGGTTCACGGCTCCATCGGCGATCTCGCGGATTGGGACGGCTGGCTCGCGCAGCTGCGCGAGCGCTATCGCGTGATCCGCCTCGACCTGCCGTCGTTCGGCCTCAGTGGCGGCATTCCCAGCGATAACTACTCGATCGACCGCCACCTGACGCTCGTCGACAGCCTGATGGACCATCTCGGCGAGCCGCGCTTCGCGATCGTCGGGACGTCATACGGGGGTCTGGTTGCATTCCGTTACGCGGGGACGCGTACCGATCGGGTCTCGGCGCTGATTCTCATGAACTCGGCGGGGATCGAACTCGGTGGCCGCCGTGGCCGCGGCGACCGGCCGCGCGACCCGAATCCGGTGTTTGCACCGCGCATCGTGACGAGAGAGGAGACGACGCGGCTGCTCACCGACCTGATCAACGATCCGTCAGTGGTCACGCCGGCACTCGTGCAGCGCAAGAACGATTTCGCCAATGTCGCCGATCGTGATCGGGAGTCGTTCCTCGGCGTGCGAATGTACGAGCGCGGCGACCCGCTGCGCGTCCTGTCGCATGTGCGCGCGCCGGCGCTCGTCCTGTGGGGCGGCAACAGCAAGGGACTGTCGCGCGAGACGGCGCAGGCCTTCGTCGACGGGCTGCGCAATTCGCCGACTGTCCAGAAAATCGTCTATGAAGGCGGCGGCCACTTGCTACATCGCGAGCGGCCGGAAGCGACCGCGCGCGATGCCTTCGCGTTCCTGAACGCCCATCTTGCGCCGGGCGGGCTGGCGGGGATCCCGTTCTGGTCGATGAGCGCGGGCTTCTGGCAGAGCGACAATACCTACCTCGATGGCGCGATGAACTACAACGAACGCGCCTACAACAGCATCGTAGAACTTGCGCTCGAGGGTCGGCAGCTGCGCGAAACCGAGTACAAGTTCTATGCGCCGGGCAAGCTCGCGACGGCGCTGGGTCGCGGACAAGCCAAGGCGGGCGAGGGCGTCGAGGTCGTTACGACGACGCTCGCCGAACTCATCGACTCATCCGGGACAGTGCGCGTGACCCGCGTCGTGCCGCAGCAGGGCTCGGCCGCCGTGATGACGATCTCGGTCCTCGGCCGCGATACCGCAGTGCGAACGGTCCCGGATCCCGCCGGCGGGGCAGACCAGTATCGGATGTTCATTACGCTGCCTGCACGCGACAAGCGCCATATCGCGAACTTCGGTCTCGTCAGCGGCGCCAGCGACGCGCAGGGCGCACCCGGTGACCTGCGCGGATTCTCCCTGTTCCGCGGCACGCGCTTTGCGCCAGCGGAATTCGAGCGGCGTCGCGCCGAGTTGCGGCAGCGAAACGCCGTTCGTGCGATCGTCGAGGCCGGGCCCGCCGGAGAAGCCGTCGTCCGGCGGCTGGATTGACGGCTCGGTAGCCGCGCAAACACCATGGGGCAGCCTGTCGGGCGCCTGTACTTTGCCAGTGAGCATCTCGGACGTCGTCAACTGGGTCTGGAGGCGGCGTGTGAATCGTCGCAGGAGGCGGTGATGGCCATCAAGGCAGCTGTCGAGCGAACACCGGTCCCTCTGTCCCGAATCCCGCGCGGGAATGCGATAACCCAACCGTATTGGATTTAAGTCCTAACGAAACTAGGCGCTTCGGAGGTTGAGTAGATTCCGTTCATCAGCGCAACGGACTTGGTCCCTGCGTCCCTGGCACCAGACATTACGGGAACTGGGATGAATTGCACTTTGCTGAATCCGGTCACAGACCAACATTTTGATACATATCGGCGCGACGGCGTCGTCCTGGTAAAAGGGGCTTTTGACCAAGACTGGGTAAAACTTTTGCTGAGCGCTTGGAATGCCATGCGGCAGGCGGTACGCGACCAGTCATCGAGCGTCTATCGGTTTCCGCCCCAACATCTCGAAGACGATCCCGATTTGGCGAGGGAGATGGAAGCCATCCGCAGCGAGGAGGAGAGCCAGCGAAAGATGTACACCGAGCAGACTCCGGGTTTCCTGCGCTGCAAGTACATGCAGTGGTGGTCGCCCGAGTTTCGGGAGTTCGCGCGTAACTCACCAGCCGGGGAACTCATTGGGCGCGTCATTGGTGCGAACGAGATTCGGTTTTTTCTGGATGCCGTATTCATGAAGGAACCTGGCGTACGTACGCGTACGTATTGGCACGCGGATCACCCTGCTTGGCCGACACGAGGTGAGCACGTACCGACAATGTGGATGCCGCTGCTGCCCGTTCGCAAAGAACTTAGCAGCCTTGAGTTCATCGCTGGCTCGCAGAGCGACACTCGTATGCCATGGCCCAATACCTACAACGCCAAGCTACTGGGCCATCCATCCGATCGCCCGCAGTTCGTGGACTACGAACTGCAACGCAACGATCCGACCGTGCGCTTTCTTGCCTACGACATGGAACCAGGCGATGCTTTGGTAATCCATCCGCGCACGTATCATGGCGGAGGCGGGAATCTGCACCCGACCCAGCCTAGAATTGCGCTCAGCACACGATGGTTCGGTGACGATGTGACGTGGGACGCGCGTCCGGAGTGCATTAACATTCCCGGGATGCCCCGGCATGCGATGCGCACGGGAGACCGTCCGCAACGCGACGATGTTTTTCCTGTCGTATGGCGTCGCGGAGCAAGCGCGGCTCGGCCCTTGGCAGGACAGGCCTGATCGCACCTGATATCCGAAAATAATCGTCATGGCTTTGACTCGCAATTTAGGCCGCAGTCAGCAGCTGCGAGTCGGCGCGCTGCTGCCACTTGCAGTCGCAGCGGGCCGCGAGTCCGTTATTCGAATCTTGCTAAAACCAATATGTGCTTTCAATCTATGTCTGCATGTCATCCGGCCCAAAGTGTGAAGTCCGATCAACGCTTGCCAGGTGACGAGATGAATCCGTACGAAAGTGCGTATGCGGCCTCGCTGAAAGATCCGGTTGGCTTTTGGGAGTCCGCGGCCAAACAGCTTGACTGGTTCGAGCCCTACAAGTCGCTCGCGCCATCTTCTGCGGACGGACGACCCACTTGGTTCGTTGGCGGTCGCGTCAATGCCTGCCATGAAGCGGTGGATCGGCATGTGATTGCCGGACGCGGCGACCAGGTAGCCCTTGTCTACGAGAGCGGCCTGAGGAATGTGCGCGAGGAACTGACGTACGCGCAACTTTGCACAGCAGTTGCCGAATTGGCGGGATGCGTGACGCAACGTGGCGTCACCATGGGCGACTCCGTCCTGATCTATATGCCTGCTGTGCCGCAGGCGGTCATTGCAATGTTGGCATGTGCGCGCATCGGCGCGGTTCATGCCGTCGTATTCGGCGGATTTGGGCCGCGTGAACTCGCCGCGCGAATCTCGCTCGCCCGGCCCAAGATGATCCTGATGGCTTCATGCGGCCTGGAGCCCAAGGGCGTCGTCCCGTACATGCCGGCGGTCGATGAAGCGCTCGCGCTCACCGAGCACGTGGTGCCGTGCTGCCTCGTCTGGCAGCGGGCAGAGTGCGAGGCGCCCTTACATCCGGGACGCGATGAGGTATGGCAGCATGCGGTTCCCGGCTCGCCGCGAGAAAAATGTCACGGCGTACCCGCCGAACATCCGCTCTACGTGCTCTACACATCGGGCACCACCGGTCAACCAAAGGGTGTAGTGCGCGACACAGCTGGCTATCTGGTTGCGCTGCGATATTCGATGCAGGCAATCTACGGTGTTAGCAGTGGGGATGTATTCTGGGCGGCTTCCGATATTGGCTGGGTCGTGGGCCACTCATACATGGTGTACGGACCGCTTGCGGCGGGTTGCACCACCGTGATGTATGAAGGGAAACCGGTCGGAACCCCAGATGCCGGTGCCTACTGGAGGGTAATCGAGCGAAATCGCGTCAACGTTTTTTTTAGCGCACCAACTGCGATCCGCGCGATCAAGCGCGACGATCCAGTCGGAGCGCTGCTGGGCAAGGGCGGGCTTGAATCGTTGCGCGCCGTGTTTCTCGCCGGTGAGCGATCGGATCCGGACACGGTGCGCTGGCTTCAGGAACGATTGGAACGGCCCATCATCGATCACTGGTGGCAGACCGAGACCGGCTGGCCAGTCACGGCAGTCTGTTTTGGGCTGGCCGATGTGCCGGTGCGTTCTGGAAGTGCAGGTTTACCGGTTCCTGGTTTTGACGTCTGCGTTCTCGACGCAGACGGCAACCAGCTTCCGGCAGGATCGACAGGCGCGTTAGCACTCCGATTGCCATTGCCACCGGGCTGCAGCGCCTCGCTGTGGGGTGATCCGGACGGGTTCCACCGTACTTATCTGCGGCGCTATCCTGGCTACTACGAGACCGGCGACGGTGGTTTCATCGACACGGACGGCTATGTATTTGTTCTTGGGCGGATCGACGATGTTATCAATGTCGCCGGTCACCGGCTGTCTACCGGCGAGCTGGAGGAAGTGATCGCCTCCCATCCATCCATCGCCGAGTGCGCCGTGATTGCTGTTCCCGATGCCATCAAGGGACATGTCCCACTCGCACTCGCAATACTGAAATCGAGCGTCGGTCAGTCGGCGTCGGACGTTAGCCATGAAGTGATTGCGCTCGTGCGGCACGAGATCGGTGCGCTGGCAAGTCTGCGGACCTGCCTCATCGTCGCTCGCTTGCCGAAGACACGTTCGGGTAAACTGCTGCGTGCGACGATGCGGAAAATGGCCGCGAACGAGCCTTGGACCGTACCACCGACGATCGAGGATCCTGAGGTCCTGCGCGAGATCGCGCAAGCCTTGGCGCCGATGCGGGAACCGTAGTTCGGATCGGCAATTCGCCCCAATTGGCGGTCGTTAACTACGGCCAGTCGCCGATGTGTACCAGCAGCACTGACTCAGAGATCGCCAAGAGAGCGGGTCGCGGCTCCGCTACGCCATAGAAACCGTACGTTCCGGTTTGCAAAACCCGACCATCGGTCTGGAGCTCTCCGCTCACTACGATCAACTCGATCGGCGCGCTACTCCAATCGTCCGAAACCCGCGACCAGCCTGCGCGCACGCGCCAAAGTTCGACGGATCGCTCTTTGTCGCGGCGCAGGATTTGCCGTTGGGGTGATTCTGCGGCGAGCTCCGCATCGAGAAGGACCGCTTGCGGCGCGTCGTCGCGGCCGTCGTCACGATAGGGTATTGAACTCCTCGGTTGCGCAACACGTACCGCCTCTGTAGAGCCGCTGGTGCGCAGATACAAGAGGTAACCATCAGGAACCCGAACGTCGGCACCGTGCACCACGCCTGCTGGGAAGCACGCATAGGAGCCTGGGCGAAACCAGTGGTTTCCATCGAACGTGAAACGCCCGGCAAGGCAGAAGAACTCTTCCTCGCTGAAGTGATATTGCGCCTTGGCCTCAGGCTGCGGTCTGGGAGGCGACTTGAGCAAGCTGGTGCGTGCTCCGGTTACAGGATCACAATTGAGCTCCCGTATCAGAAGGCCAGTGTTTCCCAACGATCTCCAGGGAATCGACTCAGTCGGCTGCAGTGCTGTGGAACGGCGCATGGTGTCTCTGTTAGGGAAATTCATCATGGAGGGCGCGCGTGTGTTGGCCAACACTCGGTACTCGCCGTCCGTTCAAGTGTTGGTAGGTGTCGGGCGGTGCGATGATGCGAACGGGTCCACCGGCGGTCTCGATGCTGACCCGCTTCAGGTGCGGATGCTCAGCAAGGTCGGCGACCGTGTGCATCACGCCATAGGCGATCGCCGCTGCATCGAGTCGCCGCTGGCACTCTTCCCGGTTGAGCGCCGCAAAGTTTTGTCGAATGATTGAATCGAGTTCGGCGCGATTCGCGACGCGATCGTCGTTGCTCAGAAATCGCGGATCGTCAATGAGTTCGGCGCAGTTGAGCACCTGCGCACAAAGTCGCTGCCACTCCGGGGCATTCTGGATCGAGAACAGAATCAAGCGCCCGTCGCCGCACGGGTACACACCGTACGGCGCTATCGTCGGGTGGTTCAGGCCGACTCGCGCGGGTGCATGGCCGGTGCCTTCAAAGTACATCAGTGGCACGTTCATCCATTCTGCGATGGCATCAAACAGCGATACTTCAACGTGCCCGCCCTGGCCAGTGCGGTGACGCTGTAACAACGCATTCAGAATGTTTGCGTGTGCGGCAAGGCCTGTAGCGATGTCAACCACCGATACCCCCACGCGCCCGGGCTGCTCGGGGCTGCCGGTGATAGAGGCAAGACCCGATTCGGCTTGCACCAGCAGGTCGTACGCTTTGCGGGCCCGGTAGGGCCCAGGGCCGTAGCCGGTGATCGAACAGGTAATTAGACGCGGATGCGCCGCGCGTAGCGGCTGCGTGTCGAGCCCTAGTCGATCCGCCGCACCGGGCGCCAGATTTTCAATGAATACATCCGCGCGAGCGATCAGTCGCCGCACCCATTCTCGATCCTCTTCGTTACGCAAATCTACCGTCGCTGACTCCTTGCCACGGTTCAGCCATACGAAATAGCTGCTGGATCCGGCCGCTGCCCGATCGTAGCGGCGCGCGAAGTCGCCCTCGGGGCGCTCGAGCTTAATGACTCGGGCGCCTGCGTCGGCCAGACGCGCGGAACACAGCGGGGCTGCAACGGCTTGTTCCAGGCTCACGACGAGCAAACCATCGAGCGGAGCGCGGCTGTCCAACGTGCTCACCGCGCCTGCACGGGTCTGCTGGCGCGCCACGCCATGCCTGCTGTGGTGTTGCGTGTCGATAAATCGGCGATCAGGCGCGATTGTTCGTTGCCTACGATGGTAATGGCAGCGTCGACGTCCATCGCGGGCTTGGCGAGCAACAGATCGGCTCTGGTGGCCACCGCGATATGCACCGACACCGCCGCCGACAGTTCCGTCTCCGCGCAGCTGCCCCCGAGATAGGCGCCAACACCACTCGCCTTGCACGCCAACACCGCCCGAATCGAATCCTGGATTCGCCCCACATCCGGCATCTTGATTTGAATCAGATGTGCAGCGCCGGCCTGCGCAAATTGCGAAATGTCCTCGAGCGTGTTGCACCACTCGTCCGCAACAAGGCGGATGCTGGATCCGCGCGCGCGGAGTTCGTCGCGCAGTTTTAACAGGGCCGCGCATTGCCCGGAGGTGCTGCCCACATCAATCGGCGTCTCGATCTGTAGCCTGTAGGGGGCGGCGGCCCGTTCCGCCGCCATCAGGCACTCTAACAAGCCAACTGCGTCATCCCCGAATTCGACCGTCCCCATGCCATATAGGTCGATGTGGATAGTCATATCCGCCGGTGTACCAAACGCATTCGCTCGATCGCGGATCCAACCCACATAAGCAATGAAAACCTCGCCGCGTCGCCCAAACTTCTCGGGCGAATTGATGAGTCCGTGGGGCAGGACGTTTACGCCTTTAAGGAGCATCTTGTCGACGGCGTCGTAGCGATCATCGCCGCTTTGGGCAAACAGCGGAATGGGTATCGGTTGAAGCGTCAGTCCGAATTCGGCGGCAACCACCTCGGCCATCGTGCAGCGCTTGGAATGGGCTACTGCGCGCAGTAGCGCCTGGCTGACGCCATACTCGATTGACCTTGGCAGCGTCTGCTGGACGCTTCGCTCGAGCACCTCGTCGGCCGCAGCGACGAAAGTGTCAAGCCGCCGCTCGATCAGTTGTGGCACAACGTCTCGAGTGAGAACGTCCACCGCAGCGGCGGGGCGGAACAACGGCTCGCGTCCGCCTGCGGCCGCGTATTGCACCGTCAGCGCATCTCCCCAAGCCACGAAGCCGTCTTCGAGGCGAAGACCAATGCTCAGACACTCGGCGGGTTGGCGGATGCGGGCGAAGCCGGGCGTTCGAGGCGCTCCTACGTACAGGAACCCATCGCGCTTGGCACCGGCGCGGATCGCGGCTTGATCGTCGTAGTAGTACGCCCCGTTTCCGGCGGCGTGAATCACATCGACAACCTTCATGGCGTCCGGTCCTTCGGCCGCGTGCGCTGCGAGCCGTGCAGTGTCGCGGCTTGCCAGTTCAGCGACGTACCGTGACCCATTGCTCGCGCCCGCTGCCAGGCAACGAAACCCGCCGCAAGGTCCTGAGCGGCGACCCCGAGCGACTTATAGACGGTGATCTCCTGATCGTTGTTGCGTCCGCGAATCTTGCCATCGAGTAGCTCGCCGATCTCACCCGCGACATCCTCCATGCTGGCATCGCCCGCGGCGATCGCCGCCAGGAGCTCGCCCGCCTGCTCCAGCGCTGAGGCGCGACTGTCGACGAAGAAGCGTGTGCGTCGAACAATGCTCGGCTCTGCCTCCGCCGAGGTTCGCACTGCGGCACCAACCAGATTTACGTGGCAGCCGCGCGGCAACCATTCAGTGCGCAGTACCGGTGTCGTTGAACTTGTGAGTGTGCAGACGATGTCCGCGTTGGCAACCGCAACAGCCGGATCCGACGCATAGCGTACATCGACCGGCAGCGATGCGCCGAGTGCGCTGGCGAACCGGTGCGCCTTGTCCGGTGTGCGTCCCCAAACCTGGATCTCGCGCAAAGTTCGAACGCGCGCGATCGCGTGCGCGTGATGCCACGACTGCTCGCCGCATCCGATCAGGACCAGCCGCGATGCGTCGTGACGTGCAAGTGCGCGCGTCGCGACCGCGGACGCAGCTGCCGTGCGCAGCGCCGTCAGCATTGCGCCGTCGATTGCCGCGGTGGCTTCGCCGGTCTCACTGTCGAATAGCAGCACTACACCCGAGTGACTGCCGCGTGAACCGTCACTCGGCGTCGGAAACTTGCTCACGACCTTGATGCCACAGCAGCGCGGTTGCTCGAGCGCTCCCGGCATCCAACCGATCCGACCGGCACTGTTCGGCACGGGCATGAAAACGCGTAGCGGCATCAGCGCCTCGCCGCGCGACACCGCCGGCATCACCGCCGCAATAGCACCGATGCAGTCGTCGTATGACAGGGCGTCGTAGACGTCCTGGCCTGTAAGCACAAGCATCAATCTTCTCCGTGTTGAGGCCTCAAGGTAGCCGACGCAAGTGTTCTATCGGGCGAGACCACGAACGATTGGTTTTCAATATGGGGTGATAATCTGCGGCTATCACCAACCCTTGAGGTTGGGCGGCACGCTTCCGTTTCTGCATTTCTTGTGCTATTCACAATAGTTATCGCGGCATCCGTGAACCAATGTGGAGCGTGGCGTTGTATACGAAACAAATCAGGTATTTTCTCAAGTTGGCCGAGACCGGTAACTTCCGGCGCGCCGCCGACATGCTGTCAATCAGTCAACCGGCGCTGTCTAACAGCATAAAGAGTCTGGAGGCGGAATACAGTGTCGAGCTGTTCGAGCGAGGACCGCATGGTGCCAGCCTGACAGAGGCGGGTCGAACCCTTCATGGGTTCCTGCGCAACGCGGTCGATTCGATCGATCGCGGCCAGCGAGAGGTGGATCTGCTGCGCAAGGGGTCGCAAGGTCACCTCTCGATCGGAGCTCCAACCGGGCTGATTAACCTGATTTTGCCTGACATCATTGCGAGCATGACCGCGAAAACTCGCGGCTTCAGTTTTGACGTCAAATACGGCTATCTTTCGGAGCTGCTGGACGGATTGCGCGGTTGGCAACTGGACGTCCTGCTGACGACCTACTGGCCCGGCGCGAATCTGTCGCCGGATCTGGTCGTGGAGCGCTTAGCGGAACTGGCAATCTCCATTTACTGCCGCGCATCCCACCCCCTGGCACGCAAGCGAAACGTGACCGCCGAGGATCTCGCCAAGGCGCAGTGGATTCTTCCGGACTCTCAGGGTATGCGAACCTTTCTGCAGGAAATCTTCGGTGTTGAGCACATCGGCACATTGCAGCGCCCGATCGTGCATGAGTACCCACCGTTCATGATCGCTATGCTGCTTCGCATGGACCTGCTTTCGCTGGTGCCTGACTACACCGTGACCGAACAAGTGCGCAGTGGTGTTCTAAAGCGAGTTGAGTACACGCCGTTTGCGGGAAAGCTGTATGCCGGCATTGTTTACCAGCGAGACCGTCACATGACGCCTGCGTTGCGAACGTTTATTCGCACTGCCAAGGAGATTGGCGCTGCCAGATGGGCACGTCCCGCGCGCGAAAAATAGCCTGTAACACTCTCAAGCGGATGCGGGAACAATTACCCTCTGCGCGTGCCCACGCGACGTACGACGTGGGCGCTTCATCTTCGCGGCGTTCGAGACGACAGTCAGGCATGCGTCCGTCCAATGGTTTTGAACTTGTGTTTATAGACGCGATTGACACAGGCGGACAGCCAAAGCCATGCATCGATACATGAATCAGCGGTGGGTCATTCGTAGTTTGAATCGCGTCCCAATGCCACTGCGCGCGACACTATAGGTGAGATTGGAGCTTTTCAGCCCGCCGTTGCCTCGCGAGCTGGACATCTCCAGTTGTTGGCCACTAACGGCCTTTCAGCCATATAGCTACCTTGAGCACACGACCAGTACATGCGTCCATTCAGTACACCAGTAGGGCTCGGATCAGCGTTTTCAATGCCCATGGTTGCCGTGGTAGTTACCGCACGCGATGCAAAGACATTTGCCGCACGCCGATCGCGCGGGCTGCAATCATGGCCATCAAGCGTAACGACAAGGCGCGATGACGCCGGCGCCGGGCATCGGCCGCGTCTAGACATGGCGACGATGCTGCGCAATAGCGGGCTCACGACGACCAATTCGGCAGCGCCGCCGTTGGCACTCAGTGCGTCCAGGGAATCTCCATGAAGATTGGTTTCTTCACGATGCCGCTGCACCCGGTCCGTAAGGATCTGTCGCTGAGCTTGGCGGAAGATCGCGAGGCAATCACACTCGCGGATCAACTCGGTTACTCCGAGGCATTTGTCGGCGAACACGTGAGCGATCGCGCCGAGCCGATCACGTCGTCGATTGTCTTTCTTGCGAGCCTGGCGCATGTGACTTCACAGATCCGCCTCGGCACAGGCACCGTGAACCTGCCGAATGGTCATCCGGCCGCCATCGCAGCCCAGATCGCGCTGCTCGATCACCTGCTGGAGGGGCGCCTTCTTTTTGGTATCAGTCCCGGCGGCCTCAAGTCTGACATGGAGGTGTTCGACAATCTGAACGCCGATCGAACCGCCATGTTCCTCGAGTGCATCAATCAAATACTCGGCATCTGGAGTGGCGAGCCGCCGTACAATCTTATCGGGGACTACTGGACTGTCAGCACGGCACAAAGTCTGATCGCCGATATCGGCCAGGGCGAGATCATCAAGCCGCTGCAAAAGCCGCATCCACCGATTTTTGTCAGTGTCGTCGCACCCTACTCGAAGGGCGTGGCATCCGCGGCTGAGCGAGGGTGGAAGCCCATCTCGGCGAACTTCCTGCAGCCAAGATGGGTGGCAACACACTGGCCCCTGTACGTCCAGGGTTGCAATGCAGGGGGCCATCCGGCAGCGGCGGCTGACTGGCGCATCGCGAAGAGCATCTTCGTTGCCGAGGATGACGCCACGGCGCATCGCTACGTTTATGGCGAGGGCAGCCCGTACGCGCTCTACTTCCAGCAGCTGATGAGAAAGCTATTCGGTGCAGGGCGCGGGGAGATCTTCAAGCACGACCGAGAGATGCCGGACTCGGACGTAACGCTGGAGTACGTGCTGCGCAGTCTCGTCATCTGCGGCTCGGTGGAGACTGTCACGCGCGAGCTGCTCGCGTTCCGCCAGTCGGTCGGCGACTTCGGCACGCTGCTGTACGCCGGACACGACTGGGTCGATCCCGTGCTGGCCAAGCGTTCCATGGTGCTCATGGCTAACGAGGTCATGCCGCGCATCAACGCCGCCATCGCCGCCGAAGGCCCGCGGCGCGCGGCAGCCGGCTGAGGTCGCGCGGATGGGATCTACCGCGGACGGAGAGCGCGAGTTCCGCAATGCTCTGGGTATATTCGCCACGGGAGTTACCGTCATTACCGCGCGCGATGCTGCAGGTATGCCGCACGGCCTGACCGTCAATTCCTTTGCGGCCGTTTCCTTGCAGCCGCGTCTGATTCTCTGGAGCCAGTCGCTGCACTCGCCCAGCACGTCGATCTTCGACGCAGTCGAGCACTTCACAGTAAATGTGCTCGCGCTGGATCAGCTTGAACTCTCACGCCACTTCGCGCGACCCGCCGCCGACAAGTTTGCGGGACTCCTCGCAAGCGATGGACTCGGCGGCGCACCGCGGCTGAGCCATGTCGCGGCCACGTTCGAGTGCCGCGCGCGCGAACGTTATCCCGGTGGCGATCACATGATTCGCCTGGGCGAAGTTCTGCGCTTTACCGCCACGACGCGCGCGCCGCTGCTGTTTGCGAGTGGCCGCTACCAGCGAGGTCGCGACATCGAGGCGCGGCCGAACCCTGATGCCGATCTCGGCGCAGCCTGGTCGGGTCTCTTCTAAGGAGAACGAGTCGTCATGTCCAGGAAAGTCATCATTACCTGTGCGGTAACCGGGGCGATTCACACGCCCTCAATGTCGCCGCATCTGCCAGTGACACCCGACCAAATTCTTCAGGATGCGCTCGGGGCCGCGCAAGCGGGCGCGGCGATTCTGCATCTGCATGCGCGCGACCCGAAGGATGGTCGGCCGGATCAGCGCCCAGAGGCTTATCTGCCATATCTGCCCGAGCTCGCACGGCGCACCGAGGCGGTAATCAATCTAACGACGGGCGGCAGCCCGTTCATGCGCGTCGAGGAGCGTCTGCGGCCCGCAGTCCGGTTCGCGCCGGAAGTCGCTTCGCTAAACATGGGTTCGATCAACTTCGGATTGTATCCGCTGCTCGAGAAGTACAAGACATTCAAATTTGACTGGGAAGCGCCGTATCTGGCGAGTACGCGCGATGTGGTGTTCCGCAATACGTTCCTCGACATCGAGACCATCCTAGCGGCGTGCGCGGAAACCGGCACGCGGTTCGAGTTCGAGTGCTACGACATCGCCCATCTCTACAACCTGCGCCACTTCGTCGACCGAGGTCTGATCAAGCCTCCGCTGTTCATCCAGTCCGTGTTCGGAATTCTCGGCGGAATTGGCGCCCACCCTGAGGATGTGCTGCACATGCGACGCACGGCGGACCGTTTGTTCGGCTCGGACTATCAGTGGTCCGTACTGGGCGCTGGGCGCAATCAGATGACGGTCGCTGCTCAGTCGCTCGCGTTAGGTGGCAACGTGAGAGTCGGGCTCGAGGATTCGCTGTGGGTTGGTCCGGGCCGGCTCGCAAAATCGTCGGCCGACCAGGTCGCGATCGTCAGGTCATTGATTGAAAGCCTCGGATTTTCAGTCGCCACGCCAGACGAAGCGCGCGCAATGCTCCAGCTCAAGGGACGCGACGCGACGCGATTTCAGATCAACACCGAGGGAGCTGCACTCGTATGAACCGGGCGCTGCGGGATCTGCCGACGGTCCATGAAATCGGGGCAGGCGCGCCGCTCGTGCTGCTGCATTGCCTCGGTGTCGACCATCGCATGTGGCGGAACGCAGGCGAGCGCCTGGCAGGACGATTCCGAGTGCTGACGTATGACCTGCCAGGCCATGGGCAGACCGCCGTGCCCAGCGGCTCGTACACGATTGCAGACCTCGCGGAGCAACTCGAAGTGCTGCTGACAGGACACGCAATACAACGTGCTCACATCGCCGGCATGTCCCTCGGCGGACTCGTCGCGCAGGAATTCGCGGCGCGCTATCCGGCTCGGGTCGATTGGCTGGTGCTGATCGACACGACTCCCCAGTACCCCGCTGCACTGAAAGCCAAATGGGTGGAACGCGCGGCGATCTCGCGCACGCAGGGCGTCTCGCCGATGATCGACGAGATACTCACGATCTGGTTCACGCCTGAATTCGTCGCCGCTAACGGTCCGACGATCCGCTACGTGCGCGAGACGCTCGCGGCCTGCCAGGGCGAGGGCTACGCGCTGGCGTGTGAGGCGCTTGGCGCGGCGGATCTGCGCGAATCCGCCAAGCGCATCGGCGCCCCGACGCTGATTCTTCTGGGTGATGGCGACCTGCCGCCGTTTCATGACGCGGCCGACTGGCTGCGGACCCAAATCGCAGGCAGTCAGGTGCGCCTGATTGCTAACGCACGACACGCTGCACCGCTCGAGCAGCCTGATGAGTTTGCGCGCTATCTCGAGCAATTCCTCGATTCAGAATCCTAACGGGAGCGAGACCATGGCAACAGTATCCAGAGCATCGAAGCCCGCTCACCCACGAGAAGCGATCTGGCCGGGCCTTCAGACAGGCGTGCCCAAGCCGCTCATGCCCTACAGTCCGGCAATCAGGGCTGGCGAATGGCTGTTCATCGCAGGAACGATCGCCAGTGACTTCAATACCGGCCTTGCGCCGGAAGTGCGCGATGCGCCGCCTCATATGCTCGAGCCGCTCGCCGTCCAGTCGCGTTACGTGCTGCGCAATCTTCTCAATACGATCCGCGCCGCGGGAGCCGTGCCGGACGACGACATGGTGCGGATCTGGCAATGGCCCGTATCCGAGCACCCGACCCCTGAGGAATGCGCGCGCGGGCAGCTCCTGACCGGCATCGAGCTAACACCCTATCTGCAGGTCCGCCGCGCCATGCTTGAGAAGTTGATTCCACCGTCTTCCGAACTCGGCGTTCGCGAACTGTTGTGTCGCGGCACCCAGATCGAAGTAGAGATGATCTGCCGCATGGACGGGCTAACAAATGTCTGTGTCGGTGATCCCGTCGCAGGTTACGGCCACGCTCCCGGTGTGCGCCGTGGCGACTGGATCTTCCTGGCGGCGCAGTCGGGTGAGCCGCCGGATGCCGATGCGGCACTGGCGAGCGACTGGCTTGACGCGCCAGTCGAAGCGCAAGCCGATGCTGCACTGGCGAAACTGGAGACGCTTGCCGCGCTGGCAGGATCGTCACTCAGCCGGGCCGTGAAGGCAGAGGTTTACATCGGGCATGCGCGCGACTTTGCCGCGCTCGATCGCGTCTGGCGCCGGTGGTTTCCGAGCAATCCTCCTGCGCGGATCGTCATCCCCAACGTCGGCATGGGCCGCAGGGGCGCGCGCGTGCAGATCGCCCTGACGCTGCTCACTAACAACTCGGCACTGCCGATGGCCACGATCGAGACCTCCGCGGCTCCGCCGCCACTCGGCCATGAGCCGCAGGCGATGCGTGCCGGTGACTTGCTGTTCTTCAGCGGGCAAATGGCCTATGCGGCCGGTGGCGCTCTGGCCGATAAGATGGTGCGCCATCCGGACTTTCCGTGGTACGGATCGCCCGGCCAGGCGCAGATGCGTTACATGATGAAGAACGTTTCCGCTATCTGCGAAGCGGCCGGCACCAGCGTGGATCAGATTTGCCGTCGCGCCTGCTTTCACAGTGATTTCCAGTGGTTCGCAGAATCCATCGAAGAATGGGCACGTTGGTTTCCGGACGACAAACCCGCCTCAACGACGCTGCGCATCGGTGGCCCGCTTGTGGTTGCGGGTGCCAATACACTTCTTGATTTGACCGCCTACGTGCCGGCCAGGTAGCCGGCGTTCAGCAAAAACGGGTGTTGCCTTTACGATTACCCAAGCTCGCAAACGCAACAGTTAGGGTCATGTCCTCCTCGAGTACCAGATCCGCTTTTGTCGTGGCGCTGAGTGCCGCGATCCTGAATCTCTTTGTCCGGGTGCTAACAGGTCCTGCCTGATGCGCACTAGCACAGCCCATGTTTGGTCGCGCGCGACCTGACAGTACGAACGGGATGATGTTGGCCCATCCATGACTGTCGCGACGTTGCGCCGCGCCGCAGGTCGACCTGAGCG
The DNA here is from genome assembly GCA_043748075.1 of Pseudomonadota bacterium. Taxonomy (GTDB): domain Bacteria; phylum Pseudomonadota; class Gammaproteobacteria; order Steroidobacterales; family Steroidobacteraceae; genus UBA964. The sequence goes on from JAYTNX010000348.1 coordinate 30,895, forward strand.
TCGATGACCGCACTCAGTCGACGCGCCATCTACCTCGGCGTCCACAAGTGGGTGGGGTTCTTGCTCGGACTGTACATCCTGCTGATGGGCCTCACAGGTGCGCTGCTCGTCTACCGGCGCGAGATCGAGGCGCTGCAGGACCCATAGCTGTACCGCACTGACGAGCTGGACCTCTGACGCGAACTCAAATCACCGATCGCTGCGGTCCGGGCCGCGGCGGCGACACGCTCTTCGGCCAGCTAAGCATGCTGATTGTCGGAATTCTGATCGTCGGTCTGATTGTGATGCTCGCGTCCGGTGTCTACTCCTGGATCCGAAAGCGTTGAGCGCGTGGCGCGCGATCGCGTTAGCCAAGAAAGTCTCGGTCTAAATGGCCCGAAACGGAACCAGACTCATATCAATCGGTCGCGAATGCTTTGGAAGCCGAGGTCTTCAGTCCATCGATCGAACTGTAACTTCCAGCGCTGGGGCGGTTGGCAACAGCCGTCTGCACGACGCCGGCAGCGACGCGCTGCATCACCGAGGCGTCGTTGCCTCAGCCCTGTAGGCGTAATGCCAGCGCGAGCACCGCGCGCTCGCCGGACTCGCAGGCGCCTTCCATGCCGGCGAACAGATCTGAGGTATGCTCGCCGCAGAAGTGCACGCGACCCGCGGGGCCCTGCAGCGCGTCGCCGATCGCGCCGTACTGGCCGGGCTTGAGATAACAGTAGGCGCCACGGGTGAAGCGCGAGGTGTCGAAGTCGTGAGACGTTAGGTACTCGACCGCGCCCTCGGTGGCCGGACGGATCTGCGCCAGTGTCTTCAGCACGTAATCCTTGCGTCGCTCCAGCGGCACCTTGCGCAGCGCCTCGGCCTGCCAGCCGTTGATGGCCGAGTGGATGTAGCCCTCGGGCGCGGTGTGCGACGGCGCCCACATCACGACTTCGAGCGGCCCGTCGGTCCATGTATTGCGCGGCAGGCCGTCGTCCTCCCAGAACCGGCGCAGCGGCCGCAGGTAGACCTGGATCTGGCTGCTGTACGGCAGATCGTTGATCGCCTTGCGTTGGTTTGCGTCGAGCCGCAGGTCGAGCTTCATGCGGCGCAGCACGCCGAGCGGGATCGAGCAGATCACATGGTCTGCCTGCCAGACCTCGCCGTCGGCGCAGCTGACGCGCACGCCGGCGCGTTCTTCCTGGATCGCGACCACGGTGCGCCCGAGCGCGACTGGCCTCGTGAGCGCGCGAGCCATCGCTTCGGGCAGCGCCGAGGTGCCATCGCGCATCACGCTGTACGTGCCGAGCGTGGCATCGAGGCGCCAGATCGACCAGCGCTTGAGTTCGTCGAGCGCGCAGTAGTCGGCGAGGCTCGCCGCGATAGTCGCGCACTCGAGGATCCGCAGCGCGGCATCCGAGGCGCCGCGCTGGCGGAACAGGTCGCGCAGCGACATTGCGCGGTACGCCGCGAACCGTGCATCGCCGGCGGCATCGGGACCCGGGAGTGGGTTCTCCTTGATGTAATGCTTGTAGAGGTCGTAGGGCGGGATCCCGCGTTCCGCCGGCGCAAGCCGGGCGAGCTCGGCGGCAGACCAGGGCTCCTTGCGCACCTTCGAGCCCTGGGTGCTAATCGCGAACTCGAACACGTTCAGCTCGCCGGCATTGCCCGGCAACGGATCCTCGAGCACCACGCCGTACTTGCGGCAGTTGTCACGCACGCGGCCGTAGTTCGCGCCGACCTGATGCGCGCCGGTTTCGGGCCGGCCGTACAGCTCGCGCCGCGTCCAGACGCGGCCGCCGACGCGGGTGTTCGCATCGATCACCTGCACGTCGATGCCGAGTTCCTGGAGCTGGGTCGCGGCATGCAGGCCGGAAAGGCCGGCGCCGATCACCAGTACGTCGCTGCGCCGTGGCGCGGCGCGCAGCGGCCGCGACAGCAGAGCGCCAGCGCCGCCCGCGGCGGCGGCGAGACCGGCGACGACCTGGCGGCGCGAGGACTTCATCGCGCGCGCTCGCGGCCGGCCGGCGCGGCAGCGGCCGCCGCTGGTGGTGGCCGCAGCGGCAGCGATTTGTCGATGTCGCCGACCGTGATCTGCAGCAGCAGGCAGACGCGCTGCTTGTCCGGCGCAACGCAGCGGTTAGTATGGCCCTTGCCGGTCCAGTCCTCGGCGAGCACTGCCATGCCGGGTTCCAGGCGGTACTCCTTGCCGTCGCCGGTGGTGATGACCTGGGTGCCCTGCAGGTAGATCAGCAGGTTCTGGTTCACGGCGTAGTGGAAGTCGTGGAACTCGCCGTTCTTCCAATGGCCGATGACGACGCGGCGGACCTGGCGGTCGAAATAGGTGACGAGACCGATCGGCGTCTTCATCGGCGGCACGCCCATCACCTCGATGTACGAGCGGCCGTCCGAGGCCGAATACAGGTGGTACATCTTCAGGATCTCGCCGAAGGTGCCGAGCAGGCTGTCGGCGACCGTCGCTTCGGCCGCCGGCGGAACTGCAGCCGACGGCGACGCGGCATCCGCGAACGCGGTGGCGCCGTTCGCGACCAACGCCGCGCCGAGGAGTGCCGCCAAACTGCCGCGGCCGACTGCGCGGCCGCATAACCAAGTGCTCAGCATGATGATCTCCTGCCCCTTATTTCTCCGGTGCTTCGCGGAACCGCCGGTTGCGATGCTTCGGGCGCGCCGCTGCGTGTCCAGATAGCCGTCGTCCTGTGGCGGGTCTCAATGGAGACCCTAGCAGAGTCTTGCCGGTCCAGAGGGGTAGGGTGATACGAAGCGCCTATGGCCCGATGTCTATTCTCGATAAGACGCCCATCAGGCCTGTGCTGAGGTAGCTCCCGCGACATGGACGCGGAGGGCCGCACACCGGCGATGGCTGGTCACGACGCACGCTCTGACGATCATCGCCAGGGTGAGCCGGGTACTGAAGCCTTTCTGAATACTGATCGATTCAATCAACGGCGCCGCCTTCAACTGCCCTGCCTCGAGGACTGCATGATTTCAGCCACACCTGTCTCAGCCCCGGAAACGATCGAGGTCATCAACCCGCGCACTGGCCAAGCCGACTATCTCATCCGACCGCCGTCGAGAACAGAACTGACCGATGTGTGTGCGCGACTGCGGTCCGCGCAGCCCGCATGGCGCAGCGCCGGAGTCGAAGCGCGCGCGGCCACGCTGCTCCGCTGGGCCGAGGAAATCGAGCGCGATCGTGACGCCATCACGGCGGCGGAATGTATCGATACCGGCCGCTACCGCCTCTCCAGCGAAAGCCCCGCAGGCCTGGTCGCCAGCTTGCGTGCCTGGGCAGCCAAGGCGCCGCACGCCTTGGCAACCGCGATGCTCGAGGGGACCTCGAGCGCCGTCGCCACGATCCGGTTCCGCACCAATCTTGTGCCGTTCGATTTGCTCGGTGTCATCAGTCCGTGGAACTTCCCACTCGCGATGTCGCTGGTCGATGCGATTCCGGCCCTGCTGGCCGGTTGTGCGGTGATCGTCAAGCCCAGCGAAGTGGCGCCGCGCTTCGTCGAGCCGCTGCGTCGGACCTTGCTACGAGTCCCGGAACTTGCATCCGTCCTGCATTACGTTGTGGGTGGCCCCGATACGGGCCGCGCGCTGATCGACGAGGTCGATGCCGTCTGCTTCACCGGCAGTGTGGCAACGGGCCGCCTCGTAGCCGAGCAATGCGGCCGACGACTGATCCCGGCGTTTCTGGAACTCGGCGGCAAGGATCCCGCGATTATCACTGCGGATGCCGATCTGGAGCGCGCGGCCGAGGCGGTGTTGCGCGGTGCCGTCTTTGCCACCGGCCAGATGTGCTTCTCCATCGAACGCGTGTATGTCCAGGCGGCCGTCCACGATGATTTCGTGAATCGCCTGGTCGCGAAATGCGACGCCATCGACTTGAACTACCCGGACATCAACCGGGGCCACATCGGGCCATTCATCCTGCCTTTGCAGGCCGGCATCGTGGATGCGCAAATCGACGACGCGATCGCCCGCGGCGCACGGCTGAGAACCGGCGGCAAATCGCAACGACTCGGTGGCGGTCTGTATATGCGGCCCACGGTGCTGACCGATGTGACGCACGAGATGGAGATCATGCGCGAGGAGACCTTCGGGCCGGTGATCCCCGTGATGCGCTACGAGACCGTCGACGATGCCGTGCGGCTGGCGAACGACTCGATCTTTGGCCTTTCCGCTGCGGTGATCGCGGCGACGGACCACGCCGCCGCCGCGATCGGCGAGCGTTTGCATGCGGGCGGCGTCAGCCTGCAGGACACGACGCTGAACGGTGCGGTGCTGCGCGATGCGGAAAAGACTTCCTTCAAGTACTCGGGCGTCGGTCCTTCGAGGATCGGGCCCCGGGCGCTGACTCGGTTCCTGCGGCAACAGGCACTGATCATCAATGTGGGTGCGTGCACCGCGCTGCAGAGTCTCGGGGAGCGGAGCCCGTCCGCATGAGTGCGCCACGCCCGTACTAACATGCGCCTGCGCCGATGCGCGGGCTTCCGCGGACGCTACTGTTGCCCCGGTCACCACAGCAGACGACCCCTCAACGCCCGCCATGGACGCGCTGCTGGTACCGCCCTCGATCGCAACCCGGGTCTTCTGCGGCTTCACGGCCATCGTCGAGGCGACCAAGTTCCAAGTCTATGAGGTCTTCCTGATCTTCTGCCACGCCGCAAGTGCCGGGGCCGAAGGGCAGCCCCGTTAGTTTTGCGGTCGCGATCGCCATCGAACTGCCAGGGGCGAGTGGAGCGGGACGCAGCCGCAGATGTGCGCTCCGCATGTCGAGGAAGCCCCGCGCAGTGGAGGGGACCGGGCGCGGTTGCATTGGTTGAGTGCGCCCGTCGGCGTGCTGCGCTGGTGCCAGGCAGATTTCGGCGACAGGGATCTGCCGCGCTGCGCGAGCGCGGATCGGTGATTGAGATCTGACGCGATCTGGTTCGCGGTGTGCGGCCTAGCGTGCAGCAGCCGTAAGCTGCATTCGTGTCGTTCCAGACCACTCCCGGTTACGTGAGGCTCGGCGAACCACCTGCGTCGGAATACCCCTGGCGCCTGCGACCGTCACTTCGAGTCATCCGACACGCATGCCGGCCTTCGCGGCCATCAGGGACCATTTCGCGCTTTACGTTTTGCGCATCGATCTGCGTTTTCAGCGAGGAGCAGCCGAAAGCCCAGGAGGACGGTTCTTGAGGCGCCTGGATCGCCTCCGAAATCGATGGTCGTTCAAAGGTGCCCCCGATACCATGGGTGGCAAGGAGTCGCGACGATGACAATGCGTAATAGGGTCGCGGTCTTGGTCTTGGGCTTGGTTGCCGCCACAGGCCAGATCGCGCCAACCCGAGCGGCCGATGGTGCGCCGACGGTTCTGGTGACCGGCGCCAATCGCGGCATCGGGCTCGAGTTCGTCAAGCAATATGCAGCCAAGGGCTGGCGCGTGATCGCCACCGCGCGCGATCCCGCCGACGCTCTCGAATTGCGGGCACTCGCCGCGGCCAGTGCCACCTCCAAGGTCTCGGTCGAACGCCTGGACGTGACCGATGCCGCCGATGTCGCCGCCTTGGCCGCGAAGTATCGCGGCCAGCCGATCGATGTTCTCATCAACAATGCCGGGCTGACCGGCGACTTCCTCGGCAGGGCACAGAAATTGGGCTCGCTCGACTACGCCGAAGGCGAGACGATGATGGCGGTCAATGCTTTCGGGCCGCTCAGAGTCAGCGAAGCGTTCTACGAAAACGTCAGGAACAGCGACCAGAAGAAGATCGTGGCGATTACCGCGCTGCTGGGCGTTCACAGCTTCAATTACGGGGGCTTTGACGGCGGCTACTGGTACAAGGTGACCAAGGCGGCCATGAACGCGGCCATGGCCAATCTCGCACGCGAGGCGGCCAAGGACGGCGTGGTGGTCGCCTTGCTGGCGCCGGGCGAGGTCGCGGTGGAGAAGGTCAAGAATCCCGGCCCGGAGTTCATCGCGCCCGAGGTCTCGATCCGCGGCATGATTGGGGTGATCGACGGCCTGACGCTGGCGGATTCGGCCACCATCATTCGCTACAACGGCAAGCGCTACGCTTTCTGAATTTCCAGGTGTGGACAAGGTTCGACGCCCGCCAACACGTCGTCTCGTCGATAACGCGCTAGCGCGTGTCCGAGGCGACAGGTACGGCACCGCCGATGCGGTATCAACGCTTATCTGCCCCGCGTGCTGCAGCGCCACGGATCGTGCAGGTCTCGCGTACTACCTGCATCACGCGAGCTACGGCAGGCCCGAGGGTGTCACCGGCGTGCAGTAGGCCGACGCGGCGCTGCGGTGCTTGCGGGGGCATTCGCAAGATGCGGATCGTGCCGGCGCGCAAGTCCGCCGCCACGACTTCCCGAGGGAGCATCGCCAGGAAATCGTGCCGCGTTACGAGGCTCAGGATCAGCCCAAGGGAGTTGGTGCGCACTGGGCGAGGCACATGAAGACCCAGAGCCGCGAAGAAGTTCGCGTGTGCATCCAGCGCGTACCGGCGGTTGACCACGGCCCAGCGGCCGCTGGACAGTGCCTGCGGATCGGGCTGGCGTTCCTTCGCGAGCGGGTGATCGCGCCCGATGACGATCCCGTCGTTAAGTGTCATCAGCGGTTCGACCGACAGAGCGCCTGAACTCTCGAGGTCGATGAAGCTGCAGAATGCAAAATCGATCGCCGAGCGGCGTACCATGGTCGTGAGTTCGTCGAGAGTTCCCGAGACGGTCCTCACCTGGATGCCGGGCAGTTGCGCGCGGCAGCGGAGGATTGACGCGGCGACGATGATGTTGGAGAAGAAATGTCCGACGCCAATAGTCACGTCGCCGGCATACCCTGCCTGGATGTTCGACACGGCAGACTTGGCGTCGGCGCATTCCTGCACGATCAGTGCCGCATACTGGCAAAAGAGTTCGCCGGCGGGTGTCAGTGATACAGACCGTGTCGATCGCGCCAGCAGCGGCATGCCGACATGCTTTTCGAGCTGTTGGATGCTGCGGGTCAGAGCGGGCTGGCTGAGGAAGACCCGAGTAGCCGCCTCCGAAAAACTCTTGTATTCGGCGACGGCGACGAGATGGCGCAGCTGCTTCAGTTCCATCAGTGACCACCGCCCCTAACGGCGGCGCGCATCAGTTCCATCACCCGGTTCATCGCCGCCGAGCGAGGTCGCTTGTGTAGGTGGATGATGCCGGCGTGGAGCGGTGCGGCGGGCACATCGAAGGGCAACTTCACCACGGCGCCCGTCTCCAATTCCCGGGCGACAGCGCGATTGGGCAGCAGTGCCAAAAAACGTCCGCTCAGCACCAATGCCTTGATCAGATCGAGGGATTCGACCCGAATCGGAGCCGGCGCAACGAGCTCGTGGGACTGGAAAAAACGCTGCAGCACGTCCAACGTATACGGCTGGCACAGGCTGGCCCAATCGTATCTTGCGAGTTCCGAGAGTTTCGCATCGCGCCGGCGGACCAGCGGGTGCTTCGCACCCGCCACGACCCCGGGTGTCACAGTGACGAGTGGCTCGAGCACGAGATCCGGATGAATCGCAAACGCCGCGAACGTCGTGAAGATCAGGTCGATCCTGCCGTCATGCAGCGGGTTCAGCAAGTTCTCGATCAAGCCTTCGACGACCTCGATTTCGAGGGCCGGCATCTCGTCACGCGCGCGGGCCACGACATCCGACAGCAGGTCGGACACATAGGACGCCCCCGCACCAATCGTGATCCGGCCGACGCCGCCAGTACGTAGGGTGGCAACTTCCTGCTCCGCCCGATCGCAATCGTTCAGGATCCGGCGGACGTGGCGGTGGAACTCAAGGCCCGCCGGCGTCGGGCGCGTGCCGCGATGATCGCGCTCGAATAGCGTAATGCGAAGCGAGCGCTCCAGATCGCGGATGCTGCGCGTCAAGACCGGCTGCGAGACGGCCAAGTCCCGTGCGGCAACCGAGAAGCTGCGCGCATCGAGTACGGCGGTAAAATGGCGGAGCTGTCGTAAGTCCATGGTACCTGCGATCAACATGGGTCCTAACGGATATCGAACCAATGCGTCGCAATGATGCGCCGCAAGGACAATCGTTGATTCACAATTTGGCCGTGGACAATTTACCGTGATGCGAAAATAATGCGTTCCCTACCCATTCAGCAGGATTCGGCAACCTACTGCGGACGATTCTAGCTCGATCTGAAAATTCGCAAAGCCGCTTACACCTCGGCGCGTTGCACCACGTAGGGTTCGCGCAGTCCGTGCTCACGGAGCGCTCGTGACCAGCGATCGTTAGCGACGGCTATGCGCCGCTTGGCGATGTCGATGCCGTAGATCCGGGCGGCATTTTCGCCGAGGATTTTGCGCTTGTGGGCCTCCGTGATGCGCCACTTGGCCCCCGGCGGCGCCTGGTAATCGATCATCTGGGCGATCTGCCAGTAGGGATGCACGCGAACCGCCGCCGTAGAGAAGATGATACGGTCGATATCCACCTTCGTCATGAAGACGTCCATCATCTGGTGGAATCGCGGCATGTCGTACAAGAGCCAGAACATCGGCCCTTCGAGCACGGCGGTGACGTTCTCGTGCTTGCGCATCAGTTCCACGGTCTGGTCGAGCAGCGCCCAGCCGGCATGCACGAGATCCCAGGTCACGTCCGGGAAGGCTGCGGCGACCTTGTACATATCGGCGACGCCGAGTGCCGGCGTCTCGGGGCCGGTGTACTCCAGCAGCTTGTGGATGGCGATGTGGCGACAGCCGGCGGCACGTGCGTACTCGAAGACCGGCATTGCCTTGTCAGGGTCGTCCATCAGCCAGTGAGAAGTCTTCTGGGTTGCGAGGTCCATCCGCGTCGGATAGAACTTCAGCCCGTCGGCGCCCTGGGCCATGACCTCGTCGATCTTGGCCTTGACGACGGGCAGCGGGTCGAACATGTCGATGGCGGCATACCAGATCGTCCGATCCGGATAAGCGCCCTTCATGTTTGCGCCTTTCTCGTTCGACATCAGCCCATCCCAGTAGGCGTAGTAGAGCGGTGTCGAGTGATGCACGAGGATGTCGGTGGGGCTCTCGAGCAGACAGACATCCATCGATTCCTCGACGTTCCAGTTGCGCATGTACTGCTTGTTCGTGAGCCGGTAGCGCGCCGGAGCCGTCTTCTCGTGGTAGCTGTATCCGAAGTCGAGCGCCTTCTCCCACTCCCGGCTGCGGCGGCGGTTGTTCGGGAGCAGATTCGCCCAATGCACGACACCATCGACGATGAAGTAGTTACCGGCCCGTGCTCGCGCCAGAAGGTCAGGCGACCAGTTCTCGTTCGCCTGGGGCACAGTCTTCATGTCGCCCGTGGCCGCCGCTGCGGCGTACACGCCAGCGAGCGAAGCACCAGCAGTCGCCAGAAGGCTCCGGCGCGAGATCTTGGGAATGTGCATGGTTAGGTGCTCTGCGATGAGTCACGACGAGGCTTGAGGGCACTGAGGGGAATCATCGTGACGGCCGCTTTCGCCTGGGCACTGCGCTGCGCGTACAGGCGCTGGGCTCGCGGGCTCATCCGATCCGGGGACCAGGGCGGAAACGGCTCGTAGACCACGTCCATTGACTCGATGCCCGGAACCGCCATCACTTCCTCTTCGAGGCGCTGCAGTATCCGGGGCGCGAAGGTGCAGCCGATTTCGGTGTACGTGAGTCCCACCTCGACATAGCCCTGATCGAGGTCGATCCGGTTGATGACGCCCAGATCGACGAGGGTCAGGGGATAGTCCGCGAGCACGTGGCAAGGGTCCTCGATCGCGCGAATGCGTCGCCAGACCTCGAGGAGCACGGCGTCATCGGCCAGGCCGGGATTGGCAGCAAGTGCTGGGTCCTCGTCCGCGTGCAAGTCGATACAGGTAAGCATATGTTCAGACCTATCTAACAAACGGCTACAGCGCGGCGGTTGTCGCCCACTTATCCGCAACCGTACGCAGGCTGCGGGATTTGGGGGATAAGAACCACACTCACTTCAATTCGAAACACCAATGGCATGCGCATCGCGACGGGCCACCTCTACTGGAGACCCATTATGCCGCCGATCGCTCCAAATGAAGTAATAACCTCCGGTTATTCACGTCATCGAAGCTCCGACGGCGTCCGTTAGGATCATCTCCGCGGCTTTGGACGCGATCATCAACGTGGGTGCATTGGTGTTTCCGCTCGTGATGATCGGCATCACCGACGAATCCGCCACTCGCAGTCGGGCGACGCCGTGCACCTTCAGCGATGCATCGACGACCGCCTTTGCGTCCGATCCCATCTTGCAAGTACCGACGATGTGGAACACCGGCCCAACCCGCTCCCGCAGCACGCGTTCCCACGCACTGTCGCTCTGCACCGCGGACCCCGGGAACAGCTCGTCGGCCACCACGTCGCTGAAGGCGGGCGCGGCGAAGATCCGCCGGATGAGACGACACGCGGCGATCAACCGCTCAATGTCGCGGCGACTCTGGAGCAGGCGCGGAAATAGCAGCGGTGGACCGTGCGGATCCCCGGGAGCGAGCCGAATCTCGCCGCGACTCTCGGGCCGATTGACGTTCGGGACGGCCATCATCGCCGGAGTCTTCAGTACCTCGATCGCGCTCTTGTCAATCTTGTAGCCCATCGGCATGAAGTGAATCTGTACGTCGGGCGAATCCTCATCCGATGTTGTGCGCAGGAACGCCACGCCCTGCGCAGTGGGCGTGCCGATAGCGCCCTGGCGGGTCGTTAGATACCGAAGCCCCTGGCGCAGGACGCCCAAGGGGTTGTAGTCCATATTGGCGGTGCGGATTCCCGCCTTCACGCCCTGAACGATCCAGATTCCAGCGTGTTCCTGTAGGTTCTGCCCGACGCCCGGCAAGTTGCACACTACATCGATCTTCGATTCCCGAAGCTGGTCGGCGGGGCCAATGCCCGAACACATCAACAGGTGAGGGGACCCCACGGCCCCGGCGGCGACGATCACCTCGCGCCGTGCGTGCGCCGTGCGAATACCGCCGCCGATGGCGAAGGTCACGCCGGTCGCCAAGCCCGCCTCGATGTCGATCCGCTGCACGCTGGCACCAGTGAACAGCGTCACGCGTCCCTGGCGAACGGCGGGGTGCAGAAACGCTTTCGCCGCACTCTGCCGGAACCCACGGTAGATCGTAGTCTGGGCGAGCGCCGCGCCATCCTGCGCCTCGCCGTTGTAATCCCGCGCCCTGCCAAGTCCAAGTTCCTCGGCAGCGCGAACAAAGCGCTCGCTGAGCATGTGGGGTGCCGGCATGTCCGAAATTCGCAGCGGGCCGTCGGTTCCACGGAAGGCTGGATCACCCTGGCCGCCGTACGTCTCGATCGCTTTGAAATACGGCAGCACGTCCGCGTAAGACCAGCCGCGATTGCCAAGCGCCGCCCACCGGTCGAAATCACTGCGATTGCCGCGAACGTAAAAGAGGCCGTTGATGGTCGTACTTCCGCCAACGACCTTGCCGCGTGGCCAGACTTCCGTACGGTTGTCCCGGCTGGGATCCGGCTCGGTGCGATAGCGCCAGTCGTAACGCGGGTTGCCCAACGTGAAGAGTTTCCCCGCCGGAATTTGATGTAGCGGCGACCAGTCGCGTCCCCCGGCCTCCAGCACGAGGACGGAATATCGTCGGCTGCGCGACAAGCCCTCCGCAAGGACACAGCCGGCGGCCCCTGCGCCGACCACGACATAGTCCCAACTGCTTGTCTCGGCCATCCCTTGTCCCAGCTCTTCGGGTGCGCGGGAGTATTGCCCACTCGCGCGGCGAGGGCCACGGCACGGACAACAAAGAAAGCTATCGGGCCATTGGGAGAATGGATAGATCGCGCCCCACTTGTATGATGATCTGTAGCGGACGTCCCCCGAGTCGTTTCAAGAGACACTGTATGCCGGAATCGGAGCCGAGTCCGACGCTTGCGTCCGCGAAGGCGGGACTCGCCTATGGCGCAGGCCAAGTCACGATCTCGGTCTTCTTCCAGGTCACGGCGCTGCTGCTGCTGCCATTCATGACGAACATGTTGGCGATCCCGGCGGCGCTCGCAGGACTGGCGATCATGGTGCCGAAGATCTCTGCGATGGTTCTGGACCCTCTGGTCGGGATGTTGTCGGACCGGATTCCGCTGCGCTGGCAGGCCCGTCGCCCCCTGCTGTTGATCGGCGGCGTCACGACGGCACTGGCGTTCCCGATCCTGTTTCACCCCCCCGCGGTTTCGAACCCGGTTGTGCTGGCGACGTACATCTTCGTCGGGTTTCTGGTCTCCAACGCGGCATTGTCCTGCCTGACCGTCTCCTACCTTGCCTCGGCTTTCGACATTGCGCGAGAGCCCTCCCAACGGACGGTGTTGATGTCATGGCGCGTCGCGTTTCACATGGGAGGCGTACTGCTGGGGGGCCTTGCACCCGCAGCGGTGGCGATCCTGGGCTCCGGGCGGTCTGGATACGCGCTGATGGGCATCGCGCTCTGCGGATTCTGTCTCTGTGCCGTCGCGGTCAACTATCTCTCGACGGTACGGGTGCCCCTGCGTCGGTCCGCAGCCAGCTATGCAAAGCCAATAGACCTCTGGCTCGTTCTGCGTCGCAAGTCGAGCTTTCGCCACCTCGCCGCCATCTACGGCCTGAAGTACTTTTCAAACGGGATCCAGTACGCCGCGAATGCTTACTTTGTCTTGTACGTGCTGAAGGGCCAGCTGCCGTTGCTGAGCGCCATGGTCGTCACGATGACGCTCGCCGCGTTAGCGGCCCAGCCAATGTGGGTGAAACTCGCCGCGCGCATTGGCAAGATCAATACCTTCGTGATCGCAACGGTCGGGATCGGGACGGCATTCCTGTCTTTCGCGACCCTGGGACCCGGGGATCACCAAGCCGCTATTGTAATCAGTGCGTTTCAAGGCGTATTCGCCGGCGGCGGTGCGCTGATGTCGTGGTCGCTCTTCGTCGACTCCATCCAGCTTTACGCGGAACAAACCGGCGAATCGCGCCCGGAACTGCTGTCCGGCGTCTGGTCCGCGATCGAGAAGGTCCTGTTCGCCGTCGGAGTATTCGTTTTCGGTGGCATCCTGCAGATGCTCGGGCTGGTGCCCTCGACGCAATTGCTGGTCGCCCAGCCCGACAGCGCGTTGCTGGGCATGCGCTTGGGTGTGGCCGTCCTTCCCGCACTCGGAATGGCGCTGACGGTCGCGCTGATCTGGTCATGGCTTCGGAACACAAGGCTGGGGCCTGCGCCTGCGGTCGTGAAGGTTGCCCGGTCCGCGGGGGAATAGCGGTATGCGTCCGAAAATCCGCGACCTAGCAGCCCGCCGCAATTCACGTTATGCCATAGATAGCGGAATTTTGGGGTTCCAGTGACGTCCGCAGAAGTTCGCGTTGTGGACGGGCGTCGATTATTGACCGGGGGGGTGCGGACAAAATCTTGGACCGTTTAGGTTGCATATCCAAGGTTCGCACGGTACTCCAAAGGACTGCGTGAACCCAGTGAGAGTTTGATTCGCTCTGCGTTGTACCAGCGGATATACGAGTCGACTTCAGCAATGAAGTTTTCGATGGTCATGCTCTTCCAGCTCCCGGGATAGAACAGTTCATTCTTCAATCGACCGAAGAACCCCTCACAAGCAGCATTGTCCGGCGAACAGGCTTTGCGCGACATTGAGCGCTGTAGGCTCGCACCGTCAGTTCGAGACAGCCAGCCTGGCCATCGATAATGTGCGCCGCGATCGGAGTGCACGATGGGTCGATCGGAACCGTTGGCAACCGTCTCGATGGCCGTATCAAGCATGGTGTTCACGAGTTCGGCATCTGCAGCGGTGCCCAGCGACCAGCTGACGACCAGACCGTCGAAGCAGTCGATGATCGGTGACAGATACACCTTGCCGGCTGGGATCTGGAACTCCGTAATGTCGGTGAGCCACTTCTGATTTGGCGCGGCTGATCGGAAGTCGCGATTGATCAGATTTTCCGGCGCCGGACTGATCTCGCCAAGGTACGAGCCGTACCGGCGCCGCTTGGGAGTGGCCGCGATTAACTTCTCCTGCTTCATCAAGCGGCGCACAACTTTTTCCGAGAGGCAGATGCGCAGC
>JAYTNX010000349.1:0-3531 GCA_043748075.1 Pseudomonadota bacterium
GGAAGCTGCAGCGGTGTATTCCCCATCGATCGTTCTCGCGAGTTCAAGACGAAGTATGGCAGCGCTGCCGAACCCGCCCGATTGAACTGGCTCTCACCAACGCACGCAGGCGATGCCGAGCGCTTCGGCCTTCACCCGCAACGCGTGTGCGGGATTGACCATCACCGCCTCGGTCGCGAGCACCATGTGGGGCAGATCGGACGCGGAATTGCCATAGGCCATCGTCGGTAGCCCCGGATACTCCAACGTGACCGTCCGGAAACAGCGCGCCTTTTCCTCGTCGCGGCAGTTGAGCGTCCGTAGCCGACCGTCGAGACGACCGGCGGTCCAGGCCACTCCGCTGCAGATCGCCTGGTCGAAGCCCAGCCTGCGGCCGATCTCCGGAACGTAGAGATCCACGCTTGCGGACATCAAGATGAGGCGGTCGCCACTCCCGCGGTGCTTTGCGATGGCGGCCAGCGCATCGGGAAACAGGCCGACTTCGAGCAGCCTCGGCAGGAAACACAGGTTCCAGGTCTCGATTTCCTGCGCCGTGACGCCGTCCATTGCCGCCCGGATCAGCGCGCCCTTGAGTGTGCCCCGGTCACCACGGCCGAGTGCAAAGCCCAGCAGCGGCGGCAGTACCGCTGCCAATCGCCAAACGCGCCAGGGGTGCGACCACAGATAGCGGGCCACGTAGGGCAGCAGCGTGTCGCGGCGCGCGATCGTGCCATCGAGGTCGAAGAAGACCAGCCGCCGCACAGGTTCAGCGCGTGCGGCGGCGTCCGTGGACATCGCGGTCGTCAGCCGGCCTCAGCGCTTGCGTCGCGGCGACTTGCTGCGCGCCGCCGGCCGGCTCGCCTTGCGGGCCGAGGTCGGTCGCGCCGCTGCCTTTCTGGCAGGTGCCTTCCGGGCCTTCGACTTGCGCGCTGCGGGCTTGCGCACGGCTGGCTTCCGCCGCGACGGCATGCGCTTCGCCGCACGCCGCGGAGGAGCAGGCGGGGAGGGCTTCTTGGTCTTCGCCTTTACCTTCGCAATCGTCTTGGCAGGCGCTGCGAGCTGGCGCAACACGTAGTGCAGGATGCCGCCGTGCCGGAAGTAGTCGCGCTCTTTCGGCGTATCGATGCGGACGCGCACATCGAAGCGGATCGGCGTACCGGATTCCGGCGTGGCAGTCACGCTCACGTTGCGTGCCTCGCCGTTCCTGAGGTCGCCGAAGTCGAACACTTCGCGCCCGCTGAGGCCGAGGCTCTGCGCGTTCTGGCCATCGACGAACTGGCAGGGCAGCACGCCCATGCCGATCAGGTTGGAGCGGTGGATGCGCTCGAAGCTCTCCGAGATCACGGCCTTCACGCCGAGCAGCATCGTGCCCTTGGCCGCCCAGTCGCGCGACGAGCCCGTGCCGTATTCCTTGCCGGCCAGTACCACCAATGGCGTACCGGCGGCCTGGTACTGCATCGAGGCGTCGTAGATCGACATCGTTTCGCCGCTCGGGATGTGGACCGTGACGCCGCCCTCGGTCCCCGGAACCAGCAGGTTGCGCAGCCGGATGTTGGCGAACGTGCCGCGCATCATCACTTCATGGTTGCCACGACGCGCGCCGTAGGAGTTGAAGTCCACCTTCTGCACGCCCTTGGACTCCAGGTAGCGCGCCGCGGGGCTGCCGCGGGCGATGTCGCCGGCCGGTGAGATGTGGTCGGTGGTGACGGAGTCGCCGAGCAGCGCCAGCACGCGTGCGCCGCGGATCCCCGAGACGGCGCGCGGCGTCATGGTCATGCCATCGAAATACGGCGGGTTGCGCACGTAGGTCGAGGCTTCGTCCCACTGGTACAGCTTGCCGAGGGGCACCTTGATGCTCCGCCAGTTCGCATCGCCTTCGAAAACACTGCCGTAACTCGACTTGAACATCTTCGAGGTGATCGAGGTGCGCACGGTCTCGGCGACCTCGGCGGCGCTCGGCCACAGGTCCTTCAGGAACACCGGCCGGCCATCGGCGCCTGAGCCGAGCGGCTCGGTGTTGAGGTCGATGTCGGTGGTGCCGGCGAGCGCGTAGGCGACCACGAGCGGTGGTGAGGCGAGGAAGTTCATCTTCACTTCCGGATGCACGCGCCCTTCGAAATTGCGGTTGCCCGAGAGCACTGAGGTGCCGATGATTTCGCCCGCCTTCACGCCGGCCGAGATTTCGGCGCGCAACGGGCCCGAGTTGCCGATGCAGGTCATGCAGCCGTAGCCGGTGACGTCGAAGCCGATGGCCGCGAGATCCTCGAGCAGGCCGGCCTTCGCGAAATAGTCCGTGACGACCTTCGAGCCTGGGGAAAGGCTGGTCTTGACCCAGGGTCTGGACTTCAGGCCGAGGCGATGCGCGTTGCGGGCCACGAGCCCCGCGCCGAGCATCACCGACGGGTTCGAGGTATTGGTGCAACTGGTGATTGCCGCGATCAACACGGCGCCGTCCTTCAGTTCGTAGCCCGCGCTCCCACCGACGTTCGCCGAGCCGGTCGCGGCCGCGTTTTTTCGCGTGCGTTCCTCGGCCATCGGCGCGAGCGCCTTGCGATACGCCTGCTTCAGCAGGCGCAGCGGCACGCGGTCCTGCGGCCGCTTCGGACCGGCCAGTGACGGCTCGACGCTGCCGAGATCGAGTTCGAGCACGTCGGTGTAGTTCGCCGCCGGCGCGCCGTCGTATCGCCACATGCCCTGGGCCTTGGCGTAGGCCTCGACCAGCGCAATCTGCTCGGGCGCGCGGCCGGAAAGCCGCAGGTAGCGCAGCGTTTCGCCGTCGATGGGGAAGATGCCGCAGGTGCTGCCGTACTCCGGGGCCATGTTCGCGATCGTCGCGCGATCGGCGAGTGGCAAGCTGGCGAGGCCATCGCCGAAGTATTCGACGAACTTCTCGACGACCCCCCTCTTGCGCAGCATCTCGGTGAGCGTGAGCACCAGGTCAGTGGCCGTGCAGCCCGGCTGCAGTTGACCGGTCAGGCGAACCCCGATCACCTGCGGGATCAGCATCGTGACCGGCTGGCCCAGCATCGCCGCTTCGGCCTCGATGCCGCCGACGCCCCAGCCGAGCACGCCGAGGCCGTTGATCATCGTGGTGTGCGAGTCGGTGCCGACCAGTGTGTCGGGATAGGCCTGCGGCCTGTCGTTCCCGGAGCCGTCCTTCTGGAAGACGACGCGGCCGAGGTACTCGAGGTTGACCTGATGGACGATGCCGGTGTTCGGCGGCACGACCTTGAAATTCTCGAACGCCGTCTGGCCCCAGCGCAGGAATGCGTAGCGTTCGCCATTGCGCTGGAACTCGATGCGGGTGTTGAGTGCCAGCGAGTCGGCCGCGCCGTAGTGGTCGACCTGCACCGAGTGGTCGATCACCAGTTCCGCAGGCGCGAGCGGGTTGACGCGTTTCGCGTCGCCGCCGAGTTTCTGGATCGCCTCGCGCATCGCCGCCAGGTCGACGATGCAGGGAACGCCCGTGAAATCCTGCATGATCACGCGCGCCGGCGTGAATGAGATCTCGTAGTCCGGGGTGGCCTTCGGGTTCCAGTCGAGCAGCGCCTG
>JAYTNX010000350.1:0-1711 GCA_043748075.1 Pseudomonadota bacterium
TCAAATCGGTCACGGCCTATCGGGAAGACACGTCGGACTCGCTGATCGACTTCGACTCGACGGCCGCGCGCTCGTTTGACGCGCCGGTCGTCTACACCAACGAGCAGACCAGCCAGGAGTTCCAGCTGCTCTACACGCAGGATCGCCTGACGGTGGTGGCCGGCGCCTACTACCTCGACGCGAACGCCTACAACAAGTTCGACGTGGTGTTCAACACGGTCACGCAACTAACCGTGGGCGACGTCGACACGGAGACCTGGGCACTGTTCGGGGAGGCGACCCTCGACCTCTCGGACCAGTGGAGCCTCACGGTCGGCGGCCGCTATACCGACGACAAGCGCAGCTCGCGGATCGTTCGCCAGAACTTCCTTGGCGTGAACTCGCCGCTGTTCGGCAACGGCGCGGCGGTGAGCATCACGGCGCCGGTGGTGGTGGGCGGCGTGCAGGTGGTGCCGGAGTTCAACGGCTCGCGGACCGACAGCGACTTCACGCCGCGCGCGATCGTCGCGTGGAAGCCGAACGCCGACCTCAACCTCTATGCCTCCTACTCGGAAGGCTTCAAGGGCGGTGGTTTCGACCCGCGCGGCAACTTCGCCAACGCTGATGTCCGCGTGGGCTTCCTGCCCGAGACCGTGGAGTCGTACGAGATCGGCGCCAAGACTTCGCTGTTCGACGGGCGCGCGACCCTCAACACGGCGGTTTTCTATGCCGACTATACCAACGTGCAGATTCCCGGTTCGCTGGTGCTGCCAGGTCCGCCGGTATCATTCGTCGGCACGGTGACCAATGCGGGCGCCGCCGAGATGAAGGGTGTGGAACTCGAAGGCGCGTTCCAATTCACCGAGCAGTTCTCGGGTCGCCTTGCAGTCGGCTATATCGACGCCGAGTACACCGAGTTCTTGGTCAACGGCGTGAACGTGGCGGCACTGCGCGACGTGCAGAACACGCCCGACTGGACCGGCAACGCCAGCCTGACCTATACGCTGCCGCTATTCTCGGGACGTCTCGGGTTCACCGGCTCGGCGTCCTATCGCGGCGCCACGCAGCAGTTCGAGGTGCCGATCGCGGCGCTCGACTACAAGGCGTACTGGCTGTACGACGCATCGGTGAACTGGACCTCGGACGACAACGGCTGGCAGCTCGGCCTGCACGGCCGCAATCTCTCGGACGAGCGGTACATCACCTCGGGTTACAACTTCGCGGGCGCGGCAACCGACAACTCCGTGCTGGCCTTCTACGGCAACCCGCGCACCGTCTCGCTGACGGCGACCTACCGCTTCAACTGAGCGCCGGACGGGCCGAGCCAGGAGGGCGCGCATGAGCGGCGCGTTCGATGCCTCGTTGCTGCTGCTGCCCCAGGTCATCGCCCATCACGGCCGCTGGCGCGGGGCTCGCGTGGCGCTGATCTGCGGGCCCGAGCAGCGCACCTGGGCTCAGTTCGACGCCGCCACCAACCGCGTCGCGCGGGGGCTCGCGTCGCTCGGCCTGGCGCCCGGCGCGCGCGTGGCCGTGCTGATGTCGAACTCGCTCGAGATGGTCGAGGTGTTGTTCGGCGCCGGCAAGGCCGGGATATCGGTCGTGCCGCTCAATGTGTCGGTCACCGATGCGGCGCTCCTCGCAATGATCGAGGACAGCGGCGCGGTTGCCGTGGCTGCCTCGGGCACGCACTGCGCGCGCATTGACGCGATGGCGGTGGACCGACTGGGCGATG
>JAYTNX010000351.1:0-4606 GCA_043748075.1 Pseudomonadota bacterium
GCCGGTTCGACACCGGCTTCCACGGCGCTGCTGCAGTACGAAATCGATACGCCGCTGCACGTGCTGGCCCGGCGCATCGGCCGGGATCGAGCGGAGCGCGGTTGCTGGCCCCGGTGGAGATCAGCGACGTTCGCTTCACGGCGCGCGGCGTCACCGCCATCACTGCAGACCGGCGCAGCCTGCATGCCGAAAAGGTCGTGTTCGCTACCGGCTACGAGATGCTCAAGGGCATACCGCTCAAGGGCCACACCATCGCCTCGACCTGGGCGATCGCGACGCGATGCGTTGCTGCCCACCAAGACTGCCCGGATCGAGGCCAAGCTCCAGCGTCTGTTGCCGAACGTCGACCCGCGGGCCGACTATGCCTGGTGCGGCTCGTTCGGGGCCTCACGCACCGGCACTCCGACCATCGGGCCTGTGCCGGGCATGCCGGGTTGCTTCGCGGCAATGGGCTACGGTGGCAATGGCATCACATTCTCGATGATGGCGGCCCAGCTGCTACGTGGTCTGATCACGGGCGTCGGCGATCCGGATACCGACCTGGTTTCGTTCTCCCGAAAATGCTGACTCGCCAGGCGCCACTACCCGTCATGTCCCGCTGTCAGAGAACCACCGCTTCGTCAATCAAGGCCAGCACCCTGTCCGGCTCCACAGGCTTGACCAGGTGGCTGTCGAAACCGGCCGCCTCCGAGCGAGCGTGGTCGTCGGATTGTCCGTAGCCGGTGATCGCGATCAGCAGGCACGCGCGAGTCATCGGCTCGGCGCGCAAACGCCGCGCCACCTCGTAGCCGTCGAGCCCGGGCAGGCCGATATCGAGCAGCACCGCATTCGGCGCAAAGGCGCGGGCTGCGTCGATCGCCTGTCTGCCGTCATGCACGACCTGTACTTCATGGCCTTCGAGTTCCAGCAGCATGCGCAACGACGAGGCGGCGTCGACGTTGTCGTCCACGACCAGCACCCGTCGCTGTCGGGCGGGCGGCGACCGGAGTTTCGCCGGTTCGGCCGTCGCCTCTGGTGCTGCCAAAGGCACAGAAACCGTGAAGCGACTGCCGCGGCCGACCCCGGCGCTCGCGGCTTCGACGCGACCCCCATGCAATTCCACCAGGCTCTTGACGAGCGACAGGCCGATCCCAAGCCCGCCCTGGGATCGATCCAGGGAACGCTCGGCCTGCACGAACAGCTCGAACACCTGCTGCAGAACGTCCGGAGAAATACCCATACCGTTGTCGGCAACGGCGAGCTTTGCCTCCGCCCCGACCACGGTCAGCTTGACCTCGATCCGGCCGCCCGGATCGGTGTACTTCGCGGCGTTGGTCAGCAGGTTGCCGACGACCTGCGCGAGGCGGGTTGGATCGCCATGGCTCCAGACGCTGCCGCGAGGGGGCAGCAGCAGTGCGAGTTCGTGGCGGCGCGCGTCGATCAGCGGGCGGCAGATCTCCACGCCCGCCTGCACGACTTCCACCCAATCAACATTCGACTTCACGAGCGTGACCTTGCCCTGCGTGACACGCGAGACGTCCAGCAGGTCGTCGACCAGCCGCGCCAGGTGGGTCACCTGCCGGTCGATGACTTCGCGGGCGTCGTTGAGCTGCGATGCGGCGGCGGACGGTGCACGCAGCGATCGCACCGCGTAGCGGATCGGGGCCAGCGGGTTGCGCAGCTCGTGGGCAAGCAGGGCGAGGAACTGATCGCGCCGCTGGCCGGCGGACTGCAGCTGCTCGACGGCCTGTTGCAGACGCTCCCGGGTCGTGCGTCGTTCGGTGATGTCGCTGATGATGCCGACGTTGCGGGTGGCGACCCGCCGGCCGTCAAGCCACTCGAATAGCGTCTGCGCACGATTGTGGAACCAGCGCGTCTCGTGGGAATCCGGGCGCACGATCCTGAACTCTTCCGAGAAGTGGCCGTTTCCCGCCGGGTCGAAGGCCACACGAATCGCGGCGTCGATACGCGGGCGATCCTCGGGGTGAATGAGGTTCACTGCGGTGTCGATCGAGACCGGCACGGTCGGGTCGACGCCGGTCAGCTGATAGAGCTCAGGCGTCCACACGGATCGGCGGTGCTTCACGTCGTAGTCGTGGACGCCGAACATGGCGGTGCCGGCCGCGAGGCGCAGGCGTTCTTCGCTCTGGCGCAGCGCCTCTTCGACGCGCCGGCGCTCGGTGATGTCTTCGAAGACGGCGTAGACCTCGGCCGGTCGCGACGTATCGTCGAAGGCCAGGGGTATGGCATCGATGCTGATCCAGCGATAGTCACCGCGTTGCGGATGGCGGACGCCCATGATCACTTGCCGCACCGGGCGTCCCGTCTGCAGTGCCACCATCGACGGGTGTTCAGCCCCTGGAAATGGCGTGCCATCCTCGCGAATGGTGTCGTGATCTTCCCGTTGCGAACTGCTGCCGAGAAACTGCTCTCGAGTCTTGCCGAGAATCCGCTCCGCGGCCGGGTTCATTGCAATGATGGTGCCGTCGGCCGCCTGGTGTACGACGCCATGCAACATCGTTTCCGCCAGCAGACGATGGCGTTCCTCGCTCGCCGCGAGGCTCAGTTCTGCGCGCTTGCGTTCGTCGATCGAGTAGGTGAAGCCGACGATGCGTCGCGGCGTGGGCCCTTCGTCAAAGTAGACCCGCGACTCGGACCTTACCCAGATCCAACGGCCATCGCGGTGGCGCACGCGGTATTCGGAGTACAGCCGCTCCTGCATTGCTGCCAGGGCCGCTTGCGTGGCCGCGTTTTGGCGTACCAGGTCGTCGGGATGCGTGCGGCGCTCCCACCATTCGATGTTCGGCTCGAGTTCTGCGACCTGGAAGCCGATGAGTTCAGCAATGCCGGCTGAGCGCCACACCTGCCCGGTTTCGCGGTTCCAGTCGAAAAGATGCCCGCGTACCGAACTCATGGCGAGCCGGAACCGATCCTCTTCCAGCACGTCAGGCAAGGCTTCGGATCGGGGGAGCGGCATCGTCGGGCTCACTGCAACCGGCCCGAGAGCCGGGCGGGACGGCTAAGAGGCCGTGCCCGTGCGGTCGTCCAGAATGTACCCGCCGCAAGCGCCGGCAAAACTGGCCACGCGGCAGAACTCCCCGTGCCGGTCCGACCACAATTCGGCCCGGATGGCCTCGCCTGTGTCGCAGGCACGAACGACCAGCGCGACGTGGTCCGCGCGGTACTCGCGCTCCAGCGGGGTCGACGCGTCGATCACCTCGATGTGATCGTCCACCAGCACCGTTCCGCACAACGCCACGGGCGCGGTGCCGTCAGCGACGATCCTCAATGTGAACCGCGGACGCAGCCAAGAATGCCCGGCTTCAGGACACCAGTCCGCGACATACCCGAAATCCCGCTCCGTCATGGACTCGATTACTACTCCCTTTCCCAGACGAACGCCATCACTCCATCGCGGGGTGTTACGACTTCGAGGTCGAGTAGGACTGCGCCGACATGCGGCCGCGATGCTGGTACGTGGTCCGACACTTCGAGAACGGCGATCCTGCGATCCGGAGGCAGAATCATGGGCGATGGAACACCGGGTGCGAGCAGCGCAGCCACGCGCGACCTGACCGTCAACGCACAAACCCAGAACTTACTTACGATGAACGCGACTTCGATCGACAAGTTCCCCCCCGCACGTCTCGACGACCGGCGCGCCGTTCCCTTGCCACCGGCGTTGTCGGGTGAGCGTGTGCAGTTCGGAGCGCTCAGTTACTACGTGGTCGGGAACGGTCCGCCGCTGGTGCTGATCCACAGCATGAACGCGTCGCCGTCGGCGGCGGAAGTGCGCCCGCTCTTCGAGCGCCACGCCGCGACGCGGACGGTGTTCGCCCTGGACCTGCCCGGCTGCGGCTTCAGCTCCCGCGCGAACCGCCGCTACGATCCGCGCGTGATGACTGACGCGCTGCATCAGTTCGCCGAGCAGGTCCGCGAACGCTGCGGCGACGTGTGCATCGACGCGCTCGCGGTGTCGATCGGTTGCGAGTTTCTTGCCCGCGCCGCGTCCGAACGGCCGGCCGAGTGGGGCCGGCTGGCCTTCGTCAGCCCAACCGGGCTGGATGGCACGAAATCCCGCCGGGGCCCGCCGGGCAGCACCCGCGCGATCCCCGGCTTGCACGCGTTGGTCAGCGCCCGGCCCTGGGCACAGGCCCTGTATCGCACGCTGACGCGACCGGCAGTGATCCGCTACTTCATGCAGCGGACCTGGGGCAGCCAGAAGATCGATGAGACGCTTTGGGCCTACGACGTCCTCAATGCACGCGAACCCGGTGCCCGCTTCGCGGCGCTGTCGTTCCTCTCCGGCGAGCTATTCAGCGGTGACATCCATTTGGTCTACGAGGCAGTCGTGCAACCGGTCTGGATGAGCCATGGCGTGCGCGGCGACTTCACGGATTTCCGCGGCCGGGCGCTGCTTCGCGACCGGGGCAATTGGCGAGTCTCGACCTTCCAGACGGGCGCGCTGCCGTATTTCGAGGTCATGCCCGAGTTCGCCTTGGCGATGGATGCGTTCTTTGGCGCCAGCACGAAGAAACGCGCGGCGCCGGCGATGCGCCCCGTCGAATCGTTCGTCAGCCGGGACGCATTCCGTGAGCGCAATGCGGTGCGCGGACGCTGAGTGGCA
>JAYTNX010000352.1:0-2161 GCA_043748075.1 Pseudomonadota bacterium
AGTCTCTCGAGCTCCGACTTCGAGTGCTCGAGCGCGCGCTGGTCGGGCGCCTCGTAGGCCCCCGGGCGGGGTTTCCAGTGGTCGCAGAAGTTGGCGTGCTCCTTATCGTGCACTTCCTCGGCCGTCGGCTCGCGACAGTGCTTCGCGACGCGGCGGTCGTAGTCGACGCACATCCGGCAGACGTGCAGTTCCGCGCGACAGGCCGGGCATTCGTCGAGTCGCCGCAGCGGCAGCGACAGCGCCGCCAGCGCCGCACCGCATTTCCAGCAGACGAGATCGTGAGCCATCGCTGCGCACTGTAGCTCAACCCGCTGGCGCAACCTATCGAGACCGGGGCGCCGCGAACGTCTGCACCCAATAGGTGGGGCGCTCGCGCTCGCGTCCGATTGCCAGCGCGATACCCGTTTCGGAGAAGCGCGGGTCCATGATGTTGGCGCAATGCCCGGCGCTGGCCAGCCAGCCGTCCACGGCCTCGCGCGCGCTCATGCGGCCGAGCGCGAGGTTCTCGCCGGCGATCGTCCAGGCATAGCCGCCGCGCGTCACGCGCTCGGGCGGGCTGCTGCCATCGGCGCCCGTGTGGTCGAAATAGCCGCGCGTCGCCATGTCCCGCGCATGCGCGTCGGCGACGCGCGCGAGTGCCGGGGATGGCGCCAAGGGTGGGCTCGCGCCGAACGACTGTCGGCCGCAGCGGCGCGGATGGCCGCGCGCGGCGTTGATCAGCGCGAGCACCTGCAGGCCGCCGCTCGCCGGATCGGGCGAGTCGCTGCCAGAAACCAGGCCCGGCTGCGCGCGGCCGTCGGCCGGCGCCGGCAGCGGCGGAGTCGCGACCACGAGCCAGGCGCGTTTCCCGCTGCGCCAGGCGCCGGCCTCGCTCAGTACGCCGCGGGCGAGGCGCGTGCAGAAGCGCGACTCGAGCACCTGGCGCAGCGCGGCGTCATCGCCGGCGCCGTCGATGCGCAGCGCAGCCGATTCCGTGGCGACGTAGCCCGCACGCTGCAGCGCCTCGCCGAGCGGCAGTCCGTCGGCGAAGGCGCGCGCGGCGCGATCGAGCGCCTCGCGACGCCGCAGCGGAGCGATGGCATCGTCGTCCGCCGCACAGCGGCCACGCCGCAGTTGGTCCGCGGCGGCGAGCAGGTCCGCGCCTGCGTCAGTCGTGAGCGTCGGCGCAACGTCCTGCACGGGCGTGGCAAGCACGGCAGCGGGCCGTGCGGCTGCGGCTGCGGCTGCGGCCAGCCAGAGTGCCAACAACACGCGGGTGAGCGGGCGCGCGGAGAATCCGGTCATGCCTGCAAAGATCCCGCCGGCGTGCCGGAGTTCCCCTGCCGGCGGTATGCTGGCCGCCCATGACTGACCATTGCGCCGTTCCCGATTCCGCCCTGGTCGCGCTGCGTGACGCGCTGCGACGCTTCGCAGCCGAACGTGACTGGGATGGGTTTCATTCGCCCAAGAATCTCGCCGCGGCGCTCAGCGTCGAGGCCGCGGAGTTGCTGGAGCACTTCCAGTGGCTGAGTGAAGCGGACTCGCGCACGCTGCCTCCGGAAGCGAGACAGAAGGTTGCCGAGGAAATGGCCGACGTGCTGCTCTACCTGGTGCGGCTCGCCGACAAGCTCGACGTCGATCTCGCAGTAGCCGCGGTGGCCAAGATCGCGCAAAACGCGCAGAAATACCCGGTGGCGAAGTCGCGCGGCAACAGCCGCAAGTACGACCAGCTCTGAATTCTTCCCGGCGCCGCACGGCGCCCGGTGTGCGGGCTCGCGCGCCATGCGTCACTACGTCCCGACGCGAATTTTCATAACGCATTTTACATTGCGATTTCCCTGCGTTATTACCGGCTTTATAGCGGCAATCGGGAAAATTGCGCGAACTGCGTCACGGTTCGCGAACACACTCGGCTGCGAGCATGGTGGCGCGATCGATAGCGACGGCGGGCAGCCCCTCGGGTAAACCCACCGTAAACAGGTCGTCGCTGTGCGAGGCAGGAGCCTCGACGCGGTGTGACAGAAAAATGATCAGGGGAAGTTCGTATGTCGCGTGAGATCACGGTCATCGTCCGCGGTCAGACCGGTTCCGTGTCGTCCGTGCCGCTGAAGAGTGGTGCCTCGATCACGGCCGAGTCGCACAACAACTATCGCCTGCTCGTTGACGGCAAGGAAAAGCTGCC
>JAYTNX010000353.1:0-3064 GCA_043748075.1 Pseudomonadota bacterium
TCGAGGACGTCGTGCGGCTGCGCGGCGCGGCGCGCGAGGTGATCCTGGTGTCGTCCGGGGCGATCGCGCTCGGACGTCGGCACCTCGGTCTGCCCAAGGGGCCGCTGCGGCTCGAGGAGAGCCAGGCGGCGGCGGCCGTCGGGCAGATCCGACTCGCGCATGCCTACAAGGAACTGCTCGAGGATCGCGACATCCCGGTCGCCCAGGTGCTGCTCACGCTGGAAGACAGCGAACAGCGTCGCCGCTACCTGAACGCGCGCGCCACGCTGCGCGAGCTGCTGGCCCGCGGCGCGGTGCCGGTCATCAACGAGAACGACACCGTGGCGACCGCCGAAATCCGCTACGGCGACAACGACCGGCTCGCCGCTCGCGTCGCGCAGATGGTCGGCGCCGACTGCCTCGTGCTGCTGTCGGATATCGACGGGCTCTACACCGCCGACCCGAACCGCGATCCGACTGCGGCGTTCATTCCGGTTGTCGATGCGATCACGCCGGCCATCGAGGCGATGGGCGGAGGCTCGGCGTCCGACGTCGGCCGCGGCGGCATGGCGACCAAGATCGCGGCGGCGAAGATCGCGGTCGCGGCCGGTTGCCACATGGTGATTTCCGCCGGTGCGCACCTGCACCCGGTGCGGCGCATCGAGCAGGGCGCGCGCTGCACCTGGTTCGTGCCGACCGAGTCGCCAGTGGCAGCGCGCAAGCAGTGGATCTCCGGCACCTTGAAACCCGCCGGTGCGCTGGTGATCGACGACGGCGCGCTGCGCGCGCTGGAGGGCGGCAAGAGTCTGCTTCCGGCGGGTGTCGCGCGCCTCAGCGGTCGCTTCGATCGCGGCGATACGGTCAGCGTGCTCGCCGGCGATGGGCGCGAGGTCGCGCGCGGCATTGCCGCCTATTCCGACGCCGACGCCGCAAAGATCATCGGGCGGCGCACCGCCGAGATCGAAGGTATCCTCGGATTTCGCGGTCGCGACGAACTGATCCACAGGGACGATCTGGTGCTGCTATGACGACGACGGCAAGCGCCGCGACGGTCGAGTCCACGCCCGAGCTGATGAACCGGCTCGGCGCGGCCGCGGTGGCCGCGCGTCCGGCACTGGCGACGGCGACTACCGAACAGAAGAACCGCGCGTTGCACGGTGCCGCCGGTGCGCTGCGCCGCTCGGGCGCCACGATCCTGCAGGCGAACGTCCGCGACATGGCGGCCGCGCGCGCCAAAGGGCTCTCGGCCGCCCTGCTCGATCGGCTGCAGCTCGACACGGCGCGGGTGGAGGCGATGGCCCGCGGTCTGGAGGAGATCGCGGCCCTGCCGGATCCGATCGGCGGCGTGACGGCGCAGTGGGTGCGTCCGAACGGCCTGGTCATCGCGCGCGTGCGCGTGCCGCTCGGCGTGGTGGGCCTCATTTACGAAAGCCGCCCCAACGTGACGGCGGACGCGGGCGCGCTGTGCCTGAAGTCCGGCAACCCCGTGATCCTGCGCGGCGGCTCCGAAAGCCGCGAATC
Source organism: Pseudomonadota bacterium (assembly GCA_043748075.1). GTDB lineage: Bacteria > Pseudomonadota > Gammaproteobacteria > Steroidobacterales > Steroidobacteraceae > UBA964. The sequence goes on from JAYTNX010000353.1 coordinate 1,501, forward strand.
GAGCGCCGCGATCCATGCCTGCCTGGTCGAGGGGCTGCGCGAGGCGGGGCTGCCGCTCACCGCCATCCAGCTGGTGCCGGTCGCCGATCGCGAGGCCGTCGGTCACCTCTTGGCGCGGATGGGCGGCATGGTCGACGTCGTCGTGCCGCGCGGCGGCAAGAGCCTGGTACGGCGAGTGCGGGACGAGGCGCGGGTGCCGGTCATCGGCCACCTCGAAGGCAACTGCCACGTGTACGTCGATCGCGACGCTGATCCGGGGATGGCGCGCGCGATCGTGCTGAATGCGAAGCTGCGCCGCACCGGCGTCTGCGGTTCGGCGGAAACGCTGCTGGTCGATCGCGACGGTGCCGCGACGCTGCTGGCGCCGCTCGTGCACGCACTGCTCGACGCCGGCTGCGAGGTGCGCGGCGACGAGGCGGTGCAGCGGGTCGATCCGCGGGTGCGCGCCGCGACCGAGCAGGACTGGTACACCGAGTATCTCGATTCGATCATCGCGGTGCGCGTGGTCGCCGGCGTCGATGCGGCGATGGCGCACATCGCCCGGTACGGCTCGGCGCACACCGAGTCGATCGTCACCGCGAATGCGGCGACCGCGGAGCGCTTCCTGGCACGGGTCGACAGCGCGATCGTGTTGCACAACGCCTCGACGCAGTTCGCCGACGGCGGCGAGTTCGGCATGGGCGCGGAGATCGGCATCTCCACCGATCGCTTCCACGCCCGTGGTCCGGTGGGCGTCGAGCAGCTGACGAGCTACAAGTACGTGGTCCGCGGCACGGGGCAGGTTCGACCCTGACCGGCCCTGCGGAGCTCGCGTCAGCGGGTTGAGCGGTCCAGAGGGTTCGTGCCCGGCCGGCGCAGCATCGCGAGTTCCGCCAGGGCCAGGTCGTGTTCGACGAAGTACAGGACCTTGAGATTCACCACCCGCGCGAGCCGCTGCCGTCCGATTTCGGGTCGGCCATTCGCGAAGGCCTGCTGCGCGGTGTAGTACAGCGCTTCGCAGGCCATTTCGCGGCGCCGTCGCGGGTCGTCCCGGGCCTCGATGGCGGCGACGACGGCACGCTCGTCGGTTTCGCCGACCAACAGGCGATATAGCGGCAGGGGCCAGCGACCTCCCAGGGTCGGGTCCGGATCGGGCAGGGCCTGCGGCGGCAGTCCGCCGCGGCGTTGCGCGAGCAGGGCCAGCAGGCGCCAGAACCCGGCGACGTCGGTGTCGCTGTCGCTGTCCGGGAACGCGTCCGCCTCCACCTCCGCGTCGTCGCGCGGACTCGCCGCCACGGTCGCGCCGGCGACCGTCGTGGCGACCGTCGAGGGCTCACTGTTCAGCCTCGCGGCGATCTGCCGGGCGCGTCGTGCCGCGTCGGGCCAGCGACCGGCGACGTAGTCGAACCGGGCCTGCAATTCTTCGAGCCCGCGCTGGCGTGGTGTGAGGCCTGCGGCGCGCCCGACCTGTGCGCCGGTTTCCTCGAGCCGGCCGAAGGTCAGCAGCCGTTCGGCGAGCGCGACGCGGTAGCGCGCGTTGCGCGGTTCGCAGTCGAGCGCGCGCTGCCATGCCGCGATTGCGCCG
>JAYTNX010000354.1:0-12109 GCA_043748075.1 Pseudomonadota bacterium
CGGCGGCGTGTACAACACGCCGCCGCGCACGAGGTGCACGGTGGAGGCGCTGGCATCGGTCAGCATGCCGTCGCGCAGCAGGATCGTCTCCTGGGCGCCGACGTCGCAGGCCAGCTGGCGCAGCATCACGTTGGCCAGCAGGGCGACCGACTTGATGTCGCAGCGCGCCCAGCGTGTGTCCTGCGCGGTGATGCAGGCGATGCCCCGTTCGAGGTGGGCGGCGGGCACCTGCGGCAGCGGCGCGCAGAACGCAAACACCGTCGGCGGCAGCGGCGGTAGCGGTGCGTGGTTGCGCCCGTACTCGGCGCCGCGGGTCACCTGCAGGTAGACGTAGAGGTCGCCACCGCCGTTGCGTTCGATCAGTGCCGCAAGCAGCGCGCGCCAGCCGTCGCGGTCGTGCGGGTCTGGCATCCGCAGCTCGCGCAGGCTGCGCGCGAGCCGGTCGAAATGCGGCCCGAAGCGGAATGGCCGGCCGCCGAACACCGGCATGACCTCGTAGACGCCATCCGCGAACAGGAAGCCCCGATCGAGCGGCGAGACTCGCGCCTCGCGCAGCGGCAGGAAGGCGCCGTCGAGGTGGCAGACCGGCAGCGGCTCGGCCATCGGCGCGGGTCCGCGTCAGCGGAACCAGAGCGAGACGCTGTCCGACAGCCGCGTCCACAGGCCGCCCTCGGGCACTGCCTGCAGCGGGAACAGCGGCACCTTCGCGACCACCTCCGACCCGTCGGTCACCACGAGCTCGCCGACGGCTCTCTTCGGGTCGAGCGGAGCGATCAGCGGCTCCGTCACGGTGGCGCGGGTCTTGAGTTCGGCGCCGGCGCCGCGCCCGATGGTGACCACGACGTCATGGGCCGGGCCGACCGCGACCGACTCCGCGGCGCCCTTGTAGACCCGTGGCTTCAGCACCGTCTCACCGCGCCCGCGCACCTTGACCGTCTCGAAGAACGTGAAGCCGTAGTTCAGCAATGCGGCGCTGGCGTCCTCGCGGGCCTTCATCGACTGAGAGCCGAACACGACGCTGACGAGGCGCGTGCCGCTGCGCTGCGCCGAGGTGAGCAGACAGTAGCCGGCCGACTCCGTGTGGCCGGTCTTGATGCCGTCCACCGAGGGATCGCGGCCCAGCAGGCCGTTGCGATTTTGCTGCTTGATGCCGTTCCAGACGAACTCCCGTATCGAATACCACTTGTAGTAGTCCGGATGCTCGCGGATGACGGCGCGCGCCAGCAGCGAAATGTCGCGCGCGGTGGTGTAGAGGTTCGGGTCGGGCAGGCCGGTGCTGTTGGTGAAATTGCTGGTGCTCATGCCGAGCTGCTTCGCGTAGGTGTTCATCATCTGCGCGAAGGCGTCTTCCGTGCCGCCGACCTTCTCGGCCAGCGCGATCGATGCGTCGTTGCCCGACTGCACGATCATGCCCTTCAGCAGCACCTCGACCGGCACCGTCGTGCCGACCTGCACGAACGTGCTCGAACCTCCCGAGCCCGCGCCGCCGGAGCGCCAGGCGTGTTCGCTGATCATCACCGGTTCGTCGAGGGCGAGGCGTTTTTCGGCGATCGCCTTGAACACGCCATAGGCCGTCATCACCTTCGTGATGCTCGCCGGCTCCATCTTCGCGTCCGCGTTCATGGCTGCCAGCACCCGCCCGGTGGCATTGTCGACCAGGACGTAGGCGCGCGCATCGACCGTCGGCGGCTTCGGAATCGGCACCGCGGCGCCGGCGCGATCGAGCGGTGCGGCGAGGGCGGCGAGGGCCACGGCGAGAGAGGCGAACGGGCTGCGCAATGGACGCATGCGGTGGGGGCTCCAGGGCGGAAGGGACAGGAACGGCGCGTATTGTAGCGGCAGGGCACGCGGGCCGCGGCGTTCAATCCAGCGCGCGGCGCGCGTTCGCGACGCCGGCGAGGCGCAGGCGTTCGAGCATGTCGTCGACTTCGAGCCCGCTGTCGAGCGGCCCGACGCGCACCTGCCATACCGTGCGCTCACCGGCGCGGGTCGGCCTGACGACTGCGTTGCCGATGCCCGCCGCCGACAGCCGCGCCACCATGCCCTGCGCGTTGTCCGCGCTGAAGAACGCGCCGGCCTGCAGCGTCGTGCGTGCAGCGGCGGGTGCGATGGACAATGGCGTTCCCGCCCGCATCGCCGGCGGCAGGTCGGCGCCGGGCGACAGTACGCGCAGTTCCACCGGCGCCGTGCCGGTGCGCAGCATGTCGAGCTTCCAGGCGGCGGTGTACGACAGGTCGACGATGCGATCCCCGACAAACGGACCGCGATCGTTGATCCGCACGACGACCGAGCGGCCGTTGCGCAGGTTGGTGACGCGCGCATAGGCGGGGATCGGCAGGGTCTTGTGGGCCGCCGTCATTCCATACATGTCGTACGGCTCGCCGCTCGAGGTGCGCGCCGCGTGGAACCCCGGGCCATACCAGGATGCCGTACCGCGTTCGACGTGGCCGTCGGCGGAAGGCTGCAGGTAGTAGCGCTGGCCGAACACCACGTACGACACCGGGTTGCCGGAGCGGCTGCGCGGCTCGATGCGCGGCACCGCATCGGGAATCGAGGCGAGGTCCGCAGGCGGCGGCGGCAAACCCGGCGATGGCGAGGGCGACGTCCGCGGCGATGCCGGCGCGGGGACCGGCACCGGCGTGGCGGGCGCGTTGGGGCGCTTGCCGGCGAGCGAACTGCAGGCACCGAGCAGGGTTGCCAGGACCCAGATCGAGACCCGGGCCGACCAGCGTGCCGCGCGTCGCCTCACGAATCGGGCGCTGTGGCCCGCGCGGCGATGGCCTGGGCCAGGTCGTGCACGGCCATCGCGTAGCGGATGCTGCGGTTGTAGCGCGTGATGACGTGGAAGTTCTGGAATCCGACCCGGACGTTGGGGCGATCCTGAAGCTCGGCAGGGATCAGGATCGCGGCCGTGTCGGGCGCGACCGGCGCCTCGAACTGCACGCTGCGGCTGCGCAGCCCTGCGACGGTCTCGTTGAGGCTGAGATTGCGGGGGTCGAGCGTCGCCATCAGGGACGGATCCGCTTGAGCGTCGACCAGTACCGGGCCACCGGCCTGCCAGCCGTTGGCCTTGAAGTAGTTCGCCACGCTCGCGACGATGTCGTCCCAGTCGACGAACAGGTTGCGCTGCCCGTCGTCCCCGCCGTCGACCGCGTAGCGCCGGTAGCTCGACGGGATGAACTGCGGCGCGCCCATCGCGCCGGCGTAGGAGCCGAGTGCGGCAGCCGGGTCGACCGACTCCTCGCGCGCCAGCAGCAGGAACTGCTCGAGCTCGGAGCGGAAGAACGCGCCGCGCGGCGGATACTCGAAGCCGAGCGTCATCAGCGCATCGAGCACCTTCCAGGAGCCCTTGATGCGGCCGTAGAAGGTCTCGACCCCGATGATCGCGATCACATAGGACGCCGCGACGCCGGTCTGCTGCTCGACCTGCTCCAGCCGCTCGCGATGCTGCGCCCAGAAATCGACGCCTTCGCGGATGCGTTGCTCGGTGAGGAACCGCGCGCGGTATTCCCACCACGGCGAGACACGCTCCGCCGGCCGCGACATCGCCTCGATGATCTTCGGTTGCGCGACGGCCTTGCCGAGCAGCGCCAGCAGGTCCGCTCGCGGAATGGCATTGCGCGATGCGACCTCGTCGACGAAGGCCTGGATGTCGAGGCGTGACAGGTCGAACGGCGCCAGCACCGGCAGAACGATCGGCGACGCAATGGGCGACGCAATGGGCGACGCAATGGGCGGCGTTGGGGTGATCGCGCCTGGAACTGCCGACGGGGGCGACGCGGTTGCGGCGGGCACCGGTGGGGTGGCCGTCGGCGCGCCGGCCACGGGCGCCTGCGCGAAGGCGGACGAGGCGATCAGCGCGGCGGCAAGTACGACGGACCGTGCCGGGACGCGGCCGGTCGCTGCAGCGGTGATCATGAACCGGAGAATTTCCTGTGCGAGTAGAGCGACATCAGGATACCGAAGCCCGCCAGCAGGGTCACCATCGATGTGCCGCCGTAGCTGATGAGCGGCAGCGGCACGCCGACGACGGGCAGGATGCCGCTGACCATTCCGGCGTTGATGAATACGTAGACGAAGAAAATCAGCGCGAGGCTGCCCGCCAGCAGCCGCGCAAAGGTGTCCTGTGTCTGGGTCGCGAGGTAGATCGCGCGCGCGACGACCAGCAGGTACAGCAGCAGCAGGATGGTCAGGCCGACGAAACCGAGTTCCTCGCCGATCACCGCGAAGATGAAGTCGGTCGAGCGTTCGGGCAGGAATTCGAGCTGTCCTTGGCTGCCATTGAGATAGCCCTTGCCGAACACGCCGCCAGAGCCGATCGCGATCGTCGACTGGATGATGTGGTAGCCGGCGCCGAGCGGGTCGGTCTGCGGGTCCAGGAAGGTCAGCACGCGCTGGCGCTGGTAGTCGTGCAGCAGGAACCAGCCGCCCCAGGCGCTGAGCGACCCGACCACGCCCATGCCGGCGATGATCTGCCACTGGAGGCCGGCGAGCAGCACGACCAGCACGCCGGCCATCATGATCAGCATGCCGGTGCCGAGGTCCGGCTGCAGGATCGTCAACCCGGCGGGCACGGCGATGATCGCGACCAGTACCGCCAACGTCTTGCCGTCCGGCGGCAACGCGCGTTCTCGCAGGTACCACGCGCACATCATCGGCACCGCGAGTTTCATGATCTCGGAGGGTTGGAAACGCACCACGCCGAGGTCCAGCCAGCGCTGCGCACCCTTGCCGATGTAGCCAATCGCATCGACCACCACGAGCAGAATGATGCCGAGCGCGTACAGCCATGGCGACAGTCGGCGCAGGAAGGCGGGCTTGACCTGCGCCAGCGCGAGCATCGCCACCGCGCCGAGGCCGATGCGGATCGACCCGCGCATCACCGACTGCCAGTCCTGTCCCGAGGCGCTGTAGAGCACGACCTGGCCGTAGACCGCCAGTAGTGCGAGCCCCAGTACCAGGGGACCGTCGAGCTTCAGCGTGCCCAGCACGCGCGTGGTCTCGGACAGCGTGCGACGAGTCGAGCTGTCGACTTCTTCGTAAATCATTCCTGGCCTCCTGCGGCGGCGGCCGCCGCGGGTTCGCCCGCTGCCACGGGGTCCGCCGCCGGAGCGGGCGGGAACTTGCGCAGCAGATAGGCATCGATGATCTTGCGCGCGATCGGCGCGGCGACGCCACTGCCGCTGCGGCCGTTCTCGACCAGCACGGCAACGGCAATCTTTGGCTCCTCGACCGGTGCGAAGGCGATGAACCAGCCATGGTCGCGCAGGCGTTCGCCGATGGACTTCTCGTCGTACTTCTCGTTCTGCGCGATGGTGAACACCTGCGCCGTGCCGCTCTTGCCGGCCATGGTGTAGGCCGCGCCCGCGGCGGCGCGGGTTGCGGTGCCGCCGTGCGTGACCGCGAACATGCCATCGATCGCGACCTGCCAGTTCTCCGGGGAGGCCACGGGCACGGTCTCGACCAGCTTCGGCTCGATCGGCGCGGTGGCGCCGGTCATCGGGTCGCGCAGCGCCGTCACCAGCCGCGGTTTGAAGTTCCTGCCGCGCGAGGCGACCACGGCCGCCGCATGTGCCAGCTGCAACGGGGTGACCGTCATGAAGCCCTGGCCGATGCCGAAGATCACGGTTTCGCCCGGGAACCACACCTGGTCCTGCGGCCTGCGGTACGCCTTTCGCTTCCAGTCGGGCGACGGCAGGATGCCCGACTTCTCGCCGCCGACGTCGATGCCGGTCGGCGCACCGAAGCCGAAATGCGCGAGGAACTCCGCCATGCGGGTCGGGCCCAGCGTCTCGGCGAGGCCGTAGAAATAGATGTCGCAGGACTGCGCAATCGCCTGCACCATCGCCAGCGTGCCGTGGCCCTTCGGTTTCCAGTCCCGGAAGCGGTGACTGCTGCCCGGCAGCGTGAAGAAGCCACGGCAATAGCGCGAGGTCTGGGGCGTGGCAACGCCGTAGGTCAGCGCGGCGAGTGCCAGCATCGGCTTGATCGTGGACCCGGGCGGATAGGTGCCGCGCAGCGCGCGATTGAACAGCGGGCGGTCGATGTTGTCATTCAGGCCACGGAATTCCGCGCCGGTGAGGCCACGCGCGAACAGGTTCGGATCGAAGCCCGGCCGGCTCGCGAGCGCGATCACGTCGCCGTTCTGCGGATCGATCGCGACGATCGCCGCGCGCTGGTCCCAGACCGCCTCCTCGGCGACGCGCTGCACCTCGAAGTCGAGGCTCAGCACGAGGTCGGTGCCCGGCGTGGCGTTGATCGTGCGCAGCTGCGGCGTGATCGAGCCCTGCTTTTCCACCGAGCGACCGCGGGCGTTGACGAGCACCTCCCGCGAGCCGTTCTTGCCGTGAAGCGCGTCTTCATAGGCGAGCTCGATGCCGAGCTTGCCGATCGTCGCGGTTCCCGAGTACTGCGCGCGGTCGATCTTCGCCATGTCCGCTTCGGACAACGCGCCGACGTGGCCGAGTGCGTGCACCGCGATCTCGCCGTGCGGGTAGTAGCGGGCGAGGCGGGTCTTGATGTCGACACCCGGGAACTCGAACCGGCGCACCGCGAAGCGCGCGATCTCCTCCTCCGTGAGGCGCAAGCGGATCGGCACGCTGTCGAACGCGCGGCGCGAGCGAATGGCGCGTCGCGTCGCCTCGAGTTCCTCGGGCGCCACCAGGCCGATGCTGACCAGCGCCTTCAGCGTCGCCTCCAGGTCCGGCACTTCCTCGCGCACCAGCTCCAGCTGGTAGGCGGGTCGGTTCTCGGCGAGTATCACGCCGTTGCGGTCGTAGACGATGCCGCGCGCCGCCGGCAGCGGCTCGATGCGCACGCGGTTGCCCTGCGACAGCTCGGTGAAGTAGTCGTTGCGCGAGACCTGCAGCCAGGCGAGGCGCGCGATCAGCGAGCCGGTCAGCAGCACGATCAGCACGCCGGCGATCAGCGAGCGCTGTTCGAAGATCTGCTGCTCGCGCCAGTGGTCCTTGATGCGTCCCTTGCCAGCCACGAATGCCTGCGCTCCCGGTCAGCGGGCGCTGTGCGTGCGGCCCAGCGCGAAGGTGATCGGCAGCCAGCACAGCGCGCCGGTCGCCACGTGCACCCAGCGCCCGAGACCCGCCGCGGTCTGGCCGGTCCAACCGTCGATCGCCCAGATCACCACTTCCCACAGCAGCAGCATCAGCGCGACGAACAATGTCTGTTCGAACACCGGCTTGTTGCGCATCAACAGGTGCTGGCGGATCGTGACGTAGGCGATCAGCGACGTCGCCAGCGCGTACTGGCCGAGCACGGCACCTTTGAAGACGTCGAGCGCCAGACCCGTGAGGAAGCCGAGAGCGATACCGCCTGCGCGCGGCGCGTTCAGCGACCAGTAGACGACGCAGAGCACGACGAAGGCCGGTCGGAAAATGCCCAGCACGTCCGGCAGCGGCAACAGGTGCAGGCCGAGCGCGCCGAAGGCCGTCAACAGCATCGCACCGCGGGGTTCGTTGTTGCGCAGGCTCATGGGCGTGTCCCGGCGGGCGCAGGTCGGCCCGAAATCGCCGGCACCGAGGCGGGCGGCACCGGCGGTGGGGTAGGCGCGGGAAGCGACGCCGCCGGAACGGCGTCTGTGGGCGCCGAGGAAGGGGCGGGGCGCTCGGTCGATGGCGGGATTGCCGGGGGCGTCGCGTCCGGCGCAGCGGGCGGCGACGACGTACGGCTCGGCGCCGACGCTGGCGCCGCCGCTGTTGACGCTATTGGCGCTGACGCTACCGCTGGCGGAGGCTTCATCGGTTTCACATCCGGATCGCCGCCGCGCGTCGCCGCGGCGGGCGGTGCCGGCCCCGCGGGATGCTTTTCGCGGAACCAGACGAAAGACACGATGCGGTCGCGATCGAGCGCGGCCAGCGGCGTCGCGCGCACCTGGGCCAGCGGCGAGGTGCCGTCGCGCCGCACCTGTGCGACGCGCGCCACCGGATAGCCCTGCGGAAACACGCCACCGAGCCCCGAGGTGACCAGCAGATCGCCCTCCTTGATGTCCGACTGGATCGGCAGGTAGGGCAGCGTCAGCGTTTCCGGGTCGCCGGAGCCGACGGCCAGCGTCCGCAGGCCATTGCGCACCAGCTGCACCGGCACCGCGTGTTCGGGATCCGTGACCAGGATGACTTCGGTGCTCCATGGGCCGACCCGCAGCGTCTGGCCGAGCAGGCCTTCATTGGCGATGACCGCCTGGCCCTTGAAGACGCCGTTCACCGCGCCGCGATCGACGACCAGCCGCTGTCGCAGCGTCGTCGACTCGGTGCCGATCACCTCGCCCGGCAACCACTTGTCGACCAGCCCGGGCAGGCGCGAACGCAGGCCGCGCAGTGCAGCGTTCTCCTGCTCCAGCGCAGCGGCGCGCAGGTTTGCCATGCGCAGCAGTCGGTTCGTTTCGCGCAGCCGCGCGTTCTCCACCTGCAGGGTGTCGCGCGCCTCGAAAATCCTGCGCGTCCAGTTCCACGCCGCGGAAGGGGAGTTCATCGCCAGCTGCAGCGGGTAAGCGGCGGCCTGCAATCCGTAGCGCACGCGCTCGAGCCAGCCGCCGCGCTGGTCGAGGACCATCAACGTCAGCGCCAGCAGTGCGTAGAGAAAAAAGCGTAGCCCGGGAGCGGGGCCGCGTTGCGGCAGCGATCGGGTCGCGCCTGTCGCGAATGCGGCCACGTGGGATCGCGTTCCTCCGCGCGGGTTGCCAGCCGTACTGGCGGGCTATTCGAGGCCGAAGTTGCCGGGACCGAGCTCGTCCATCAGCTCCAGGATGCGACCGCCACCCCGCGCCACGCAGGTGAGCGGGTCTTCGGCGATCACGACCGGCAGGCCGGTCTCCTCGGTCAGCAGCTTGTCGATGTCGCGCAACAGCGCGCCGCCGCCGGTGAGCACGATGCCACGGTCGGCGACGTCGGCGCCCAGCTCGGGCGGCGTCTGCTCCAGCGCCTGCTTGACGGCGCTGACGATGCCCTGCAGCGGCTCCTGCAGGGCTTCGAGGATCTCGTTGCTGTTGAGCGTGAAACTGCGCGGCACGCCCTCGGAGAGATTGCGCCCCTTGACCGAAATCTCGCGCACCGTCTGGCCCGGATAGGCGGAGCCGATCTCGATCTTGATGCGCTCGGCGGTGGTCTCGCCGATCAGGATGCCGTAGTTGCGGCGCACGTAATTCATGATCGCGTCGTCGAAGCGGTCGCCACCGATGCGCGCCGAGTTGGCGTACACGATGCCGTTCAGGGAGATCACGGCGACCTCGGAGGTGCCGCCGCCGATGTCGAGCACCATCGAGCCGCGCGCCTCCTGCACCGGCAGACCGGCGCCGACCGCCGCCGCCATGGGCTCGCTGACGATCGACACGGTGCGCGCACCCGCGCCTTCCGCGGACTCGCGGATCGCACGGCGCTCGACCTGAGTCGAGCCGACCGGCACGCAGACGAGCACCCGCGGGCTGGGCTTCAGCAAGCGGTTGCCGTGAACCTTGTTGATGAAGTACTGCAGCATCTTCTCGGTGTAGGTGAAGTCGGCGATCACGCCGTCCTTCATCGGGCGCACCGCCGTGATGTGCCCCGGGGTGCGACCGAGCATGTTCTTGGCCTCGGCGCCGACCGCGACGATGACCTTGCCACCCCGATTGAACTCGTCCTGGACCGCGACCACCGAGGGCTCGTTCAGCACGATGCCCTTGTCCCGGACGTAGATGAGGGTATTGGCCGTGCCCAGGTCGATCGAGAGATCGCTGGAGAAGTAGCCGCGCAGGCGTTTGAACATCGGGAAGCGACCGGACGCGCGAGGCGCTGGAAAAAAAGTTGCGGCAATTTAGCAACCTACGGGATCTTCCACAAGACGATTGTGTATCATTTCCGGCTTGTTTTTCCGCGCTTTCCCCAAGGGGAATCCATGAGCCTGAGCCGTTCCGACATCGACAAGATCGCGCTGCTGGCGCGACTCGAACTGACCGAAACCGAGATCCCCGTCTACGTCGATTCGCTGTCGCGCATCATCGATTTCGTCGGTGAACTCGATCGTGTCGGGACCCAGGGCATCGAACCCATGGCACACCCGTTGCCGGGCCTCGCCCAGCGACTTCGCGCCGACGAGGTGCTTGAAACCGACCAGCGCGAGCGCTTGCAGCGCAATGCACCACAGGTCGAGGCGGGTCTATACGTCGTCCCGAGGGTCATCGAATGAGCGCGCTTGCGGTGCCGTCTCGGACGCTGGCCGGCCTCGCCAAGGGCTTGAAGCAGCGGGAGTTTTCCAGCGTCGAGATCACGCGGGAGTTTCTCCGGCGCATCGCCGCGAGCCAGCCGTCGCTGAACGCCTTCGTCACCGTCACCGCCGACACCGCGATTGCGGCGGCGGGCGTCGCCGATGAGCGACTGCAGGCCGGCGCTGCGCCGGCCCTGACCGGTATCCCGATCGTCCACAAGGACATCTTCTGCACCGAAGGCGTACTCACCACCTGCGGCTCGAAGATGCTGTCGAACTTCGTGTCGCCGTATGACGCCACGGTGGTCGCGCGACTGCGCGCGGCCGGGACCGTGATGCTGGGCAAGGCGAACATGGACGAGTTTGCAATGGGCTCCTCGAACGAGACCAGCTTCTTCGGCCCCGTGCGCAATCCCTGGAACACCGCGATGGTGCCGGGCGGGTCCTCCGGCGGTTCGGCCGCCGCGGTCGCCGCGCGTCTCGCCCCGGCGGCCACGGCCACCGACACCGGCGGCTCGATCCGCCAACCGGCGGCCCTCTGCGGTGTGACGGGCATCAAGCCCACCTACGGTCGCGTGTCCCGCTACGGGATGATCGCGTTCGCCTCGAGCCTCGACCAGGGCGGCCTCATCACGATCAGCGCCGAAGATGCCGCACTGCTGCTCGGCGCCATTGCGGGCTTCGACCCGCGCGACTCCACCAGCGTCGATTCGCCCGTGCCCGACTACACCGCGACCCTCGGCGACTCGCTGCAGGGCGTCACCCTTGGCCTGGTGCGCGAGTTCTTCGACCAGGGTCTCGACCCGCAGTGCGAGGCGCGCATCCGCGAGGCGCTGGCGGTCTGCGAGAAGCTCGGTGCCACGCTCAAGGACGTGAGCTGCCCGAACCTGCCGCTGTCCGTACCCACCTACTATGTGGTCGCGCCAGCCGAGTGTTCCTCGAACCTCGCGCGCTTCGACGGTGTGCGCTTCGGCCATCGCTGCGAGAACCCGAAGAACCTGATTGACCTCTACCGTCGGTCGCGCGGCGAGGGCTTCGGCGCCGAAGTCAAGCGTCGCATCATGACCGGCACCTACGTGCTTTCGGCCGGCTACTACGATGCCTACTACCTGAAAGCGCAGCGCGTGCGACAGCTGATCAGCCGCGATTTCGCGGCGGCCTTTGCCGGGTGTGACGTCCTGGTCGGGCCCACTTCGCCAACACCGGCGTTCCCGATCGGCGCCAAGACCGCGGACCCGATCACGATGTACCTCAACGACATCTACACGATCGGCGCGAACCTCGCGGGGCTGCCCGGCATGTCGATTCCCTGCGGCTTCGTCGCCGGGCTGCCGGTTGGCCTGCAGCTGGTCGGCCCACATTTCTCCGAGGCGCGCATGCTGAATATTGCGCACCGCTACCAGACCGAATCAGACTGGCACCTGCGCGTGCCGGCGGCCTACGCCTGAGGCCCGCGACCATGGCGACCCCGATGGCCACACCCGATGCCCACCCCGGTGTCACACCGGTTGCCCCTTCCTCATCGATTGAATGGGAAACCGTGATCGGGCTGGAGATCCATGCCCAGCTCGCGACGCGGACCAAGATCTTCTCGAGTTCCGCGACGGCGTACGGCGCGGCGCCGAACACCCAGGCGAACCTCGTCGACCTCGGCTACCCCGGCGTGCTGCCGGTGCTGAATGCCGAAGCGGTGCGGATGGCGCTGAAGTTCGGCCTCGCGATCGGCGCGCAGGTCGAGCGCCGCTCGGTGTTCGCGCGCAAGAACTACTTCTACCCCGACCTGCCGAAGGGCTATCAGATCAGCCAGTACGAGCTGCCGATCGTCGCGCAGGGCAGCCTCGACGTGCTGCTCGAGGACGGCACCCGCAAGCGCGTCGGCATCACCCGCGCCCATCTCGAGGAAGACGCCGGCAAGTCG
>JAYTNX010000355.1:0-11579 GCA_043748075.1 Pseudomonadota bacterium
GCTGTCGGGTTGACGACATTGCTGGCAACCGAGGCGATGGCCCAGGCCGCTCTCGAGGAAGTCGTCGTCACAGCGCGCAAGCGCGAGGAGAGCCTACAGACCGTGCCGCTGGCAATCACGGCGCTCACCGAGAAGGAACTGGTCCGTCGTTCAATCCGCACCATCGGCGACGTTGCGCAGAACACGCCCGGCCTGACCTACTTCGACCTCAGCAGCCAGCTCTCGACGCCGGTCATTCGCGGCCTTAGCCAGACCGTCATCGCGGCGCCGGATCGCAATGTCGCGCTCTTTTACAATGGCGTGTTCCTGTCAAACACCAACGCCTCGAACTTCGACCTGTTCGACATGGAGCGCATCGAGGTCGTCAAGGGCCCGGTATCGTCCCTTTACGGTCGGAACGCGTTCGGCGGTGCCATCAACTACGTGCCGAAGCAGGCGAGCCTCACCCAGGGTCTGGCCGGCAGCGTCGAAGCGACGGTCGGGTCTGACTCGCGCTACGGCGGACGCGGTTCGATCAATCTCCCGGTCAGCGATACCCTCGCGATCCGCCTCTCGGGCGGCTATGACGAGTCGGACGGCACGATCAAGAACCTGCGGGGTGGCAATGTCGGCGGCTACGAAGCGACCGCCGCGTCCTGGGACATCCGCTGGAAGCCGACGGACGCGCTTTCGATCGGCCAGTTCGGCTTCTACGTTGACGACACTCGCGAGCAGACTGCGCAGTACTGGTACCCGAACAATTGCGGGCAGGTCGCGGGATCCGGCACGTCGCCGGCGAATCCGCCGCGACCCTCGTTCTATTGCGGCGAGCTCCTCACGACCGACTCGATCGCGGTCGACCCGCGTGCCTATGGCAGCAAGCGCGACGGCGTCGTGGCCGGGCTGAACATCGACTATGACATTGGCGCGGTCACAGCCTCATTCATCGGCGGGTTCGCCAACTTGACGCAGAGCTCCCTGCCAGACCGTGACTTCACGAAGGACCCGCGCGGCCTGCTCTACTACCTGTACCCCACCTCGGCTGGCCCGACCGCCGGCGCGGCGTCGATTGGCACGGCGTACCTGAAGTCTTTCCTCGGCGGCGGCCCTGACACTACGCGCGACGTCAGTGTGGAACTGCGCCTTGCCTCGAACCAGGAACAGGCCTTTCGCTGGATGGTGGGCAGTTCGTATTACAAGCACTACCTGACTCGTACGACCCGCTTCGGGATCGACTCGACGGGGTTCACGGGACCGGGCGTGCCATGGACGGTTTACACGCGGGTCTTCAGCGCCTTCCGGCCCATCACGGGTCTCGAGTCGACGACGGTCATATCGAAAAACAACATCCGGGACGAGGTAACCGCGGGCTACCTGAACCTGGACTATGACGCGACAGACAAGTTGACCTTCAGTGGCGACCTTCGCTACGACGAAGAGAAGCGCCAGCTGAACAACAACCTCATTGTCTCGCAGCAGAATCGCACGGACACCTACTGGACCTATCGCGTCAGTGCGGACTACAAGTTCGACCCGGCCAGGATGGTTTATGCCTCGGTTGCGAAGGGTGTCATCGCAGGCTTCTTCAACGGCGCCATCGATGCTGCGGCCGGAAACCTCCCGATTCCGGCCAATCTGCAGAACTACAAGCCGTCGACGAACCTGACCTACGAGATCGGCGGCAAGGCGTCCTGGCTCGACAATCGCCTGACGACGAACGTTGCGGTTTACTACATCGATTACAAGGACCTGCAGATCACCGCCGCACCGCCTGCCCCGCTGGTCACGGCGCTCACGACCAACGCCGCCGCGGCGACGGTCAAAGGGTTCGAGCTCTCGATTGACGGGCGCGTGACGGACCATTTCTCCGTCGGTATCGGTTACGCCTATACCGATCCGAAGTACTCCGCTGGCGCGATCGACCTCAGCAATACCCGCTACTGTGGAATAGGGGTCCCCGCCATTTGTACCACCAACGTTGCAGGCAACCAGTTGACGCGCTCGTCCAAGAACACCGTGAACGCGTATCTGGAGTACGAAGACGTGCTGACTGCGGACTGGAACTGGTATGCGCGTCTCGACGGTCGCAACCAGTCCGAGCAGTACCCCCGTTCGGTGTCGATCGAAACCTACCCGGGTTACACCATCGGCAATGCCCGCGTCGGATTCTCGAAGGACGAAAAACTCGACATCGCCCTGTGGGTCAAGAACCTCTCGGACAAGGCGTACATCGCTACCGGCATCACGCAGCCGAACAGCAATCCCAGCCCGGTCCAGCTGAGCGGCAACCCCGACTTCACACCCAATACGGTGATGGGCGAACGTCGTTCATACGGCGTGACTGCGAATTACCGCTTCTGAGTGCACTGATTCGCGGACGTTTAGTTTTCCTCGAGGGACCGCGCGCTGCTCTTTGAGGCGCGCGCGGTCCGTCGCAGTCCTCGCGGCCACCGCGCGGGTCAGGCGACCTCAGCTCGCGCTCGATCCGGACGTACCACGACTACGTGTTCAGCAAGCGTCGGACACGACCCGAACAAATTTCGCGCTCCGCGAGGTCGGCGACGATGTCGTTTGGTGCCTGACGAAGAGCCGCTGGCTGCAGATCCCGGGAATCGACTACGAGGCCGTCACGGACGCCGCGCGGGAAAGCGATGCACGCAAGGTATGAGTGAGTGCTCAAATGGTATCGCCGGCTCCGGCACTTGGCGTAGCGTCAATGAGCGAGGTTTGAGGCGCACGCCATCAATGCCGGCGAGTCACCGAAGGAGCGCGCCGACCCCTTGGAGCGGCCCAATGTTGAAGAGCCCCGGTCAAGGCGGGGTTTGAAAGCAACTCGAGGACAGAACAACTACATCATCGGGGGAACTATGCGCACACTCTGGCCCACTCTTTCACAGTGCTGTCTTGCCGCCATCATCGCGACCTTGCCGGCGGCCATACCGCCGGCCATGGCGCAGGGCAGCAGCGTCGGTCTCGAAGAGGTCATCGTTACCGCGCGTAAACGCGACGAGTCGTTGCTGGACGTGCCCATTTCGATTACGTCGCTGAGCGCGGCTCAGCTCGAGACCTACAATCTGCAGGACATGGAGGAAATCTCCAGAATGACGCCGGGTTTGTTTTACACCGACTTCGGCGGCACCGGGCGCCAGGATCGCGCGTCCAACCAATACATCATCCGCGGTCTGAGCCTGAACAGCTTTCAGAGTCTTTCGGACGCCGCCCTTCTGTTCGTTGACGGAGTTCCAATTATCAGCGGCAATCTGCCTGGTTCGCTGGATATCGAGCGCATGGAAGTGCTCAAAGGACCGCAAACAGCCAGCTTTGGACGTAACACGTTCTCCGGCGCGATCAGCGTGACCACCCGCAAACCTGCTGAGACCTTCAGCGGCCGCGCCGTCCTGGAGGCGGCGAACTACGATTCCAGCCAGGTCGGACTATCGCTGGAGGGTCCGCTGGTCGCAGACAAGGTTTTTGGCCGCATCAGCGTCGAGAGCCGGAACGAGGGCGCGCAATATCACAACACGGTGAATGGTCAGCCGCTCGGTGGTCAAAGAACATCGAGCATCTGGGGTTCCCTGAGGTTTGTTCCGACGGATAACCTTGAAATCAATCTGGTTGCCAACTATTTCAAATTCAAGGATGACTGGGGTGCTCAGGTGCGCCTCGTCGCCGCGCAAAACAATTGCGCTCCCATGGGCGGCGCCAACACATGGTTTTGTGGCGTCGTGCCCAAGGTGACCGAGGCCGACACCCGGTTTCTCGGCATTGATCAACGCTGGCTGACCTTGTCGCGTCCCTTCTTCAATGTCAGCCCAAATGACGGTGAGCCGGGCCTCGTGTCCGAGAACACCCATGCCAGCGCCTCTGTGGCCTATACATTTGCGAACGACTGGGTCGCAAAGGCGATCACCGGGTACGACAAGGAACTGGAAGGCAACATTGCCAGCGAGTGGTACAACCCCAATTTCAACCACCCGTTCCGGGCAATCCCCGGAAGGCGCCAGGAGCAGAGCTGGATCTATCTGCTGGAGGGAAAGAGTACAGATTTCTCCCAGGAGTTGCGCCTGTCAAACGCGGGTACCGAACGCTTGCGGTGGAGCGTGGGCGCGAACTACGTCAAATTCGAGAATGTGGGCGGGCTCGTAGGCGACGTGCCGTTGGGCGCGCCATTGCTGCTGCCCGGCGGATTCCGGAAAGCGACGACGACTGCGGTATTCGGCAGCGTCTATTACGATCTGTGGCCCAATCTCGAACTGGGTATCGAGGGGCGGTCTCAGAAGGATAAGATCACTGACATCGGGAATTTTTGGTCCGCCACCACCCGGCTTAAGCCGCTGAACGGCGAGTGGTCGGCCTTCACCCCGCGTGTCTCGCTCAGCTACAAGCCCAACACCGACATGACGATTTACGGGGTGTGGGCGCGGGGCATCCGTCCCGGTGCGTTCAACGCGAACCTCCAGTCAGGCGGGGCTTTCCCGGACAACTGCATCGCGGAGATACAAAGATTGAGCGGCGCAAAGCTCGAGGCCGATCAGGAGCAAATGGATTCCTTCGAAGTTGGCTTCAAATCCAGGTTTTCGGAGGGTCGCGGTGCGTTTTCGGCCGCCGTCTACAACGGCAAGGTCAAAGACCAGCAGCTCAACCAGAGCGTAACGATTACGAGTCCCTGTCTGGTCATCAACTCGTTCATCACCAATCAGGGAGAGGTCAAGTTCAAGGGCGTCGAGCTCGATGCCTCTTTCAAGATCACCGACGGACTGAGCGTATCCGGTGCCTATAGCTATACCGATACCGAAATCACCAAGGGAGCCGATCTGGGGGTCGCGGCATTCGGAGCCTCTACCAATGTGACGGGTAACCGTTTACCGAGAGCGCCGAGAGACCAGGGATACGCGTCACTCAGTTATGCGGGCCCACTGAACGACGGCATGGATTGGTATGCCGGCGCCGATTACGTCTACGTCGGCGCAAAATTCGTAGAATCCTCCAATCTCGTGTCGACCGGCTCGCAGGAGCTGGTTAACGCCCGAATCGGTATGAAGAAGGAAAAACTCAGCGTCGAGTTGTGGGGTAAGAATATCCTTGACAACCGCGCGCCCGATGCCGTGTTCCCCTCGTTCGACTACGACACCTTCACGTCGCGTGCGATCACGATCGCATTGCCGAAGAAGGCGACGTACGGCGTGAGGATGAACTACCAGTTCTAGGTTCGCTCTGTTGTCTACCTTGCGAGCCTGGTCCAGGCTTTCTGGAGTTCAGGTGGGGTTGCCAAGGCAACGGACCTTTGAACTCCGCACGAGTTACAGTTTCTAGTGTATTCCAGGGCTCTCGGCTCGGGGCTGCGCAGCCCCGATCCGCCCGGGACTTGGATACGCAATGGAAACATGCCGCGAGATTCGGAACGGATCGGGATATCTGCGTAGCCTATTGAGAACAGTGCGTGTATCGCGCGGACGATTCATAGAAGCGCGAGGTGGGTCTTGAAGTACCGACCCTTGGTCTACCGCTGGAGCAAACGACTCGCGACGTATGTGGCAACCGGCGCATCTGCCCTGTTGCTGGCCGCTTGCGCGCCCGGTCCGGAGGCGCCCGGCAAGCTCGCATTCGTCGTTGAGGCCTGGCGCACCGCGATCTATCAGACCGAGTACATGGAGGAATGCCCGGACGGGATCGCGATCGGCAACGACGAGATCTGGTTCGACGGCCTGTCGCCATCCGACAAGGACAAGTGGACGACGGGCGGGACGCAGCAGGTGCTCGACCTGCCGCGACGTCCGCAGTCGTACCTGCGCGGTCCGCAAAATGAAGACGTCTGCTGGAATCCCACCGCTGTCGTCGATCCGCCGATGCGTATCGTGCGCGGTCGCTACTCCTACGGGATGAACCTGGATGGAACGACAGACGGCTCGCCCACGCCGAAGAGCTGTGCCCACGGCAAGTTCACCGACCCTGCCGGCAAGGTCGCTGTGGACAACCAGCTCTATCGCCTGATGGGCTGCGTCTACGGTTATCGCGACAAGGGCTACCTGGAGCATCACGCCAACCGCGAACGCCAGGACGAGAGCCAGGGCATCATCCTGATCGACGTCGACGGCGTGGAGGACTCACGCAACGATCCTGCCGTGCAGGTCCGTTTCTTCCTGTCTTCCACGCCGCTGCACTTCGACACTGCAGGTCACATCGTGCCGTTCTCGACCTACGAGACGGTGCGCGGACGCTTTGGGGACACGGTGCGCGGCAGGATCGTCGACGGCGTGCTGGAGACCGAGCCCGCCTACGTCACGCTGCCCGTCTACGGCAACGATGCTGCAGCGGACATGGTGTTTCGCGACTTCCGGATCCGGATGGAGGTTTCCGCGGACGGTGCCCGTGCCAAGGGGTTGTGGGCGGGATACCAGACTGTCGAGAGCTTCTGGGACTACATCCAGAAGGTGCAGCACAACGTCCCGGTCGGCCAGTACAGTTGCCCGGCGATGTATATCGCGGCCCATCAGCTCGCCGACGGATATCCCGATCCGCAGACCGGCGACTGCACGGCGCTGTCGTCGGCGTTCGATTTCGAGGCGGCCGCGGCGTTTATCGCGCCGCCCTCCGCCTCGCCGTCCGATGAAGAGCGGCTCGCGAAGCAGTTGATGACGGCCGGACGCTGACCATGCCCCCTGCCGGTCGCCTCGTCCTGGTTGCCGTCACAGCCCTGTTCATCGCCGCCTGTGCGCCCCAGGAGCCGCAGGTGCGCGGCAACCGGCCGCAGCTGCGGCTGCTGACTGAGGACCAGTATCGCAACATCATCCAGGACGTCTTCGGCCCGCAGATCGCGATCGGTGGCGCCCTCGACCCGATCCTGCGTGAGGAGGACCTGGTGGCGGTGAGTGCCGGCCATGCGACCGTGTCGCCGTCCGGACTAGAGAAGTTCGCCACGCTCGGCGAAGGCATCGGCCGCCAGGTCGTCGACCCGGTCAATCGCGAGCTGCTGATCCCGTGCCGTCCACGCCGCGCCGACGCCCGCGACGACGCCTGCGCACGCGAAACGCTGCAGCGGGCGGGGAAGCTGCTGTACCGCCGACCACTCTCGGGCGCTGAATTGCAGCGCGCCGTGGAGACCGCCGGCGCCGCGACCGCCCGCGTGGGTGACTTCTTCGAGGGACTGACATACGGCCTGTCGCTGCTGCTCGTCAGCCCCCACTTCCTATTCATCGCTGACAGCCTGCGCGCCGACGCTTCCCCGCCGGCGCTCAGTGGCTACGCCAAGGCAGCGCGGCTCAGCTTCTTCCTCTGGAACACGACACCCGACGAGGCGCTGATCGACGCGGCGACCCGCGGCGAGCTGGACGACCGGCGCGGTCTCGACCGGCAGGCGGAGCGCTTCCTGAAGTCGCCGCGGCTGGTCAACGGCGTCCGCGCGCTGTTCTCCGACATGCTGCAGTTCGAGAAATTCGTCAGCCTGTCGAAAGACAGCGAGATCTACCCCGCCTTCGATCCTCAGGTCGCCCAGGACGCACGCGAGCAGTTGCTGCGCACGATCACCTGGCACCTGCTGGACCAGGACCAGGACTATCGCAGACTGTTCGACACCCGGGTCACCTTCATGAGCAGTGCCCTCGGCCGGATTTATCGCGTGCCGGTTGCGGACACCGTGGGCTGGTCACACTACGAGTTCCCCGCCGGCGACCTGCGCGCCGGGATCCAGACGCTCGCGGGATTCGTGGCGCTGCACTCACATCCGGGCCGCAGCTCGCCCACGATCCGCGGCCGCGCCGTCCGCGAACTGCTGCTGTGCCAGAAAGTCCCCGACCCGCCGGCCAATACCGACTTCAGCAAGTTCAACGAGCCGGCAGCGACGAACCTGCCGGCGCGCGAACGGCTGAAGGTCCACAGCACGGATGCCACTTGCGCGGGCTGCCACAAGCTCACGGATCCGATCGGCTTCGCACTCGAGAATTTCGACGGTGCGGGCCAGCCGAGGGCTCGCGACGGCGGCGCTGCGATCGATGCCAGCGGCGTGCTCGACGGCACGACGTTCACCGATGTTCGCGGGCTCAGTGCCGCATTGAGCGAGCTTCCGTCCATACCGGCCTGCCTCGTCCAGCGCGTGGCGTCCTATGCGCTGGCCGGAACAGGCGGGTCCCCCGACATGTCCTGGGCGAACTACCTTGCCGAGATGTTCCGCCGCGGCGGTTACCGGCTGCGGCCTCTGCTGGCCAGCATCGTCGCGAGCCCGAACTTCTACGCGGTGGAACTGCCCGGGGTCGAGACGGCGACCCTACGCGAGGAAGCACGTCCATGACCTCGATCCGAATCTCGCAGCCCACGCGCCGAACTGTACTGCGTGGGCTCCTTGGCGGCGCTGCGGTGAGTGTCGGCCTGCCACTGTTCGATTCGCTGCTGAACGACAATGGCACCGCCTTCGCCGCCGGCGCACCGCTGCCCTTGCGTTTCGGGACGTGGTTCTGGGGGCTCGGACACACGCCCGGCCGCGGCATCGAGGCGCTGTCTGGCCGTGACTATCGCTTCATCGCCGAATGTGCGGCACTCGAGCCGTTCCGTGCGCGCTACATCAACTATTTCAGCGGCTTCAATACGCTGCTGGACGGCGCTGCGAGCCGCGTCCACTACACCGGGTGGGTGGCCGCCAGGTGCGGCACCGTGCCGGTCAAGTTCAACGGCATGCCCGCGCCGACGCTCGATACCTTCGTGGCCGACCAGCTCGGCCGAGGTACGCGGTTCAAGTCACTGGAACTCTCCAGCACCGGCAATCCGAAGGACAGCTATTCCTACGGCGCGGCTGGCAGCCACAACGCTGCCGAAATCTCGCCGCTGCGGTTCTACCAGCGCATTTTCGGGTCCGGATTCCGCGATCCGGCCAGCGGCCCCTTCGAACCCGATGCGCGCATGCTGCTCCGGCAGAGCGTCCTTTCGGCCGTCACCGAAGAGCGACAGGACCTGGCGCGCACGCTCGGATCGGCCGATCGCGCGCGGCTCGACCAGTATTTCACCTCGGTGCGGGAGCTGGAGAAACAGTTGGCGATCTCCGCGTCGGCACCCCCTTCGATGGAGTCCTGCAGGCGACCGGCGCAGCCGCCCGAGGGTGTACCCACGCTCGCGATCGAGGAGGTCCAGGCCGCACACGATGCGCTCGCCCGAATCCTGGTGCTGGCGCTTGCGTGCGACCAGACCCGCGTGTTCAACCTGCTCTATTCGCAGGCCGCGTCGGAGATCCGCGCGAAGGGCACCACTTTCACGCACCACATCCTCTCGCACGAGGAGCCGATGGACGTGAACCTCGGCTACAAGGTGCAGACCGCCTGGTTCAATGAGCAGAGCTTCGCAGCGCTGGCGCGCTTCCTGGCCATGCTGGGCGAGGTCCGCGAGGGCGACGGCACGCTGCTCGACCACTCTCTGATCCTCGCGCAGACCGACACGAGCGACTCGAAGACCCATTCGGTCATCGGCATTCCGAGCCTGACCATCGGCCGCGCAGGTGGCCGCATCAGGACGGGCATGAACGTCGCGGGCAACGGCGGGCCCATTTCCCGCGTCGGCCTCACCGTCATGCAGGCGATGGGCGTGCCTATCTCCGAATGGGGCACGCGGTCGCTGCGTACTGCGGAGCCCCTCGCCGAGATCATCGCGTGAAGTTTCGCCTGAGCGTCGCAGTTCTCCTGGCCTGTGGCGCTGTGCAGGCTGGTACTGCGTCAGGCGCCGAGCCACCCGCCACCCCGAGGGTCATCCCGGTCGCGGCGGGATTCACCGTGCAGACCACGTTGCTGGGTCGTGTCCTCGCCGACCATAAGGGACGTACGCTGTACACGTCACCCCGTCCGCCGCGTGCCGCGGAACTGTCGATGTGGCAACCACTCGAGGCGGCGTGGCTCGCGAGTCCTCGCGCTCCGTTCTCTACGTCGCTGCTCGAGGGTGGCGGTCGTCAGTGGAGTTTCCAGGGACGTCCGTTGTACCGCTACGCGCGTGACAAGGATCCGCGGGATGTGCGCGGGCAGGGCATCGAGGGCGGCTGGACCGCGGTGATCCTCGAGCCGCCGCCGGCGCTGCCGCCCTGGGTCACCATCACGCGCGTCGATATGGGCTGGGTGTTCGCGGACGCGCGGGGCATGACGGTCTACGCGCCGGCGCGACCGGACACGCTTGCGACGGCCAAGACCTGCATGCAGGACTGCATGGCCCGGTACTGGCGGCCGGTGAAGGCCGGGCCGACAGACGCCGACGTCGGACGCTGGAGCATCGTCGTCAACGCGGACGGTGAGCGTCAGTGGGCCTATGGCGGACGCCTGCTCTACACGCACACCCGCGACAAGCGCCCTGGCGAGATGCAGGGCAACTCGTTTGCGGTGGGCTACAACATCGGCGACGGATTCCGGATCATCCTCGTCGATTCTTCGCTGCCGTCGCCAGGATCGTAAGGTACCGCACATGCTGACCGCTTCGCCGGCCGCCAGGGATCGAGGCACTCCCGCGAGTTCGATGACGGGCGAGTTCGCGGCCGGCTGGCGCGTGCTGGTCGCGGCGGCGCTCGGCATTACCTGTGGCATCACGGCAGTGCCGATCTACACCATCGGCGCGTTCGTCGGCCCGCTCGAGCAGGCCCACGGCTGGTCGCGCAGTTCGATCCAGTCGGCCACCGTATTCGCCTACCTGACGCTGATCGTGGCGGGCCCGCTCGCGGGACTGCTGGCCGATCGCATCGGGGCCCGCCGCGTGGCGATCTACTCCGTACTCGGCCTGTCGGCCGGGGTGTTCGTCTGTGCGCTGCTGGGAGGCACTCTCGCCGGCCTGTATGCCGGCTACGCGCTGATCGGAATCCTGGGCGCCGGCACGTCGCCGGTTGTGTGGACGCGCGCCGTGAGCGGCTGGTTCATCCGAAACCGCGGCCTGGCTTTCGGCATCGCGCTGATGGGCACCGGCATCTTCGCCACGCTCGGCCCGAAGTACGTGACGGCGGCCGTGCAGTCCTGCGGCTGGCAGTGTGGCTATGGCGCCCTCGGCGCACTGCCGCTGATCATCGTCCTGCCCGTGGTGCTGGCCTGGTTCCGCGAGCGTACGGCGCCCGCCACGGCAGCCGCGTCCGAAACGGCGACCGACGCAGGGACGCAAGGACTGGACCTGCCGGCCGCCCTGCGGAAGCGACAGTTCTGGATCATCGGCGTCACGTTCCTGTGCTTCTCGACGGGAATTTCCGGTTTCATCGCCAACTTCATTCCGATGCTCACCGATTCGGGCGTGACGCGCGAGGCCGCAGCCGGGTTCGCGGGAGTCATTGGTATCGCCGTGATGGTGGGGCGGCTCGCCGCCGGTGTGCTGCTCGATCGCGTTCCAGCAGCATGGCTGTCGGCCGCGGTCATGGCGCTGCCGACGGCAGGATTCCTGTTGGGCGCCAGTGGGTCAGTGCCTCCGGTGTTTCTCGCCGCCCTGGTCGGCCTCGCCGGAGGCGCCGAGTTCGATCTCGTTGCGTTCATGACCGCCCGCTACTTCGGCCTGCGGCACTACGGCAAGCTCTACGGAATCCTGTTCTCGCCGATCATCATCGGCGCCGCGATCGGGCCGATACTGTTCAGCCTGGGCTACGAGCGCTACGGCACGTACGATCC
>JAYTNX010000356.1:0-2440 GCA_043748075.1 Pseudomonadota bacterium
CCGGCGATCGACTGCACCAGCGTGGTGTCGGTGGTGAGGCGCGACAGCACTTCGCCGGTGCGCGTCACCTCGAAGAACTGCGGGTCCATCCGGATTACCTTGCGATACACCGCCTCGCGGATGTCGGCGACGACGCGCTCGCCGAGCCAGGTGACGATGTAGAAGCGCAGCGCGGCGAACGCACCGAACAGCACGGCGACCCCGAGGAAGGCCGCGAAGTAGCCGTTGATCGTGGCGGCGCTGCCGACCGCCATGCCTTTGTCGATCAGGCCCTTCAGCGCCAGCGGCAGCGCGAGCATCGCGCCCGAGGCGAGCAGCAGCGCGACCAGCGCTGCGACCAGCACCCGGCGGTAGGGCAGGAGGTAGGGCCAGAGGGCGGCGAGGGGCCGCACGGAGCGGGCCTTGGGGCGGTCGGCAAGGTAGGCGTCGGGCATTCGGTGACGTGAATCACAGCGCGGAAATACGGGCCTGACAGGCGCGCTGCAGCGGCCTAGCTTACCCGTTGGAGCGCGCCCCCCGCCATGGAACAGGACATTCCCGAAGACACCCTGACGGTCCGGGGCAACCTGCGGGTGCTGCTCTCGGGGCTGGCGTTCTTCGAGGGCCTTTCCGGCAGCACCGTCGCCGCCATCGCCGCGGAATGCGAATGGCTGTCGCTGCCCGGCGGCGCGACGCTGTTCGAGGCCGGCGAGCCGTCAGATTCCCTGTACCTGTTGTTGTCGGGTGGCCTCGGCACCTATTCGCCGCCACACGGGTCGGACCGGCGACGCTTCCTGGGGCGTGTCGTCGCCGGCGACTCGGTCGGTGAAATGGGGCTCGTTTCCGGACGGCCGCGCATGGCCACCGTGGTCGCGCTGCGCGACAGCGAAATGGTGCGCCTGTCGCGCGAATCGTTCGACCGGGTGTTTCGCCTGCATCCGGAGGCGATGCTGCGCATCGCGCAACTGACCGTCACGCGGCTGGAGACTTCCAGCCAGCATGCACCGCGTGGCCGCGCGCCGGGGCCGCGGACCTTCACGCTGCTGCCACAGGCGATTGACGTCGACGTCGCGGGCTTCGCGATGGAGCTGGTCGAGGCGCTGCGGCCCATGGGCAGCGTCGAGCTGGTCTGGAGCGTGCGTGGCGCCGACCACACCAGCCACTGGTTCCACAAGGTCGAGTCGTCCAACGACTATGTGATCTACGTGGCCGATCACCAGCCGACCAGCTGGACCAAGCTCTGCCTGCGGCAGGCCGATTCCCTGCTGCTGCTGGCGCGCGCCGAGGCGACCGCCGCGCCCTGGGCCTCGTTGGCGGCGGCCCGCGACGTGCAGCTCGCGACGCAACGCGCCGAGATGGTGTTG
Organism: Pseudomonadota bacterium; assembly: GCA_043748075.1. Classification (GTDB taxonomy): domain Bacteria; phylum Pseudomonadota; class Gammaproteobacteria; order Steroidobacterales; family Steroidobacteraceae; genus UBA964. The sequence continues at coordinate 1,344 of JAYTNX010000356.1, forward strand.
CTGCACGACGGGCCGCTGCTGCGCGGCGCCGCGAAACGCTGGCTCGCCGTGCAACCGGGCGTGCCGCACCACCACGTGCGCAGCAGCGCCGACGTACCGCGCGTGGCGCGGCTACTGACTGGCACGGCCGTCGGCCTCGTGCTCTCGGGCGGCGGCGCCCGCGGCTTCGCGCATCTCGGGGTGATCCGCGCGCTGCGCGAACACGACGTGCCGATCGACATGGTCGGCGGCACCAGCATCGGCGCGATCATGGGCGCGGCGGCGGCGCACGGCTGGCCGGACGAACAGATGCTCGAGGTGTTCCGCCGCACCTTCGTCGACAGCAACCCGCTCGGCGACTACACGCTGCCCCTGGTGTCGCTGGTGGCGGGCCGGCGGGTCACCAGCCGGCTGCGGCGCGAATTCGGCGACGTCGCGATCGAGGACCTGCCGCTGCCGTTCTACTGCGTCTCCACCAACCTCACCTCCGGCAATGCGGCCGTGCACCGCAGTGGCGAGCTGTGGCGCTGGCTGCGGGCCTCCGTGGCGATCCCGGGTGTCTTGCCGCCGGTGATGCACCAGGGCGAGGTGTTCGTCGACGGTGCGACCATCAACAACCTGCCAGTCGACGTGATGCGCGAAGCCGGGCGCGGGGCGGTGATCGGCGTCGACGTCGGCGCGGACCGCACCTTCACGACCGACATCGAGGACACCGATGCGCCGCCGTTCTGGAAGCTGATCAGCAGCCTGCGCTCGAAGGAGCGCAAGCGGCCGAACATCTTCCAGGTGCTGTGGCGTTCGGGGATGGTCAACAGCGCGGCCGCGACGCTGGCGCGCCGCCACCAGACCGACCTGCTGCTGCAGCCGCCACTCGAAGACGTTGATCTGCTCGCGTGGCGCAGTTTCGATCGCGCGATCACCGCGGGGCGTGCCCACACCTGGCAGAAACTCGGCGACCTGTCGGCGGACCTGCGAGGCCGGCTCGGCGTCCGCGTGCCGAGTGGGCCGTCGCCGGCGCGACGTGCGGTCGTGGAAGGGCAGCCGATCGACGCCGAGGCTGCGACGCGGCTGACGGTCTAGGCGCGCAGCGGCCGTTGCGAGGCTTCGAGCTGCGCGAT
>JAYTNX010000357.1:0-3313 GCA_043748075.1 Pseudomonadota bacterium
CCGGGCACCAGGCCGTGCACGCCGCTGAGCTGCCAGTCGGGGATACCGGAAACCTTTGCGCCGATCATCACCGCACGATCGCGCAGCAGCGCGTCGACCGTCGCCGCATCGCCATCGACGATGGCATCCGCAGGAATGACCGCCACGGCGGGGCACGGCAGCGCCACCTCGGGATCGTCGTCCGCGCGCAGGTTGAACACCGCGCCCAGTGCCAGTTGCTGCAACGCGCGCCACACGCGCGTCGTGAGCGTCGCACCACCCTCGGCGTTCGTCGCGCGTTGGCAGACGCCAGCGGCGTAGAACGGCTCCTGGCTGCGCGCGGCGAACGCACCCCAGCGCACGATCATCGGCTGCATGAAGCGCTGCGCGACCTCGAGCGGCGCCCGGCCCCCGAAGTCGCAGGCCGCCAGCGCGGGCCGGCGTCGGCAGGTCGCATCGAACATCGCCATCGCGGGCGTCGGCGCATTGCGGCTGCCTCCGAGCAGCAGCGGATAGGCGTTGCCGCAACCGGACCAGCTGACCAGTGCCACGCCCGGTCGCGGACCGGTCGCGGCCACGGCACCGACAGCGGCGGTTCGCGTGGACGCGTCCGCCGAAGGCGGGACGGGGCTGATTCCGAATGGCGCGCGCAGCGCCGGCTCGATGGATCGCGGATCGACCAGGCGATCGGTGTAGAGCCCGGTCGCCGGTAGCTTCGGCAGGCAGAAACCTCGCGGCGTTCCGGGCGCGCCGGGCTGCTCGACACTCAACGCGGCGAACAGCACCGGGATCGGCTGATCCGTGGCGCCCGGCAGCGGCCGCAGCAGGTCGAGCGGATCGTCGTCCGACGCTTCCCGACCGTGACGATGCCGATAGAGCAGGTCGACGAACACCGCCGCCGGTTCGTGTGCGAGGATCCGGCGCAGCAGCAACCCCTGTTCGCGATAGCTCATCGGCCAGCCGCTGCCGATGCGCGCCAGGAAGGCATCGTCGATCAGTACGACGGTGACCTGGCGTGAAGCGTCATAGAACGGCGAGACGATGCGCAGCACGGCCTGTTCAGAGCGCTGCCCCGAGCCCGAGCCCGCATTCAGCGGGTCGACGACCAGCAGGCCGAGGAATCCGAGCGCGATGAGCACGCGCACCCACCACGCCAGCGGCGCGATCGTCGACGCGGTGTCGGCGACCGTACGGCCGGGGGTGGTCCCCGAGACAGGTGAATCGTTCAAGACGGCCCCGAACCGCGGCGGGAGGCGTGATGTTCTGCGGCGTCGCTCGACCCGTCGCGGTCCGGGACAGGCTAACGCCGCGTCGACCGCGGTCGCAAGCGGAGCGACCGGATGCCGACGCTGTGACCCCGTTCACGCCGCCATCGGGCTGGCCGCCTACGATGGCTTCAGTGTGACTTAAGCACCCGTCGCAACCCGCCCGTCGGCCTAGTCTCGAGCGGCGGTTGCCCGCGCCCCACTCACCGCACAGGAATCCGTACGCCCCGTGACCTCGCGCCCCTCTCACGCCGTCCACCTGCACGACTGATTGCCAGCATGGTGACCCTCACTGCGGCCGCGCCGATCCGCGTGCTCGTCGTCGATGCCGAGCCGTCGACGATGGCGGCCTACCAGGCGGCACTCGTCCCGCCCTCGCGGTTCGCACCCGAGTTTGCCTGCAACGCACGCGAGGCCGCCGCGGCCGTGCTGCGCGAAGCGGGTCGTGGCTCGCGCTTCGACACCGTGTTCATCGACCTGCACTTGCCGCCGACCGCGGACAACCTGTCGACGGCCTGCGAGATCCGCCGGATCGACCCCGACGTGGATATCGTCGTCTGCGCCGCGGCGGGGGACCATGACTTCAGCGCCCTGCTCGCCCCGGTGTCGCCCGCCGACCGACTGTTCTTCGTGCAGAAGCCGTTCCACCCGCACGAGATCCGCCAGCTCGCGCAGGCGCTCGCCGCCAAGCGCATCGCGCAGGCGCACGTGCACCGCCTTGCGTATTTCGACTCGCTGACCGGCCTCGCGAATCGCGAAAACTTCCGCTCGGCCGTCGCCGCCGACCTGCGGAGCGCGCCGGGCACGGAACACGGCTCCGCCGTGTTGTTCATCGACCTCGACGATTTCAAGCGCATCAACGACACGCTCGGCCACGCGGTCGGCGACGAGCTGCTGAAGAATGTCGCAACGCGCCTCACCACCGCGGTGCGCAGCTCCGACAGCATCGTGCAGGCCGAGACGCCGGGCCGGCAGGACGGCCGCATGCTCGCCCGCCAGGGCGGCGACGAATTCATCGTCTATCTCGGCGAGATCGCGACCCGCGCCGACGCGGCAATGATCGCGTACCGCATCCTCGAGAAACTCGCCGTGCCGATCGCCGTGCACTCGCACGAGATCACCGTGGCACCGTCGATCGGCATCGCCATGTGGCCCGACGACGGCGCCAGCATCGACGAGCTGCTGCGCCACGCCGACCTCGCGATGTACCACGCCAAGCGCTCACGCGGCGAGCCGGTGGCGTTCTTCGACCGCTCGATGTCCGAACTCTCTGCGCGCCGCATGCGCCTCGAGGCTGGCCTGCGTCGAGCGATCCCGGAACAGCAGTTGCGCCTCGTCTACCAGCCCGTGATCGACCTCGGCAGCGACCAGGTCTGCGCGATGGAAGCGCTGTTGCGCTGGGATCTGCCCGGCGTCGGCGCGATTGCACCGACCGAGTTCCTGCCGATTGCCGAAGCCTCGGGCCTGATGCGCCAGATCGGTCGCTGGGTCCTGGACCAGGCCTGCCGCGCAGCTTTCGCCTGGCTCGACGCGGGCCTGCCGCTGACCCGCATCGCCGTCAATGTCGCGACTTCGCAGCTGCTGAATCACGAATTCGTCGACGAAGTGAAGCGTGTGCTCTCCACCACCGGTCTGCCCGCTGACAATCTCGAGATCGAGATCACCGAGTCCGCGCTGCTGCTCGACGAGACCGCGGCGCGCCGCGCGATCGAGGCCATGAAGCACCTCGGCGTGCACGTCGCGATCGACGACTTCGGCACCGGCTACTCGAACCTCGGCCGCCTGAAGGAACTCTCGGTCGACCGGCTGAAGATCGACCGCAAGCTCATCGCCGACCTCGCGCTCGACAACCGCGACGCGGCTCTGTCGCGCGCCATCATCGACATGGCCTTCGCGCTCGGCATGAGCGTCACCGCCGAGGGCGTCGAACACATGCACCAGCTGGCGCTGCTGCAGCAGCAGAAATGCCGCGAAGCCCAGGGCTTCCTGGTCAGCCACCCGATGAGCGAGGGCGACGCCGCTCGCTTCCTGCGCCGACTGCCCGACGTGACCAGCATCCGCCGCATCCG